>JAVJSI010000008.1 GCA_040219515.1 Acidimicrobiales bacterium
CCACCGGCGGCGAAACCAACCCGCACAACGGCGGACCCTTCTGCGGCAAACACAACCGCTGGAAACAGAAACACTTCACCACCCGCCGAGACCCCACCGGCCAATGGCACACCCACCGACCCGACGGAACAGAAATCACCTGACCCACGTCTCGGTCATCCCAACGACGTGGCGCAGTCCTCGATGTAGCGGCGGAGCAGGTCCTCGTCGCGTGCGTGCCGCCGCGGGGTGGCCGCCATCACTGCGATGCCGATGAGGAGAGGCGCGCACGACTCGTCGCCGGTGATCTGCTCGACCACGGCGCCGAGCACTCCCACTGAGACCATCGCCGCGAAGGGGAAGATCGCGGCGGCCTCCCCCGGGTGGCCGACGAGATAATCGGCCGCAACCCGGAACTTCGCCGCCACTCCCTGCTCGTGACGAGCGGCGTCGGCCATCCCCTCGATACCGATGCGGGCGACCTCGGCCTCGACCTTCGACTTGTCTGGGTAGTAGCGGTAGAGGGTGGCCCGACTCACGCCCGCCTCGGCGGCCAGGCGCTTCATGTCGATCTCCCCGGTGTCGCTAAGCATTCTGGTGCCGCACTCGACGACCGACGGGTAGTGGGCGACATTGCTCGCCGAGACATTGTTCGCCGCCTCGAGGGCGACCGCGATCGGCACACCGTCGTTGAGGTCCTCGACGAAGCGATCGGCGCCGGCGGCGAAGTCGCCACCTGAGAGACCACTGTCCGCGATGTCCGTCACGTGTCTGCCCCGATCTGTGCACCCCACCCCGGCCGTGCACCCCGGACGCTACATCGGCCGCTACCGTCGCTGCGAGTGGGCAGAGGGCTCACGACTTCCGACCCGGAGCCGTTGATGACCGTCGATCTCGAGACCGCCCTCCAGATGATCCGCCGTGACGGCGAGGCGCTCATCGCTGCGGCCGAACGAGCGCCCGACGCGACGGTGCGGGCCTGCCCCGGGTGGACCAACACCGACCTCGCGATCCACACCACCGGGGTGCACCGCCGGGTGGCCCACTGGACCGCGAATCGGCTCCAGAAGCCCGAGCGGTGGCCCGACCACGAACCGGCTGACCCGACCGCCCCGTGGGACTGGTGTCGCGCCGGCCTCGACCTGGTGCTGGTTGCGCTGGCCGATATCGGTCCCGACGAATCGGTCTGGTCGTGGACCGACCGCCGCAACGGTGGCTTCTACCACCGGCGCATGCTCCAGGAGACGGTCGTGCACCGCTGGGACGCCGAGGACGCGGCCGGCATCTCGTCACACATCGACGCCGAGGTGGCCACCGACGGCGTCAACGAGGTCCTCGACGTCGGCATGCGGTTCCGGGGTGACGGTGGCAGCGTGGAATACCCCGACGGTGATGTCCTGCTCGAGCGGACCGACGGCACCGATCGCTGGCGCATCCGGGCCATGGACGGCACCCTGCTCGTCGCCCGCAACGGCGACGCCGGCACGGTCGCCGACGCAACCGTGCACGGCCCCGCCGAGGACCTGCTCCTCTACCTGTGGGGACGTGGCGGCGGCGCCACGATCAGTGGCAACAAAGAGGTGGCCGAAGCCTGGGCCGCGGTCGCTCCCTGACCCGACCTTGACAGAATGCCGATCTTGCGAGTAATCCTTGCAAGATGTTATTGCACCAGTCAGTCGTCGCTCGACCCGGCGGTCTCCGGATACAAATGGCTCATCGAGCCGGGTTCGACGCGGCAGCTCTCGATGTAGGTGTCGACATCGGCCTTCTTGAGCCGAATCACCCGACCGAACTTGAACGCCGGCAACTGCCCCTCGTTGATGAAGCGATAGAGCGTGCGCTGGGTGACCCCCACCCGTTCGGCGGCGGCGAGGGTCGAGAGCCATTCGATCTCACGGTCGGCCGACTCGTCCTCGGTCGAGTCGCCGGTGGAGCCGTCTGATGAGGAAGCGGGAGCCATTCGCCGACCTTCGCACACTTTCGCCCACTTTGCGAGTGTTCGGTGATGACTCACCCCGGCCAGTGGGCACGGCGACGTGACCGCGCCCGACACTGACGAGACCCCGGAGGCACCCCGACGATCCTTCGGGCCCCGACGGGGGCTGCCCAACAGCCGCGCCCTGGTCGGCGCATTGCTGGTCACCGTTGCGGCCGTGGGCACGTTCGTCGTGGCCAGCGGTGCTGACGACAGGCCCTCCACCAGCTACCTCGTGCTGACCCGCGATGTCGACGCCGGCGCGACCGTGTCCGTCGACGACGTCGTCGCCGTCCCCATGGATCTCGCGCCGGAGGTCTCGGCAACCGTGCTCAGATCCACCACGGGGCTCGACGGTGCCACCGTCCTGACACCGCTGCGGGCCGGCTCGCTCGTCGACGAGCGCGACCTCCGAGCCGCACCATCGGTCGACGGCGTGCCGGTCACCTCGGTGCACGAGCTGACGTTCCCGGTGCCGGTCGATCGGGCCCCCGACCAGTTGATGCAGGGCGACCGGGTCACCATTCTCGCCTACTCGAGCACCGACGCCGCACTGCACACCGCACTGGAACACGCCGTGGTGCTCTCCTACCAGGTCGCCGCCGCCGACTTCGGGGCATCCGACTCGGCCCGGCTGACCGTTGCCCTCACATCGGCCGACGACGTCGCCACGGCCACCCTGCTCTCCTACGAGTCACTCACCGTCGTGCTCACCAGTCGGGTCATCGACGACGACTACCCGGCGATCCTGCGCCAGGACCCCGAGGACGCGACATGAACGGCGACCGCTGGATCGTGCTGGGACTCGCCCACCCCAGGGCCGCATGGTTCCGGGATCTCGCCCGCTGGTCGAGCACGGCAGTGGTGCCCGTCGACTTCGTGAAGTGCGCGTCACCCAACGAGGTCCGGGCCCGCATCCGCGGCGGTCGGGCCTACTCGGCACTGCTCGTCGGCGGCGACGTCAGCGGACTCGACCGCGACCTCGTCGAGACGGTCCGCAGTGCCGGCGCCGCCGTCATTGCGGTCGATCCCACCGTGCCCCGGGGCTGGACCGAGCTGGGCGTGGCGGCAGTGCTGCCGGCCGCCTTCGGCCGCGACGATCTGCTCACGGTCCTGGCCGACCACGCCGTGCCGATCTCCGCCGTTGCGTCGCTCCCCCACCCCGAGCCCGTCGATGAACCGTCGTGGCGGGGACGACTGATCGCCGTCGTCGGATCCGGCGGCGTCGGCGCGTCGATCACCGCGATGTCGATCGCCCAGGCCTTCGGCGCCGAACCCAGCAACCATGCGATGGTCGTGCTGGCCGACCTGGCGCTGCACGCCGAGCAGGGGATGTTGCACGACGCTCGAGAGCTCAGTCCCGGCATCCAGGAGCTCACCGAGGCCCACCGCGCGGCTCGGCCGCCCATCGACGTGGTGCGATCGCTCACCTTCGAGGTCGAGGACCGGGGGTACCACCTGATGCTCGGACTCCGACGGCATCGCGACTGGACGGCGATCAGGCCCCGGGCCTTCGACGCGGCACTCGACGGGCTTCTGCGGTCCTACCGGATCGTCGTTGCCGACGTCGACGCCGACACCGAGGGCGAACACACGACCGGCTCGATCGACGTGGAAGACCGCAACACCATGGCTCGGTCGTCGATCACCCGGGCCGACCTCGTGGTCGCGGTCGGCAATCCCTCCACCAAGGGACTCCACTCCCTGGCTCGACTCGTCCGGTCAACACGCGACCACGGCGTCGACCCAGCTCGCATCGTGCCGCTCTGCGCACGGGCGGCCAAGGGCGCTCGGCGGCGGGCCGAGGCGGTCAGGGCCCTCGCCGCGCTTCTGTCCGGCGACGCCGACCCGGTGGGCAATCCGGTCTTCACGGCCGAGCGGGGCGACCTCGAAGACGCGCTTCGCGACGGCTTCCGCCTACCGCCCCAGGTCGGTCGACCGATCCACCGGGAGCTGACCCGGCGGCTCGAAAGCCTTTCACCCCGCAGGTTCGCACCCGACCCGTCCCTCGACGGCTCGCCGGTCCCGGTCGTCCCGGGTTCGCTCGGTGCGTGGGCCGAGGAGGCTGGATGAGCATCGCCGGTGACGCCAACCCTCTCCTGGCCGTCGAGCGACGGGTCCAGGACCGGGCCAAGGACGAGGCCATCGACCTCGACGCCGAACGCTCGACCGACGCGCTGGCCGCGATCATCGCCGATGAGGTCGAGACATGGAACGACGATCACCGTCGCGGACTACGGCCCTACCCGCTGCACGACGCCGACCTGGTCGTCGAGCGAGCGCTGCGCAACCTCGTCGGCTACGGACCCCTGGCCCCATTGCTTCTCGACGACGACGTGTGGGAAATCATGGTGAACGCGCCCGACAGCATCTTCGTCAAACGCCATCGAGGGCCCTCCGGCTATCACGACGAGGTGTTCCACGACGACGACCACGTCGTGCGGGTGCTCACCAAGATCCTCGACGACGCCGCACAGGCGCATCGCACGCTCGACCCCAGCCAAGGACTCCAGGACGCTCAACTCGATACCGGGGCCCGGCTTCACATCGTCCACAGTGACGTGTCACGCGGCGGCCACGTGATGGTCAACATCCGCAAATTCACCGGCGTGGACATCCGCAGTCTCGACGAGCTCGTCGCGCGAGCGATGCTCACCCACGAGGCGGCGGCGTTTCTGAGGCGCTGCGTCGAGGCCCGCCAGACCATCGTCGTTGCAGGCGCTCCCGGCGCGGGCAAGACCACGATGCTCAGCTGTTGTGCGGCGGAGCTGGATCCGTCGCTGCGCGTCGTGATCGCCGAGGAGGTCTTCGAGGCCGACGTTCCGCTCCCCAACGTCGCGAGCATGCAGACCCGGCCCGGCCGACCCGACCGACCCGAGATCGACCTCCGTCGACTCGTCTCCGGTTTTCTGCGAATGGCGCCGGATGTCGCGATCGTGGGCGAGGTTCGCGACCGCGAGGCCCTCCCGCTGCTGCTCACCCTCTCGTCGGGCGTCAAGGGCTTCACCACGATCCATGCCGGTTCGGCACGCCAGGCGCTGAGTCGGCTGAGGTTCATCTGCCAACTTGCCGACACGAGCAACGAGCTCCCCATGTCCGCGCTCAACAACCTCGTGTCGGAAGCGATCGATGTGGTCGTGCACTGCGTTCGCACGGCCGATGGGCCTCGGGTTTCGTCGATCATCGCGGTCGAGGATCTCGCCGCCGCAGCCGACGGAAACCAGTTCACCACCACCGAGCTCTTTCGCCGCGAGCCCGGTGGTTCGTTGCAGCGAACCGAGAACCGACCCGTTCGACTCCATCACGCGTTCGCCGCCGCAGGACTCGACGGCCCATGATCACGCTCGGCGTCGCCGCTCTCTCCGCGCTCGGTACGGGCCTCCTCTACTCCGCGCTCGCACTCGATCATCGAGGTTGGGGCATCGGCGTCCGGGTGAGCGGATCGACACGATCTCGTCGAGTCGACGTCGACGCCTGGCTCCATCAAGCGGGTCTCGACGAGGTCGATCGTCGAGCATTCCTCGGCGTGGTCGCCGCTCTCGGTGTGCTGTGCGCGCTCGTCGGCTACGTCGCGTTCGGCGGCGTCGCGCCCGCCCTCAGTATCGGGATCTTCGGCGGTTCGTTCCCGGTCGCCTCCTATCGCAACCGACGTCTTGCCGGTCGGCGCCGAGCGCAGGAGGCGTGGCCGCGCATGATCGAGGAGGTGCGGGTCCAGACCGCCTCCCTCGGGCGGTCCATCCCACAAGCCCTGTTCGAGGTCGGCGCCCGGGGGCCTGCGGAGCTTCGGCCCGTCTTCGCCGCTGCCCAGCGCGAATGGCTGCTCACGACCGACCTGAGTGCCACCTTCACCGTACTCAAGGACCGCCTCGCCGATCCGACCGCCGACATGACCTGCGAGACGCTGCTCCTCGCCCACGAGCTCGGGGGAACCGATCTCGATCGACGGTTGGAGGCGCTGGCCGAGGACCGCCGAGCGGACGTGCAGGGACGCAAGGACGCCCAGAGCCGCCAAGCCGGGGCAAGGTTCGCCAGAGTCTTCGTGCTCCTCGTTCCCGCCGGTATGGCCGCAGCCGGCGCGTCGATCGGCAACGGTCGCGAGGCATATCGGTCGGCCACCGGGCAGGCCATCGTGATGTTCGCGATCGCCCTCGTCATGCTCTGCTGGTTCTGGGCCGGCCGCGTGATGCGGCTCCCCGAACCCCAGCGGGTGTTCAGGAGCTGAGATGACGCGAACACTCGTCGCCGCCGGACTGATGATCTTCACCGGGTCGGCCCTCCTCCTCTCGGAACTACGGTGGTTTCGCCGTCCGAGCATGGGCGATCGACTGCTTCCCTACGCGCCGGGCGCAGTGCGGTCGACCACTGCGGGTGTGTTGTCGGTGGCCTCGTTCCGCGAGGTCGTCGCTCCCCTGGCCCGCCTGACCGGTGAACGGATTGCCCGCCTCTTCGGCGTGAGCGAGGAGCTGACCGTTCGGCTTCGGAGGATCCACTCCCCCCTCGACGCCACGAGCTTTCGTGTCCGCCAGTTGGCCTGGGCCGGTGCCGCCGTGGCCGGAGGCACTGCGATCGCCGTCGCGCTGACGCTGTCCGCACCGCTGGCGATGCTGCTGGTGTTCGGGTCGCCGCTGCTCGCATTCCTCCTGCTCGAGCAACAGGTCGCCGAGGCGTCTCGCGCCTGGCAGGAGCGACTGCTCCTCGAGCTCCCAGTCGTCGCTGAACAACTGGCGATGCTGACCTCGGCCGGGTGGTCTCTGGGGGCAGCCCTGCACCGGATCTCGGCGCGCGGCAGCGGCAACTGCTCGGCCGACCTGCGACGGGTCGCCCAGCGCATGCAGCAGGGCCTGAGCGAACAGGCAGCCCTACGCGAGTGGGGCGAGCTGGCCGACGTCGATGCGCTGGACCGCCTGATCTCGGTGTTGGCGATGAATCGGGAGACCGCCGATCTCAGTCGGCTGATCAGCGACGAGGCCCGCTCGATGCGCCAGGAGTCGCAGCGCAACCTCATCGAAACGATCGAGCGGCGCAATCAACAGGTCTGGGTCCCGGTGACTGTCGCGGCGCTGATCCCCGGAGTTGTGCTCATGGCGGTGCCGTTTCTCGACGCGCTGAGCCTGTTCGGATCGCCGTAGTGGGCACCACCACCCAGAACGAAGTCGCACGAGATTCATCAACCGACAACCGACAAGCAAGAGGGAGCACCTGAAGATGAACCGACACACGAACGCCCGGACCGCCGATCGTTCCGCCACCCGGCTCACCGACGACCGTGGGGAGGGAGTGATCAGCACCGCGATCGCCGTCCTCATCGTCGCGTTCATCGGCGCGGCCATGTGGGTTGCCTTCAACGGCATCTGGACCGATGCCGAGGCCAACATCGAGCGCGAGGTCGGCAACATCGGTGCCAGCGCGCCGTGAGCCCGGCGGTCGTCGCCCGGGGCGACCGAGGCGTCGGCACCATCGGCACCGCCGCCGCGTTCGTGGTCTTTCTGCTGTTGATGTTTACCGCCGTGCAGGTGCTGTTCAACCTCTACGCGACATCGATGGTCACCGCAGCGGCGCACGACGCGGCCCGCGAGGTCGCGTCCTTCGATTCGGCGAGCGACCGATGCGGCGCCGCGATCGACGCCGAGGCCGCGTTCCGGGATCATCTCGGCGCCTACGCCGAAACGGGGCGGGCGCGACTCGAGTGGACCTGCGCGTCGGCCGATGTGGTGCGTGTACGTGTGGTGGCGACTCATCCCTCGATCCTTCCCGCGCGCTTGGGAGGTCTGCTGTCACTCTCCGAGCTCGACCGCACGATCGAGGTGCGGGTAGAGGACGACCGGTGACCCTGCCGAACAACCAGAGGTGCCGAGGCGATCGCGGGCAGGTCGGCGGTATGGAGGTGCTGCCCTTCGGATTCCTCGTGTTCGTGAGTCTCACGCTGCTACTGGTCAACGTGTGGGGCGTGATCGACGCGAAGTTCGCCGTCACCACAGCCGCACGAGAAGCCACCCGAGCTTTCGTCGAGTCGACGACCGAGACCGAGGCCACCCGCACGGCCACACAGCGGGCCCGGGAAACCCTCGACGCCTACGGGCGGGGCGACGATCGAGCAACCGTCCACTCCCCCGTTCTCGCCGACTCCTTCGGGCGGTGCGCCCGCGTCACGGTGCGGGTGACCTATGACGTGCCGGCGATCGCCATCCCGTTCCTGGGTGGCTTCGGGTCCGCTACGACCGTCGAGTCGAGCCACACCGAAGTGGTCGACCCCTTTCGCAACGGCCTCGACGGTGTGGCGCAGTGCTGAAAGCGCCAGTGTTGAAGGAAAGAGGGTTGAACCAGCGATCGGCTTCGACAGGGGCGAGCGATCGTGGCACCGTGCTGCTGTTGTTCCCGGCCGCCGCGCTGATCATGCTCCTGCTCGGTGCGATCGCCGTCGACGTCGCGCTCACCCAGGTGCGAGCCCGCGAACTCCAGTCCGTTGCCGCATCGGCGGCGAACGACGCCCTCGCCGCACTCGACGTGGTTCGGTTGCGCAACGGCGACGGCATCGTGATTGGCGAACCGGCCGCCCGAACGATCGCCGAATCGTCCGTGGCGGCCGGATCGCTCTCCACCGCCAGTGTGGAAACGGTCGTCGTCACCACCGATGCGCAGGGTCGCACGGTCATCGCCGTGACCCTGTCGCTCGATGTCGACCTCGTGATGGCGCCCGCCGTCGGGGACCTCGACCGGATCACGCTGCGCCGCACCGGACGGGCGACGATCCTCGGATCCGAGCCTGGCCCCTGACGGCGATCTTGCGCCGGTCCTAGAAGTAGATGATCTTCTGGGCCCGCTCGACCACTTCGTCGAGGTCGTCGGTCCACGCACCGGTGGACAGGTACTTCCATCCGCCGTCACAGACGATGAAGACGATCGTCGCCTCGGCCTCGGGGTCCTCGTCGCCGATCTTCTCGGCGGTGCGGGCCGCACCGGCCATGGCCGCGCCGGCAGAGATGCCGCTGAATATCCCGATCTCGCTGAGCCTGCGAACCCACTCGAGCGACTCCCGCGGGCGCACGATGCGCTTGCCGTCGAGCAGGTCGGGGCCGCCCCACTTCTCGTAGACGGGCGGGATGTAGCCCTCGTCGAGATTGCGCAGCCCGTCGACCATCTCACCGATGGGCGGTTCGACGGCAAGGATCTTGACGGCGGGGTTCTGTTCCTTGAGGTAGGTGCCGACGCCCATGAGCGTGCCGCTGGTGCCGAGCCCGGCCACGAAGTGGGTGACGTCGGGAACGTCGGCCCAGATCTCCGGACCGGTCGTGTCGTAGTGGGCCTGCGGGTTGGCCTCATTGGCGTACTGGTAGAGGAACACCCACTCGGGATGTTCGTCGGCGAGGGCCTGGGCCCGACGCACTGCGCCGTTACTGCCCTCGGCGCCGGGCGAGTCGATGATCTCGGCGCCGAACACGGCGAGCATCTGCCGGCGCTCGACGCTGACGTTCTCGGGCAGCACGATCTTGATCGGGTAGCCGCGCTCCTTGGCGATCATCGCCAGCGCGATGCCCGTGTTGCCCGAGCTCGGTTCGATCAGGGTCTTGCCCGGGGTGAGGGTGCCGTCGGCCTCGGCGGCCAGGATCATCGACCGGGCGATGCGGTCCTTCACCGAACCGCCGGGGTTCTGGCCCTCCATCTTGCCGAAGATGCGGACGCGGGGATTCGGACTCAGCCGGCTGACGTCGACCATCGGCGTGTTGCCGATCATGTCGAGCACCGAATT
The DNA here is from genome assembly GCA_040219515.1 of Acidimicrobiales bacterium. Taxonomy (NCBI): domain Bacteria; kingdom Bacillati; phylum Actinomycetota; class Acidimicrobiia; order Acidimicrobiales; species Acidimicrobiales bacterium. The sequence goes on from JAVJSI010000008.1 coordinate 9,702, forward strand.
GTGGATCACCACGAACGACTCCTAAATCCGACCATTTCACTCGGGATTGTAGTCGGTGGGAGTCCAGCGCCAACCCTCACGGTTGCCTATCGTCGGCCCATGGGGACAACACACTCGCGGCTGAGTCGTAGGGAACGAATCGAGAGCGACCTGCGCATGTTGCAGGCGCTGGGCCGGATCGCCCCGGAGGCGGCGAAGAATCGGGCCTCGAGCGCCTCGACCGTGGGGGTGCGCTTCGAGAAGGTGGTCGACCGCCGCCGTGATCACGTCGCGATCATCGATGCCAACGACGACGGCCGCGAGGTCACCTACGGGGAACTCGATGCCCACGCCAACCGCGTCGCCCATTGGGCCATCGCCCAGCAGCTCGGCAAGGGCGACGTGGTTGCGCTGCTCATGCACAACCGCCCCGAGTTCGTCGGCACCTGGCTCGGGCTCGCCAAGGTCGGGGTGGTCACCGCGCTCATCAACACGAACCTGACCGGCGAACCGTTGCGCCACTCGATCGGCGTGTCCGGTGCGCAGCACCTGATCATCGATCCCGACCTCGCCGATCAGTGGGCCGAGGCCCGCACCGACGACGCGCTGACCGAATGGGAATGGGGCAGCGACGCCGCCGAGACCGGGCTTGCGGACTACCGAGACGACCGGCCCGACGCGTCCGTGCGCGCGGGCTTGGTCAACGGCGATCCACTCTTCTTCATCTACACCAGCGGCACCACCGGGCTGCCCAAGGCCGCCCGCTTCAGCCACGGCAAATTCCTGACCGTCGCGGGCGGCGCCGCGGCCATGATCGGGTTCGGGGCCGACGATCGGATGTACGTCACCCTGCCGATGTACCACACCGCCGGCGGCGTGATGGCCCTCGGAGCGGCCCTGCTGACGGGGGGCACCGCCATCAGCACCCGTCGGTTCTCCGCCAGCCGTTTCTGGGACGACTGTGCCCGCTTCGGGGCCACCGCCTTCCAGTACATCGGTGAGCTCTGCCGCTACCTGGCCAACAGCCCCAGCCATCCGCTCGAACGGGCCCACCAGCTGCGGGTGTGCGTCGGCAACGGACTGCGGCCCGACGTGTGGCCCACCTTCCAGGACCGTTTCGGGCTCCCGAGGATCATCGAGTTCTACGGCGCCACCGAGGGGACCGGCTCGCTGGTGAACCTCGACAATCGCATCGGTGCGATCGGCCGGCTACGCCCCGCGCTGGCCAAGCGGATGGGGATCCATCTCGTGCGCTACGACGTCGCCGCCGACGAACTCGAGCGCGACGCGCAGGGCCATGTGATCGAGGTCGGGCCGAACGAGCCGGGCGAGGCGATCATGCGCATCACCAGCGTCACGCCGTTCGAGGGCTACTCCGACGACGAGGCCAGCGAACGCAAGGTGCTGCGCAACGCGTTCAAGGACGGCGACGCCTACTTCCGCACCGGCGACCTGCTGAGCTGCGACGAGGACGGCTACTACTTCTTCGTCGACCGGGTCGGTGACACCTTCCGTTGGAAGGGCGAGAACGTCTCGACGGCGGAGGTCGCCGCCGTCCTCGGAGCCTGCGACGGCGTGCTCGAGGCGAACGTCTACGGGGTGGAGGTACCCGGCACCGACGGCCGCGCCGGGATGGCCACCGTCGTGGTCGACGACGAGTTCTCGCCGGAAGCCGCGGCCGGTCACGTCGCGGCCAATCTGGCGGCCTACGCCCGGCCGATGTTCCTGCGCCTGCAGACCGAGGTCGAGATCACCACCACGTTCAAACACCGCAAGAAGGACGCCGTCGCCGAGGGGTTCGATCCCGCGCTCCCCGACCCGATCTGGTTCTTCGATGCCAACGCGGAGACTTACGTCCCCCTCGACACCGATCTCCACGCCCGCATCCTCGCCGGCGCCATCCGCCTCTGACCCCCCCCATCACATCCCCCCAGCCCCTTCTCGAGGCTTCTCGAGGCGAGTTGACCACCGCGGCGGTGGTGAAGTCGCCTCAATTTCGGGGGTTTTGGGACGGGGTGAGGGTCAGGGGTGGATGGTGACGGGTTCTTCGGTGATGTCGCCGTCGAGGATGCGATAGCTGCGTAGCGACGGATCGGGGTGCTTGAGCGAGACGATGACGAACCGCCAGGCCCCGAACGGGTCGAACCGGGCGGCGTCGGCGACGTCGGTGGGCGACGGATAGTTCGTGGTGTGCGTGTGGGAGTGCATCACCCCGATCACCGCGATGCCGGCGTCGTCAGCGGTGCGCTCGACGTCCATCATCTCCTGGCCGTCGAGCTGATAGATCTGGCTGGACTTCGCCGCGTTGGTCATCGGGAAGAACCGCTCGACGCGGTCGCCACCGAACGGTCCGGCGAAGAGCCCGCACGCTTCATCGGGTAGACCGAGGATGGCATGGCCGATCATCTCGGCGTGGATGGACTCGGGAATCTCCAGCACGCGGCCGAGGGTAGCGTCAGGACGCGGCGTCGAGAAGGTCGGTGAGCGGCACGAGCGAACCGTTCTCGCCGACGGTCGAGTCCCATTCCGACAGCCGGAATCCGTCGTTGGCGTCGGGCTTGCCAGGGCCCAACGATGCGTAGACGAGACCCGGCACGTCGATGTCGCCGAGCCCTTCGTAGGCCGCCCGGACGGCGTCCGGGGTCAACTCGGGGCCGGCCGCGTTCATCACGATCTCGAACACCGCCAGCCAGCGACACGCCTGGCCGAGGGCCGTGTCCCACCGTTCGTCACCCTCGCCGACGTCCAACGGTCCGAGCACGTCGATCTCGGGGTGGGCGTCGGTGAACTGCTTCACGCACGCCACCATGCCCTCATCGGCCCACCCTTCTTCGGCGCTGAGGCCCGCAAGGGTGATGGCGCCGTCGGCGTCGGATCGATCGACCGTCGTGCCGAGGTTCACGAGCTGATCCGCCGTGACCACCCAGATCTCCTGCTCGAGCGCGTTGCGTCCGATGCCGCGAATCGCACCGGTGGTGTCGCCGTTGATGATGATCACCTCGGCTCCCTCGGAGCGGATCTTCTCGGACGTCGTGTCCCAGTATCGATCCTCCTCGAGCACGTCGTCCTCCGACACCGTGTTCACGGAGGTGACCACCACGTCGAGTCCGAGGTCGTCGAGGATCGGAACGATGACCTCGAGGGTCTCACTCTCGTTCTCGTTTCCGCTCACCACCGCAACCTTCTGTCCGTCGACGTAGCCGGCCTGATCGAGCAGGTCGAAGAAGATGGGAATACGACGGCGGCCGGCCGTTGTGTCAGCCACCCACACGCTCTTGGCGTCCGCCAGGAGATCAATGGTCATCGTGCCGTTGAACACGACGAGGTCCTCCTGCTGGGTCAAACAGGGGGTGGCCGGCTCGGCCGGCCCGAGGAACGCGCCGACCACGGCGAAGACTTCACGGTCCTCGGTCATCTTCAGGCAGGCTTCCTCTGCCTCGATGGCGAGCGCCGGGTTGTAGAACGCGAGTTCGGCGTCGACCTGGCGACCGGCGACGCCGCCACGCTCGTTCAGCTGCTCGATGTAGAACTCCCAGACCAGCCGCTGATCGCCCCAGCCGAAGTCCTGGAGTCCCATCTCCTTCAGCGCGTCGAAGTCGAGGATCGAGACGCCGATGCTCACCGTGTCCTCGGTGACGCCCTTCCAGGACGCGGTGAGTGGAACATCAGCGGCGGTGGTGGTCGTGTCGTCGACCACGGTGGTCGTGGTGTCGTCCACGGCCGTACTCGTCGGATTCTCGGCCGCCGTCGTCGACGGCGGGTCGGCCGTCGTCTCGTCATCCCCGCAGGCCATGGCGACCAGCGCCAGGGCCACCACCGTCACGACCAGCTTCACCAGCGTTTTCATCGAATGTCCCCCGGTCGAGACCGTAGCAATCCCGCCACCGTCACGACAGCGGACGGATACGGTGAGTACGATGGCCAAGTCACAGAAGAAGCGCGACATTCCCGCCGGGGCCACCGCCGTGGCCACCAATCGCGTCGCTCGTCGTGACTACGACATCATCGACACGCTGGAAGTCGGCATCCAGCTGCGCGGCAGCGAAGTGAAGTCGTTGCGCGAGAGCAAGGTGCAGTTGGCCGAGGCGTTCGTCATCCACTACCAGGCCGAGTTCTGGCTCGTCGGCCTCCACATCTCGGCCTACTCGCACTCCGCCGCGGCGTTCGCTCACGAGACCGATCGCCGGCGCAAGCTGCTGGCCCATCGTGGGGAGATCGAACGGTGGGCCGCCCGCCTCGACCGCGAACACCTCACCATGGTGCCACTCGCCCTCTACTTCATCGGGGGTCGGGCCAAGCTCGAGATCGCGCTGGCCCGAGGCAAGAGCCAGACCGACAAGCGCCACGACATCGCCAAGCGCGATGCACAGCGCGAGGCGGACCGCGCCATGTCCCGCCAGCGCAGCGGCAAGTACTGAGCTGCTCTGCCGGTCAGCCGGCGGGGAAGCTGAGCGGCATCAGGCGGGGGCCTCGCACCTGGCCACCCGACCACTTCATCGGGCCTCGATCGCTGACGTGGAACTCGGGGATCCGCTCGAGCCACACCCGCACGGCGGTGGTCATCTCGAGGCGGGCCAGGTTCGACCCAGCACATCGATGGATGCCCGAGCCGAATGCCACGTGACGATTGCGCTCGCGGTCGATGATGAACTCGTCGGGGTTCTCGAAGTGCTCGGGGTCGTGGCAGGCGGCCGGGAAGTTCATCAGGACCTTGTCGCCGGGCGAGAAGTGCACGCCGTTGTAGTCGATGTCGGCATCGGCCACCCGGGCCATGGTGACCGGTGCGTAGTAGCGGAGGAACTCCTCGATGGCCGTGGGCAGCAGTTCCGGCTCGGCGTTGAGCCGGGCCCGATCGTCAGGATGGGTACCGAGGTGCCACAGCGCCGAGCCGATCGAACTCCAGGTCGTGTCGATGCCGGCGACGACCAGCAGATTGCAGATGCCCACGACGACGCCGGGGGTGATCTCCGCGTCGGGGTCGTCGAGCTCCATGAACAACAGCTCGCTGATCAGGTCCTCCTGCGGATCGGCCTGGCGCTTCGCCACCTCGGCGCCCAGGAAGCCCAGCATCTCGGTGCGGGCCTGCAACCGCCGCGCCGGGTCGAAGAGGCCGTCGCCGAGCAGGTCGTTCACCCAGCCGACGAAGGTGTCGGCCATGCCACCGTCGATGCCGATGAGATGGGCGATGACGCGGGGCGGGATCTGCTGGGCGTAGTCGACGGCGCCGTCGCATTCCCCCGCGTCGATGAACCCGTCGATCAGCTCGTGGCAGAGCGACTCGGTGAAGTCGTGGTATTTCCCCACCGTCTTCGGGGAGAAGGCGGGCAGGATCATGCGCCGTGTCCAGGTCTGGATGGGCGGATCGGCCGAGATCGGCGCCGCGGCGATCTGCTGTTCGTAGCGGGACAGCTTGGGAAACCCGACCGGCGGGGGCATCACCAGCGGGCGCCGATTGGAGAGCTCGGGCACCATCTTCGCGAGCGCACGGATGTCGTCGAACGCCGTGGGATTCCACGACCCGCCCAGCCGTTCGGTGTGCGCGATCGGGCACCTCTTGCGCATCTCGGCCCAGATCGGCACCGGATTCTCGATGTAGGCCTCGTCGCGGATGTCGTAGTCGGTCGTCCAGTCCTCGACCGGACCGCCGTGGGCCCACAGGTCCTCGAGCGACGATTTCGGCGTCTCCGTCATGATCGAAAGGTAGCTCGCGAGACGCCGACGTGTATCGGAGCGCTACCATTGGACCACGCCGCTCCCGGTATCCCGAGAGTGGTCGCTACTTGACAATCGATACGCAGCACAACGGGGCTGATCGGTTTCGACGTTGGGAACCGGATGCAACAACGTGCGACCAGAGTTGCTCAGACTCTCAAAACGGGGCAACAACAGAGACGCCGATTCGGACGATCTCGCTCTCGCAGCCTGACCTAGTCAGTTTGTAGAGAGTCATCGCGACCAGCAATGGCACGCGGGGCCTGACCATCGCAGCCTGTCACCAGAAGCGGTGGTGGACCGTAGGGAAAGACCACTGACCGCAGGCAAAGACCGCTGACCCAGGGGAAAGACCCAGTGGTAGGGCCCTCGTGGCCCTCCTGACCCGGCAGGGTGGCAGCCACAAGCCACGTTCACGGGAATGGTCGTAGCGCGGTGGGCAACCACCTGACGGACGAGGGTTCGATTCCCTCCAGCTCCACGGGAACCCTCGGGGTTCCATGGAGTTCCGGGCCCAGAGCCCGGAACTCCCGATCTTTCGCTAACTCCGCAGGTAGACGGTGAATCCGTCGACGATCATCGGCTCGGCGTAATGCTCGCCGATGAAGTCCTCGAGTTCGGGGAACAGGGCGATCGGGTAGTCGCCGTACTCCCGGAACTCGCTCGGCTGCGTGTCGATGATCACCGCCGGCGGCTTCGCCTCGACCGAGTCCATCAGGTGCGGGTAGCCGCGGTCCGGTGCGTCGTCGATGGTGTGCGGGCCGTTGTCGCGCGTACCCGATCGTCCCGTCACGAAGTCCATGCTCACGAACCCGCCCGCCGGTGCCCGTTCGGCCTCCCAGTAGACCTCCGGGAAGTTGCCCCAGATGAGGACCGTGTCGTCGACGGTCGACTGGGCGGCGACGAAGTCGGCCAGGGGCGTGGGGTCGGGTAGGTCACGGATGGTCGACGGTGTCCACGCGAGCACGAAGGCAACGACCGCGGTCGCGGCAACCACCCGGCCGGCACGGTGCTGAACCGAACGGTCGCGGGTGCGCAGCTCATCGGCCGCGATGAGCGCCAGCGGGGGGACGACCTGCATCCAGTAGTGCCCGTAGAAGCGATAGCCAGCGGCCACCGCGATGAGCCCGGTGACGAGCCACAACCAGAGGTCGGTGTTGTGACGCCACGAGGATCGACCCGTGAACCAAACCGCCACGGAGTGACATCCGACGAACACCGCAACGCTGAGTACCCCTCGCCACAGGACCGTGAGCGGGTCGGCCCCGGCCAGCACGAAACTGCCGTTGCTCTCGAAGGACCAGTACATGAAGTCTTCCCATGGCACCACGAGGGCCACGACCGCGATGGGCAACAGTCCGCCCACGAACGCGATCGGAAGGTGGCGCCGCCAGTCGCCGTAACGCCAGATCGCGAAGGTCGCCGGGATCACGCCGATTGCCCATGTCTGACGGGTGAGGGTGGCGATGGCCAGCGCGAGACCCGTGATCAGGGCGGTCCGGTCGGTCCCGCGCCGGGCGGCCACCATGGCCAGTGCGCCGAACGGCATCGCCAGGTGGCTGTAGTTCGCCGCCTGCGCATCGACCGGCACCATCGCCACGGCGCCGGTGAGCATGAGCGCACCACCCCACCACATCGCCTGGGTGCCGCCGATCCGACGACCTTCGTGTGCCACCACCAGAGCGGTCGACAACAGCATGACGCCGGCCAGCAGGTGCAGGGGCCGGAGGTCGGTCGAGCCGATGAGCTGGTGCGACCACTCGTAGATGAACGGTGCGATCGGTGGCTTGCGATCGATGCCGTCGATGTACATCTCGCCGCCGCGCCAGAGACCGATCGCCTGGGCCGACACCGCCGCTTCGTCGGGATCGAAGATCTGACCGACGAAGCTCGGGAGCCGGAGCACGGCAACCAGACCGGCAAACACTGCGAGCGGCGCCGCGCGGTGCGAGAGCCACGATCGAAGCACGAACATCGGGAGAGCGTAGAGGGGAAGGCCGGGTCGGTGACAACCGTGAGGACCGGTGATCTAGCCTCGCGACATGACGAGTCAGTGGCGTCGCGCACGAGACCGTGAACCCGAACGGCGCCCCGCCCTGCCGGTCTGGCCGACCACGCTCTCCAACGGCGAGTTCCTGCCACCGTCACCGTCGTCACGCCAGCTCGCGATGACCCGTCTGATGCTCGACACGCTGGCCGACCAGGCGGCGCGCCGAGGCATGGACCGCCGCCGCTTCCTCACGACCTCGGGCGCCATGGCGGCATCGCTCACGGTGCTGAACGCCTGCGCCACCGGCGACGACGCGGCGTCCCCGGCAGCGAGTTCTTCGACGAGCACGACCTCGACCGGCACGGCTGCGCCGAGCACCAACACGACCCCGTCCACCACCACGCAGGGCGACCCCGGCGGCGAGTTCGTCGTGCCCGATCCCGAGGACGACGAAGCCTGCGAGATCGAGCTCGGCTCGCAGGGCGAGTTCATCTTCGACATCCACACGCACCACGTGATGCCCGAGGGCGTGTGGCGGGAGAACGCGAGACGCATCGAGCGCATGATCGGCAACCTCGTGCCGGCCGGTTGCAACGAGGCCGACCGCCTCGAATGCCTCAATCGGGTCGCCTACGTCACCAACATGTTCCTCGGGTCGGACACGACGTTCGCCCTGCTCAGCGATGTCCCCAACTCGGGTCCGCTCGACGCGCCGCTGCCGTGGGATGCGAAGGTCGGCACCGCCGAGCTCATGGATGCCCTCACCGTGGCCGGCCAGCCCCGGGTGCTGATCCACGACGTGATCGCACCGAACTTCGGCGACCTCCGCACCCGCCTCGACGACATGGCGCTGACGGCCGAGACCGGCCGGGTGTCGGCGTTCAAGGTCTACACGGCGTGGGGCCCGGGCAACCAGGGATACTCGCTCGCCGACCCGGCCATCGGCATTCCGGTGGTCGAACAGGCCCAGAGTCTCGGTGTCACCACGATGTGCGCCCACAAGGGCCTCCCGCTCCAGGAGTTCGACCGGCGCTTCAACGGTCCCGACGACATCTGCGCAGTGGCGGCCCAGTTCCCCGACATGAATTTCGTCGTCTACCACTCGGCCTACGAGATCCAGACCACCGAGCGGGCCTACGACCCCGCATCGACCGCCACCGGCATCAACTCGCTGGTGAAGGCGATGGACGACCACGGCATCCCGGCCAACGGCAACGTGTGGTGCGAACTCGGCACCACGTGGCGAGAGACCATGAACAACCCGACCGAGGCCGCCCACGTGCTCGGCAAGCTCCTCACCCGGGTCGGCGAAGACCGGGTGATGTGGGGCACCGACGGCATCTGGCTGGGGTCCCCGCAGCGCCAGATCGAAGCGTTCCGCACCTTTCAGATCACCGAGGCGTTCCAGGCCGAGCACGGCTACCCGGCGTTGACCGACCAGGTGAAGGCCAAGGTGTTCGGCCTGAACGCAGCCAACCTCTTCGGCGTCGACCCGCAGGGTGTCACGTGCGGCATCGACACCGATCTGCTCATCGCCAGCAAGGGCGAACTCCAGGTGCTGGTCGACGACGGGCTCGTACCCAACCCCTACGAGCCGATCGGCTACGTCACCCGCCGCGATGTCCTGCGCTGGTGGCAGACGAACCCGAAGCCCGACCTCCCCGTCTAGTTCCAGTCAACGTCGAACAACGGACCGACGAGCTGCTTGGCGTCATCGACGGCACCGAGCGACGAGAAGAAGGCGAAGCCCATGAGGCAGGCGCCGAACAGCGACAGGTTCTTCATGAAGTGCGGCATCTCGGCCTGCTGCTCCGCGCCGTCGAGTTTCCAGAACGGATGCATGACGAACGCGAGGATCAGCACCTGCAACCCGATCAGCAGGAATGCGAGGTCGGTGAAGACGCCCAGGGCGATCGCCGACCCGCCGAGCAGGAAGGTCACACCGCTGAGCTGCACCATCGCTCTGGCGTTGCCGATCCCCTTGGACTGTGCGTACTGCGCCGATCCCTCGGTGTCGGTGAGATGTCCGATGCCGCTCCCGATGAACAACATCGAGAACACGATTCGCCCGATCAGAAATACGTTCTCCATGTGGAGACCTCCCCTTGTCTCTCGACCAGTGTGTCACCGACCGGTCGATCGGTGGGCGGACTCGCCTCTCGCTCCCTGACGCCGGTAGATTTGTGAACGATCGCTCACTTCCTGGAGACACGATGTCCGACGCCACCACCGACACCTTCGACGAAGCCGACTTCCGGGCCCGTTGCCGTGCCTTCCTCGACGAGCACGCGGTCGGGATGAACCTCGGCGGCGATGCCGATGCCGGTGGAGCGAAGCGACTCGAGGCCGGACGCAGGTTCCAGCAGGCGATGTTCGATGCGGGTCTCGCCGGCCTCACCTACCCGAAGGAGTACGGCGGCCAGGGACTCGACAAGGAAGCCGAGAAGATCTGGCGTGAGGAGTACGCGAAGTACCCGAACATGACCTTCGAGTTCACCATCTCACACGGCATGTGTCTGCCGATGCTCGCCGAGTACGGCACCCACGACCAGAAGGCCGCCCACCTCAAGGACAACATCCGCGGCGACAAGCTCTGGTGCCAGATGTTCTCCGAGCCGGGTGCCGGGTCCGATGTCGCCAGCCTCCAGACCAAGGCCGAGCGCGACGGCGACACCTGGGTGCTCAACGGACAGAAGGTGTGGACCACGCTGGCCCACGTGAGTGACTACGGCGTGGTCATCGCCCGCACCGACCCCGAGGTGCCCAAGCACGCGGGCATCTCGATGTTCATCGTCCCGATGGACGCGCCCGGTGTCGAGGTCCGGCCGATCCACCAGATCGACGGCGGCAAGCACTTCAACGAGGTCTTCTTCACCGACGTCAGCATCCCGCTCGACAACCTGATCGGCGAGCTCAACAACGGCTGGAACATGGCCACCGCCATGCTCATGTACGAGCGGGTCGCCATCGGCGCCGGCGCCACCGGAGGCGTCCGCCACGAGCGGGCCGACGCACTCATCGAGGAGGCCACGAAGCGGGGCCTCATCGAGGACCCGACGCTGCGCCAGAAGCTGATGCGCATCTACATCATGGAGACCTGCCAGTCGATCGTCTCCATGCGCACGAGGGCCGAGATGCAGGCCGGCAAGACACCGGGACCCGGCGGTTCGATCGGCAAGCTCGCCAGCACGAACATCATGAGCTATGTGCGCGACGTCTCGATGGAGATCGTGGGAGCGGGCGGCGTGGCGTGGGAGAACGACGCCGGAGGCGGCTGGGCCCGAGCGGCCCTCACCGGGCTCCAGGGTGGCATCGCGGGCGGTACCAACGAGATCCAGAAGAACATCATCGGCGACCGTGTGCTCGGACTCCCCCGCGACATCAGCGTCGACAAGGGTGTGCCGTTCAAGGAGCTGAAGGTCGGCACCCAGAAGAGCGACTGAGCCCCGCCCCGGCCGATCAGCCGAGGCAGCTCTTCACGGCTGCGGTGAGACCCGCGGTGCGGGGGTCGCCGACCAGCGACCCGCTCATCTGGTTCATCACGTAGCCGTAGCCGATGCCGAGATCCGGGTCGGCGAAGCCGATGGATCCGCCGGCGCCGGCATGGCCATACGCCCGCGGGCCGGTGAGGGGCAGCACGCCGTCGTGGGTCATGAACCCCATGCCGAACTTGGTGGCCATCACGAGACACCGGTCGTTGCCGTCGGTGACCGTCGCCGTGGCCCGCTCGCGGGTTGCGTCGCTCATCAGGCGCACCCCATCGACCTCGCCGACCGTGGCGGCATAGATACGCGCCAACGACGACGCCGACGTGATGCCATTGGCGGCGGGGATCTCCGACGCTCGCACCTCACGGGTGTTGAACACGTTGTTCCCGTCGCCCAACGTGAACAAGCCGTTGAGGGAAAGCGCTCGGCCGCCGAGGGTCTCGGGACCGATGACCGCGTTCATCAGCTCGACCACCACCGGGTCCGTCGGCGTCGGTGAGGACAACAGCGGCGCCACCCGGGGCTCTTCGTCCTCGGGCAGACCGACCCAGAAGTCAGCGCCGAGCGGCCCTGCGATGTGCTGCTGGACGAAGGCACCGAGTCGCTGCCCGGTGATGCGGCGCACGAGCTCGCCCACGAGCCAGCCATAGGTGAGCGCGTGATAGCCGTGACTACCGTCCTGCTCCCAGAGCGGCGCCTGCGTGGCCAAGAGCTCGACGATGGGGTCGATGGCGAGGACATCGGTGAGGCTCGGCGCGTCGTCGACCGTCACCAGTCCACCTCGGTGGCTCATCATCCAACCGACGGTCATCGCCCCCTTGCCGGCCGCCGCGAACTCGGGCCAGTAGGTCGCAACCGGCGCGTCGTAGTCGAGGTCGCCCCGTTCGTGGAGCATCGCAGCGCAGATCGCGGCGATTCCCTTCGTGGTGGAGAAAACGAGCTGGAGCGTGTCGGCGTCGTAGGGGCGACCGGTGCCCGGATCGGCGACGCCACCGGTGATGTCGACCACCGGCACGCCGTCGACGTACAAACAGAAGCCTGCGCCGACATCGTCGTGCTCGGCGAAGTTCGCGGCGAACGCGTCGGCGATGCGGCCGAACCCTTCGTCGACTCGACCATTGATCTCTGTCATTCCGGGTCTCCTCGTGGCCGGTGGCCGGACTCAGCCGACGTACTCGTCGGGGTGTCGGTGGCGAACCATCCGTGCCATACCTTCGCGCCAATCGACCGAAGGCTGGTAGCCGAGTGCGACCAGCGCGCTCGCATCGACGTGGCCGGGCGGCGGCGCGGACTCGCTGCGTTCGATCGTCACCTCTCGGCCCACGAGACGCCCGAGCTCCTCGCACCAGTCCTCGGCACTCGTCGGTTCTGGGTCGCCCCAGTTCACGACCGTTGCCGGTACCGAGGCTGCGTCGAGGAGCAGCGGGAGACTGGCCATCAGGTCGTCTTCGTGGATCAGGTTGTAGAGGCAGGGCGACGTCGTGTGCAGCGTCACCGGATCGCCGGCCAGGATCGGCAACAGGTGGAACCACGGGAAGCCGCCGTGATCGCCGTAGGGGCTGGCCAGGCGAGCGATCGTGGTCGGCAGCGAGCGGGAACGGGCCAGGTACCTGGCCATTGCCTCTCCCGCGATCTTGCTGATGCTGTAGGTCGGCATCATCAAGGTGTTCGAATCACCGAGTGGCGCATCCTCGCCGTGTACATCGGTCGACGCGGCGTAGACCCCCATCGTCGAACAGTGCAGGAGACGCTCGAGCCCGGGGAGCCGGTCGACAAGGTGCCCGAGCGCTTCTGCGTTGACGGCGAGCGCCTCGTCCCAGCGGTTGGCGAAGGTCACGGCGAAGTTCAGCAGGATCTCTGCGTCGTCGGGAACCGCGGCGAGGTCGCCGGCCATGTCGGCGGCGACACACTGCACACCGAATCCTTCGAGCCGCTCGCGAGCCGACGGGTCGCTGAAGCGGGCCACCGCGACGACGTCGTGCTCAGTGGCGAGCTCGCGGGCGACGACGCCGGCGACTCGACCGGTGGCGCCGGTGATCAGGATGCGGCTCACCGGGCGACCAGTTCCTCGGTGACCGCCCACAGACGGGCAGCAGCGACATCGTCGAGCGCCGTCTTCTTGGGTGTCGCGATCGCCGACTTGGCGAAGTACTTCCCGGACACGCCGGTCAGTTCGGGGCTCGTGGCGGCCCAGATCGACGTCGCTGCGCCCTCGTCGGGGGTGAGGAAGAATCGACTGACGGCCGGCCAGACCAGCTCGCTCAGTCGGGTGCCCTCCGAGTCGCGTCCCAATCGGGTGCGCACCGCGCCGGGGTGGAGGCAGTTCACCGTCACCTTGTCGGCCGGCAAACGGCGAGCCAGTTCCCTGGTGTGCAGCATGTTGGCCAGCTTCGACCTGGCGTAGACGCTCATCCCCTTCACCGCGCCGAAGCGCCCACTCGACGACTGGAGATCGTCGAAGTCGAGGCCCTTGGTGAACTTGTGCGCATCCGACGCGACGATCACGATCCGGGACGGGGCCGACGCCTCGATGAGGGGCGTCAGTGCATCGACCAGCACGAAGTGGCCCAGATAGTTCACGCCGAACGTGAACTCGAATCCATCCGCCGTCGAGCGCCGTTCGGTGAGCACCACCCCGGCGTTGTTGATCAGCACATCGAGACGATCGAAGTCGTCACGGAAGGCGGCTGCGAACTCCCGCACCGCAGTGAGGTCGTCGAGGTCGAGGCGCCGGTGGGACACCGAGTCGTTGCCCGACGACGCAGCCTCGGCCACGATCTCATCGCCCACCGCGGCGTCCCGGGCCGTGAACACCACTTCGGCGCCCATCGACGCCAGACCGAGCACGGTCGCCCGTCCGATTCCCGTCGTTCCGCCGGTCACGAGCACACGCTTGCCGTTGATGTCCCAGGTCATCTCCGCGAGTACAGCCGACATTTCGCTTCGGGGCACATCCACACCGACCAACCCCACCGACTACCGTCGCAGCTCGTGGGGACCGAGGAGAGTGAACGAGCCCAGATCATCGAGATCCTGAAAGGCCTCGGCGTACCCGAGTCCGAGGTGCCTGTGTCGCTCGACGAGGCCGCCGCGATGGCGGCCGACGCGGTCTTCGCTCGTGGCGACCGATACTCGCTGCGCGAGATCGCCGAGAACATCGGCGAGAACCCGGAGGACGTGGCGCAAGGGTTTCTCCATCTCGGTATCCACGTTCACGACGTCGACGAGGGGGGATACAACGAACGCGACATCGAGTTCGCGGCTTTTCTGCGCGACGCCATCGCCGACGTCCTCACCGACGACGAGGGTCAGGAGATCCTTCACGTCTCGGGCACTGCGCTCGCGTCCATCGCGGAGGCCGCCGTGGCGAGCCACGTCCAGGGCCCCGAGCGGCGCACGGCCAACATGGTGGAGAACGCTCGGCTGAACGAACTGACCGCCGAACTCGGCCTCAGCCTCGGCGACAACCTCTCGGTGGCCTTTCGCCACCACCTACGCCAAGCAGCGATCACCAACCGGCGCACCCAGAGCCTCGAGCATCGCGAGCTCGTCACCCTCGCCATCGGATTTCTCGATCTCGTCGGCTTCACGACGATCAGCCAGGAACTGCCGGTCAACGAGCTGGTCGACCTCGTGAAGGCGTTCGAGCGACGCGCCCACGAGCTGGCCCACCAGTGCCGGACGCGCATCGTGAAGTTGATCGGCGACGAGGTCATGTTCGTGGCCGAGCAACCGTCCGATGCCGCCCGCTTCGTGTCCGGGATGACAGAGTCCCTCGCCGACGACGCCGTTGTGCCCCGTGGCGGTCTCGCCCATGGCGATCTCATCAACATCCACGGCGACTACTTCGGCCCTGTCGTCAACCTCGCCGCCCGCCTCACCGACGCCGCCGTGCCGGGCGAGGTCCTGGTCGACGAGGCGATGGCCCTCCATGTGTCCACGGAGCCGGCCGGCCGACGCATGCTCAAGGGCTTCGACGAACCGATCCGAGTCCACACGCTCATTTCCCACGAGGAGAGCTGATGTACGCCCCGACGCCCGAGGTCAGCCGGATCCGGGCTGCGCTCGATCATCCCGTGATCGACACCGACGGCCACGTCATCGAGTACCTCCCGTGGGTCCGGGACATGGTCGTCGACCTGGCCGGCGAGGACGTGGGGCTCCGATTCGACCAGATGGTCATGTCCTCGACCGCCATTCGCGGAGTGCCCACCGAGCTGCGTCGGCAGGCCGGCGTCACCCGGAGCGCGTGGTGGGGAGTGCCGAGTCGCAACACCCTCGATCGGGCCACGGCGATGGTTCCGGGGCTGCTCCACGAGCGCCTGGACCAGCTGGGCATCGACGTGGCCGTGCTCTATCCGACCTACGGGCTGACGGTGACGGCGTTTCCCGACGACGAACTCCGCCAGGTGATGGCCCGGGCGTTCAACACCTACATGGCCACGGCCCACGCCGACTTCACCGATCGACTCGTGCCCGTTGCGTCGATTCCGATGTTCACCCCGGAGGAGGCCCTGGCCGAGCTCGACTACGCGGTCGGCGGGCTGGGACTGCGGGCCGTCATGATGGCGGGGGTCGTTCCCCGGCCGCTGCCGGGAGCCGAAGGACACCGTTCGGCCCGCTACATCAATGGTGTCGGGCACGACAGCGACCATGACTACGACCCGGTCTGGCGCCGCTGCGAGGAACTCGGGGTCTGCCCCACCTTCCACGCAGGAGGGCAGGGCTGGGGTACGCGTGCCTCCCGCACCAACTACGTCTTCAACCACATCGGCAACTTCGCCGCCGCCGGGGAAGCGACGCTACGGTCGCTGCTCATCGGCGGCGCACCGATGCGCTTTCCGAACCTGCGTTGGGCGTTCCTCGAGGGTGGCGTGGCCTGGGCCGCCAATTTCCTCGGCGACGCGCTCGGCCACTACGACAAGCGCAACGGTTCGGCGATCCAGCACTACAACCCGGCTGCCCTGGATCGAGACGAACTCCGTCGGTTCATCGGCGAGCACGGACACGACGACGTGGTCGGGCGACTCGACCGACTCGACTACGCGCTCCAGATGTTGTCCGATCCGGCCGAGGACGCCGACGCGATCGACGAATGGGCCGAGAGCGGCATCGCCTCGCCCGACGACATCGTCGCCATCTTCCGTGACCGGTTCTTCTTCGGCTGCGAGGCCGACGACCCGATGAACGCGCTCGCCTATCAGCGCGACCTCGTGCCCGCCGGCGTGCGACTCCGAGCCATCTTCGCGAGCGACATCGGCCACTGGGACGTGCCCGACTTCACCGGCGTGCTGCCCGAGGCCTACGAGCTGATCGAGAAGGGCCTGCTCGACGAGCACGACTTCCGGTCGTTCATGTTCGACGATCCCGTCCGCCTGTTCCGGTCCGGCAACCCCGAGTTCTTCGCCGGCACCACCGTGGCCGAGGCGGCCGCGGCCGTCAGCCCCTGACCTGCGGGCGGCGGCTCAGGTGCGGCTGATGATCTTGGCGGCCTTCTCGAACAGGCCGATCGTGGTGGCGTGGAGGATGTCGCCGAACGAGGCCGGCGCCTTGCCGGCCTCGGCTCGGGCGTGTGTGCCCTCGAGGATGATGCCCGTCTTGTAGCAGGCGAGCACGCCGTACCACTCGATGGCCGAGAGGTCACGGGTCGACCCCTCGCCGTAGCGCGCCACCATCTCGTCGATGGTCGGGAAGCCCTCCCAGGGTGTCACCGACACCGCCGTGGGAGGCGAGCCCTCCTCGGGCCAGAAGGCCAGGATGAGCCCCAGGTCGATGAGTGGGTCGCCGATCGTGGCCAGCTCCCAGTCGACGACCGCAGCGAGCTCGTGGCTGTCGTGGCGGTACATCACGTTGCCCAGGTGATAGTCGCCGTGGATCACTCCCGGCGAGAACGATCTCGGGCGGTTCTTCTCCAACCAGTCCCCCACCGGCTCGAGATGAGGAATGTCGGCCGTCCATTTCCCGCCGAGATCGTGATACGACTCGAGCTGCGCCCACCACCGGGGCACCTGCCGTTCGAGGTAGCCGTCGGGTTTGCCGAAGTCGGCGAGCCCGACCGCCTCGTGGTCGACCCGGCCGAGGGCGGCCGCGGCGTCGGCCAGCGCGAATCCCATCCCTTTGCGAACGGCAGCGTCGCCCGCATGGAGCGGAGGGAGCCCGGTGGTCGGCGTGAAGCCGTCGACCGGCTCCATCAGGTAGAACGCGGCACCCAGGATGTCCTCGTTCGCTTCGGCCGCGATCAGCGCGGGGTGGGGAACCTCGCCGCCGGCCAGTGCGCCGAGCACACGGGCCTCTCGCCGCATGGTCTCGTCGCTGTTGCGCCGCTTGTGCTCCGGGGGGCGTCGGAGCACGAAGGTCCGGCCGTCCCTCACGAACTGCAGCAGCAGGTTCTGCGTGCCACCGGCCAACGGCGTCAGGTCCTGCAGTGGTCCCGAGCCGAGCCCGTGCGTGTCCATCCACTGGCGCAACACGTCGATGTCGACCACGGCCGGGTCGACCGGGTTCTCACGTTCCTGCTCAGCCATCCGCGCGGTCGGTGAGCGCGGCGATCTCGTGGAGTTGCGCCGGGTCGGTCGAGGTCGGCACCAGATAGACCTCGTCGCAGCCTGCGGCCGCAAGTCGCTCGAGACCCTCGGCCACGGCGTCGATCCCGGCCGCAGTCGTGAGGCCGGCCATCATCTCGGCGGCATCGGCCCCGAACACCTCGAGGTAGCGGACGGCGTAGTCGTGGAGTCGCGTGCCTGCGTCGGCGTCGAGCGAGTACCAGAAGCTCGTGCTGACACGAGGTGGATCGGTGCGCCCGGCCGCCGTCCATGCGTCGCGGATCGCCGCGAACGAAGTGGCATGGTCGTCGGTGGTCGGGGCGAGTGTGAAGCCCATGTTGCCGTCGGCCCAGCGAGCGGCACGGGCGGTCGACTTGGGCCCCATCGCGCTCGCATAGACGGGCGGACCGCCGGCCTGCACCGGTGCCGGCCCCACCGCCGGTGCCCCGGCGTGGGCGGCGCCGCCGCGCCACAGCCGACGAAGCTCGGCAACCTGATCGTCGAGCGTCTGGTGCCGCCCACCGAATCCTCGCTCGGCACACCGATAGTCCTGATCCCGGCCACCGACACCCACGACCACGTCGACCCGGCCGCCGGTGAGCACATCGAGCGTCGCCAGCTTCTTCGCCATCAGCGCCACGGGGTGCATCGGCAGGATGACCAGCGTCGGGGCGATACGCACCCGCTCGGTGCGCGCCGCGGCGTAGGACAGGGTGGTGTGCATCTCGAGGTTGTCGAATGCGATCCGTTCGCCGACGGCAAGACTGCGGAACGGACCGCCGTCGACGGCCGTACACCACTCGTTGAGAAGACCACGGTCGAGGCCCGACACCATCGTCGGCAGGGTCATGGACAGGTCCATGGCGGCGTCAGGCGTCGAGGTAGCGGGTGACGGCCACCATCGAACCGATGACCGAGACCACCACGGCGATGCCGAGCACGACGAGGCTGGTGCCCAGGTACTCGCTGTCGGAGACCCGCAGACCCTGCATGAGCTCCAGCGAATTGGCGTCGCCGAGGCCCTGGATGACCTGGGTGTTGAGGAAATAGAGACCCACCCAGGCGCCGAGCGCGCCCAGGACGGCCTGTGCGAGACCCTCGAGGATGAACGGAATGCGGATGAACCAGTTGGTCGCCCCCACCACCTTCATGATCTCGATCTCCGCGCCGCGGCTGCGGATGGCGCTCACGACGTTGGTGAGGATCAGCAATGTCGACGCGCCGAGCAGGAACATCGAACCGATCAGGAAGACGCGGCTGACGTCGTCGGCCGTTCGCTGGATCTGGCGGATCGTCTTGTCGGCCGAGATCACGTCTCGCACCCCCGGTCTGCCGTCGAACTGGCGGACCAGTTCCTGCACGACGTCGGCGTCGGGGTTGGACGGGACGACACGATACGACGGCGGCAGCTTGTCGGCGGTGACGACATCGAGCATCTCGGGCACGTCGGCGAAGAGATCGCGGAACTCCTCGTAGGTCGCCTCCTGGTCGATGTAGGTCCAGTCCGCGATACCGGGGTTGTCGAGGCTGTCGCGGATGTTGGCGTCCTGCTCGGCCGATGCCTCGGGGTCCATCCAGACCACGAACTCGATGCCACCTTCCCAGCGAGCGGTGGCGTTGTCGACGGCGTAGTTGAACAGCAGGAAGCCGCCGAAGAGCCAGAGCGACACACCGATGGTGATGATCGTCGCAAACGACAACATGAAGTTGCGGACCAGGTTCTGGCCCGTTTCTCGCAGCGCGTAGACAGGACTGATTGCCATGAGCTGCTCCTACTCGTAGACGCCGCGGGCCTGGTCGCGCACGACCACACCCCGGTCGAGTTCGATGACGCGCCGGCGCATGGTGTCGACGATGCCGCGGTCGTGGGTGGCCATCACCACGGTGGTGCCCGTGCGGTTGATGCGGTCGAGCAGCTTCATGATGCCGACCGAGGTCTGCGGGTCGAGGTTGCCGGTGGGCTCGTCGGCCAGGAGGATCAGCGGCCGGTTGACGAACGCCCGGGCGATCGACACACGCTGTTGCTCACCGCCGGAGAGTTCGTGGGGATAGTTGTCGACCTTGGACGCCAGGCCCACGAGCTCGAGGATGGCCGGCACCTGCTTGCGCACCACTGCGCGCGGCTTGCCGATCACTTCGAGCGCGAACGCGACGTTCTCGGCGACCGTCTTCTTCGGCAGCAGCTTGAAGTCCTGGAAGATGTAGCCGATGTTGCGGCGGAGGTAGGGCACCTTCCACGAACCGAGGCTGCTGATGTCCTTGCCGGCCACGAAGATCGTGCCGTGTTCGGGCGTCTCCTCCCGGTTGAGCAGGCGGATGAACGTCGACTTTCCCGACCCGGACTGGCCGACGAGAAAGACGAACTCGCCCTTGCCGATGTCGACGGTGGCGTCACGAACGGCGATGACATCGCCCTTGTAGACCTTTGTGACGTTCTCGAGTTTGATCATGCCGATCCTGTGGAGAAGCGGGCCGCCCGGAGGCCCGAAGCTAGCAGCGCGAGCGGATGAAACTGCGGCACTACTGCGACTCGGCCTGGGCTCGGGTCCACCGGAGCCACGCTTCCATGAACTGTTCGACATCCCCGCCGAGCACCTGTTCGACCTGGGCGGTCTCGTGCTCGGTGCGGAGGTCCTTCACCATCTGGTAGGGCTGCATCACATAGCTGCGGATCTGGCTGCCGAAGCCGACGTTCTGCTGCTCGCCGGTGATGCCGGCGATCTCGTCCTCGCGCTTCTTGCGTTCGAGGTCGAGCAGCTTCGCGGCCATCATCTGCATGGCGCGATCCTTGTTCTGGTGCTGGCTGCGTTCGTTCTGACAGCTCGTGACGAGCCCGGTGGGCAGGTGTGTGATCCGCACGGCGGAGTCGGTCACGTTCACGTGCTGACCGCCGGCGCCCGACGACCGGTAGGTGTCGATGCGCAGCTCCTTCTCGTCGATGTCGATCTCGGAGGAGACCTCTTCGAAGAAGGGGGCCACCTGGATGGCGGCGAAGGCCGTCTGGCGTTTGCCCTCGTTGTTGAACGGTGAGATGCGCACCAGGCGATGCACGCCGTGCTCGGCCTGCATCAGCCCATAGGCGTGGCGACCCTTGAGGATGAACTCGACGTTGTTGAGGCCCGCCTCGGTGCCTTCGGAGACGGACGTGATCTCGACCGTGAACCCGCGCCGATCGGCCCAGCGGTTGTACATCCGCATCAGCATCTCGGCCCAGTCCTGGGCGTCGGTGCCGCCCTCACCCGACTTCACCTGGCACACCGCATCACGTTCATCGAACTCGCCGGTGAACAGCGACCGCATCTCGAGCGCCTCGAGATGGCTCTCCAACGCCTTCGCGGCCTCGGCGATCTCACCCTCGAGCGACTCGTCGTCTTCCTCGCGGGCCATCTCGTGCAACGTCTCCACGTCGTCGACGTCGCCCGTCAGGCGATGGAACAGCTCGAGGTCCTCGTTGACCGAGGCCAGCTCGGAGGTGACGGCGCGGGCCTTCTCCTGGTCGTCCCAGAGGTCGGGGCGCGACGCCTCCGTCTCGAGCTGTGGTTGACGCTGCTCGAGCTCTGCGATGCGGAGGTAGCCGGATGCTTCGTCGAGTCGGGCTCGGATCGCGGCGAGTTGTTCGGAAAAATCTTGCATGATCGTGGGTCAAGATGGGACAGGGGTCTGACCCCGGTGTCCCAACTTGGTGGTCGAAGCTACTCGGCGGCGCCGGGGCGGCCGTGGCACGCCTTGTACTTCTTGCCGCTGCCGCACGGGCAGGGCTCGTTTCGGCCGACCTTCTCGAGATCGGATTTCACCACCGGCGTCCTGCTGCGCACCTCGTTGGGCTTCGCCACCGCCGGCGCACCCGTCGGGGGAATCGACGAGGCCTTGGTGCCGGCACCGGCGTCCTGCTTCTCCTCGGTCACTCCCGCGAGTTGCTGCTGGTCCTCGCCGGGTGGGGTCTCGACCGCCACCTGCACGTGCATGACGTATTTCACGAAGTCCTGGGCGATGCCCTTCATCATCATGCCGAACATGTCGAAGCCCTCGCGCTGCCACTCGGTGGCGGGATCGCGTTGGCCCATGGCGCGCAGGTGGATGCCCTCACGCAGGAGATCCATCTCCTTGAGATGCTCACGCCAGCGCTGATCGATGATGCGCAACATGACCTGGCGTTCGACCTGGCGCATGACGTCGGGTGAGAGCTCCTTCTCGCGCTCCTCGTAGAGCGACGCCCCGATCTCCCACAGCACGTCCTCGAGTTCGTCGATGGTGCGGCAACTGCCGAGCTCCATCACCGAGACTTCGCCGGGCCACAGGCTGCTGATCTCGGTGGCCAGCCCCTCGAGATCCCATTCCTCGACGATCTCGCTGACGCAGTAGGTGGCCACTGCGGCCTCGATGGCGTCCTGGAGGTATTCGAGTGCCTCCTCCCGCAGGTCGGCGCCGTCGAGGATCTGGCCACGGCGCTTGTAGATGACCTTGCGCTGCTCGTTCATCACCTCGTCGTACTTGAGGACGTTCTTGCGGGTCTCGGCGTTGCGGGCCTCGACGGTGTTCTGGGCCCGCTCGATGGCCTTGGTGACCATCTTCGCCTCGATCGGCACGTCGTCGGGCAGCGCCCGATCCATCACCCAGTTCATCGCGCCGGTGGCGAAGAGACGCATCAGCTCGTCCTCGAGCGAGAGGTAGAACCGGCTGGCGCCCGGGTCACCCTGGCGGCCCGAACGACCGCGGAGCTGGTTGTCGATCCGACGGCTCTCGTGACGCTCGGTACCGAGAACGTAGAGACCACCGAGGTCGAGGACCTTCTGCTTCTCGGCATCGGTCGTGGCGCGGTGGGCGGCGAGTCGCTCGTCGAGCAGCGCCTTGCCCTCGTCGCTCGCCGGATCGAGCCCCTCGGCCCGCACGTCGCGTTCGGCGAGTCCTTCGGGGTTGCCACCGAGCAGGATGTCGACACCACGACCGGCCATGTTGGTGGCCACCGTGATCGAACCCAGACGGCCGGCCTGGGCCACCACCTCGGCCTCGCGGGTGTGCTGCTTCGCGTTGAGCACCTCGTGTGGAATACCCCGCTTCTCGAGCTCGCGGGAGAGCTTCTCGGACTTCTCGACCGACACCGTGCCGACCAGCACCGGCTGCCCGGTCTCGTGCTTCTCGGCGAGGTCGTCGACACAGGCCGCGAACTTGGCGTCCTCGGTCTTGTAGATGAGGTCGCCGTCGTCGACCCGGGCCAGGGGACGGTGCGTGGGGACGGGGATCACGTGGAGCCCGTAGGTGGACACGAACTCCGACGCCTCGGTCTCCGCGGTACCGGTCATACCGGCAAGACGGTCGTAGAGCCGGTAGTAGTTCTGGAGGGTGATCGTGGCGAGCGTCTGATTCTCTTCCTTGATCGCCACGCCCTCCTTGGCCTCGACCGCCTGGTGGAGACCATCGGACCAACGGCGCCCGTCGAGCACTCGGCCGGTGAACTCGTCGACGATCTTGGCCGCGCCGTCCTCGATGATGTAGTCCTTGTCGCGCTTGTACAGCTCCTTGGCCCGAAGTGCAGCCTGGAGCTGGTGCACGAGGTTGGCCGACACCTGGTCGTAGAGGTTGTCGATGCCGAGCGCCCGCTCGACCGCGTGAATGCCCTCCTCGAGCGGCGCAACCGTGCGCTTCTCCTCGTCGACCTCGTAGTGCACATCGCGCTGCAGACCCCGGGCGATGGACGCGAACTTCACGTAGAGCTTGGCGGCGTCGGCGACCCGACCCGAGATGATCAACGGCGTACGGGCCTCGTCGATCAGGATGGAGTCGATCTCGTCGACGATGCAGTAGTGGTGACCACGCTGCACCTGCTTCTCGCGCGACATCGCCATGTTGTCGCGGAGGTAATCGAAACCGAACTCGTTGTTCGTGCCGTAGGTGATGTCGCATGCGTACTGCTCGCGCTTGAACGCAGCGTCGCGATTGCCCGGGATGACGAGACCGACGTCGAGGCCCATCCAGCCGTAGACCTGCCCCATCCACTCGGCGTCGCGACTGGCCAGGTAGTCGTTGACCGTGACGACGTGGACACCCTTGCCGGTGACGCCGTTGAGATAGATCGGCAGTGTCGAGGTGAGGGTCTTGCCCTCACCCGTCTTCATCTCGGCCACCCAGCCGAGATGCAGCGCAGCACCGCCGACGAGTTGCACGTCGTAGTGGCGCTGGCCGAGCACGCGCGACGCAGCCTCACGGATGACGGCGAAGGACTCGATCAGCAGATCGTCGGGCTCCTCGCCCTGGTCGAGGCGCGACCGGAACTCGCCGGTCTTGGCTCGGAGTTGGTCGTCGCTCAGGGCCTGCATTTCAGGCTCGAGTGCGTTGATGTCGGGTACGAGGGCCTGAACCGCCTTCAGTTTTCGACCCTCACCGCTTCGCAGAACTCGATCAAAGATGCTCATGACTCTCCGGACTCTACCCACCCGCTCGCGCCATCAGGGGTCGATCAACCGACTCCGCATCGCATAGAGCACTGCCTCGGTACGGGTGGCGAGCTGCAGCTTCTCGAGGATATTGCGGACATGGTTCCGCACCGCGTGATGCGTCATGTCGGTGGCCGCGGCGATCGCCGCGTTGTCCGCGCCCTCGGCCATCGCCTCGAGCACCGCGACCTCACGCGCAGTGAGAATGGGCGAACGCCATGCGTCGTCGGTGTTGCGGGTGTCGACGTCGAGGGCGACACGCTGGTCGGCGCGACGTGCGAGCGCCGCGAACTCGTGCAGCAGACGACCGGCGAGCGGCGGGGACACGAAACTGTGCCCCTTCGCCACCTGGCGAGCGGACCGAGCGATGTCGGTGATCGACGTCTCCTTGAGGAGGTAACCGGCCGCGCCGGCCTTCACCGCCTCCAGCAGATCATCGGTGTCGTCGGACACGCTGAGCATCAGTACGCGGGTGGTCGGTACGGCGTCGAGGATGCGGCGGGTCGCTTCGATGCCCCCGATCCCCGGCATGCGCACGTCCATCAGGACGACGTCGGGGGCCAAGGAGGTTGCGAGGTCGACGGCCTCTTCGCCGTCCGCCGCCTCCGCCACCACGTCGAGGTCGGCGGCGTCGTCGAGCTCCATCACGAGGCCGCGTCGATAGAGCGCATGGTCGTCGACCACGAGTACGCGCAACTCGACCGCCCTGTCCGGCATGTCCTGCCTGTCGGCCGGTGCTCCGGTGTTCTGAGGCGCCTCGGCGGGGGGTCAGTCGGCTTCGTCGATCAGACCGACATCGCCATCGTCACGGCGATAGACGACGGCACTGCGGCTGGTCTCCTTGTTGATGAAGAAGAAGAACCCGTGACCGAGCTCCTCCATCTTCTCGACCGCATCCTCTGCATCGAGCGGGGCCAAGTGGAACCGCTTCGTGCGCACGATGCGGGGAACGTAGTCCTCTTCCTCGACGGTCTCCGGCTCCGCGACCGCGATCGCGGCCGCGACGTCGGCCGCAGCCCGCAACGAGTCGCCGGTGCCATGGGAGCGGCGCTGGATCTTGGTGCGCAGCTTGCGGATCTGCCGCTCGAGCTTGGCTTCGGCCAGATCGACGGCCGTGAACGGGTCGGGCGCGTGCACCTTGCACCGCAGATGGTGGCCGCTGCCCTTCAGGTGGACCTCACAGAACTGCTTGTCGGAGATGCGGGGGTTCTGGGCCTGGTCGAAATGCACCCCTGCGGTCTCCAGTCCATCGAGGTACTTGTCGAGCTGACCGATTTTCTCGTGGATCACCTCCTCCAGTCTCGGCGTGATGACGACATGCCGTGCACTGATGGAGACATCCATGCTTAACCTCCGAAGGATTGGGTCGTGGCCAGATGGTAGACGCCCGGCAAACGCCGCGCCGATCGGCGGGTTCGAACACCCAGCCCTCAGGCCACGTACTCCTCGTCGTTGCGGCGTCGACGCCAGCCGAGGAGGAAGAGGAACCAGGCCAGCGCGAGGGCGCCCAACCACCACACCCCGGCGAATCGGGTCGCGTCGCCGGCCTCGGAGACGGGAGCTGCCGTCGCCGAGCGCTCGACGCCGAGCGCCACCTCGTCCCCATCGGACAACGACGTGCCGTCGTCGACCGGCTCGTCGTCGAGACCGCCGGAGGCGACATCGGACTCACTGTCGCTGTTGTCGCCCCATGCGGGGCCGCCGGCAGCAGTCCCGGCGCCGCTCCCGTCGACCGGCTCTGCTCCGGTCCGGCGACTGTTCGGTCCGGTGTCGTCCGAACCCGTGTCGTCCGATCCGGTGTCGTCCGAATCCGTGTCGTCCGATCCCGGGTCGGTCGCCGGCGTGTCATCCGAACCCGTATCGGTCGCCGGCGTGTCGGTGCCGCCCTTCTCGCCGGGGGTCACGTCCTCGTCGCCGGGGGTCACGTCTTTCTCGCCAGGGGTCACGTCCGGAGCAGGATCGACGATCTCGATGGTCTGGGCGACCGCATCGGCCGGTAGGCGATTGGCATCCCCGTCCTGCTCAGCCGAGATCACACACGTGCCGTAGCCGAGGATCATCACGTCGCCGTCGACCAGGCTGCAGACAGTGCCCTCGCCGCTGGCGATACTCAGCACGACGGTCAGACCCGAATCGGCAGTCACGACCGGCGTGTACCGGTCGCCGACGTCGATGCTCTCCGGAGCGTCGGTGGCGAACTGGAGGATCTGCGAGGCCCGGAACACCGAGGCCTGGACCTCGGACACCATCGGAACGACGAGATAGTTGCCGGCGTCGATACCCATCAGTGGCTCGCCGTCGATGATGATCGTTGCCGTCTTGTTGAGACCCACCTCGGCGGTGTCGAACACACCCGTCACGACAGCAGGGTCGACGCTCACGTCGTCGTCGTCGATGATTCCGCGAAGGTCGAAGACGAGGTCGGCCGCCGTGGTGCCGTCGAAGGACCGATCGTCCGCGGTGATGAACAACTGGAGGGTCGGCGCCTCGATGCTGAGGGATTCGGTGACCGAACCCTCGAGCAAGGCGTCGTTCACGCTGGTGGTCACGTCGTAGGTGCCCACCGCGGTCGGAGGGACCGAACTGGTCGGATACGTCGTGTCGCCCGTTCCGGTGTAGGCACGAGTCACTGCGATCCCCGTGGGGTCGGTCACGGTGACGAGACCGACCGGCTCGCTGGTGTAGGTCTTCGTGAGGTCCGCGGTCGACAGGGCCACGTGGGTCGTGAAGGTCTGCACGGCTCCGAACATCGTTCCGTCTCCGGTCTCGAGCCGGGGCCGCACGTGGTAGACGGTTGCCGGATCGAGCCCCGTCGCCGCGGCCGTCGCGACGACGTCGGCGTCGCCCGTCACCGGATCGGGCGTTGCGACGTACTCGACGTCGTCGACGGTGCCGAGATCGGCTTCGTCGAGCGCAACCTCGAAGGTGGCCGTCCCGCTGCCCCCGTTTGCGTTCGCGGTGGCGCTGAGGAAGGCGGCGTCGTCATCCAGGACGGTGACATCACCGGCCACCGTGCGGGGCGGTGACGCGGTGGCGAAGGCGCCGATACCCACGGCCGAGATCGCCGCAACACGGACATCGAAGATGCTGTCGGGGTCGGGCAGCGTGAACGAGGCGTTCGTGCCGGCCGAGGCGCCCGAGGCGACCGTGGTCCAGTTCGTGGCATCGTCGGACCACTGGACCTGATAGCCGCTGATGGCCGAGCTCCCGGCACTGCCGTTGGTCCAGTTCAGGGCGGCCTGATCGCCGGTCACGGTCAGCGCAGTGATGCTGGGCTGGGCAGGAACCGTCCCGCCGACCACGGTGGTCAGCCGGGGGCTCGAACGGGGGCCGGTGCCGATTGCGTTGGTCGCCTCGATGGTGAAGTAGTAGGTCGTCCCCGATGAGAGCCCGGTGACAGTGCGCGAGGTCGACGTCGTGGTGTAGCTCGCCGAGATGCTGCCCTCGCTGGCTGCCGACCAGCGGATGATGTTGTAGGCGGTGATCGCGCTGCCGTTGTCGTTGACCGGATCCCAGGAGAGGGTCACGCTGTTCGACGTCGGCGACGCAACGAAGCCGGTGACGGCAGCGGGAATACCGGCCGGCTTCCCGCTCACCGAGGCGGACGGCGCGCTGCCGCCGACCTCGTTGAGCGCTCGCAGCTCGACCCCGTAGGTCCGGCCGTTGGTCAGGCCCGAGATCGTGAGCGGCGACGAGAGCGTCGGCGCCGCGACCCATGATCCGCCGTCGAGGCGATACTCGATCGTCTCGACGCTCGCCCCTCCGTCGGACGATCCCTGGCTGAAGGAGACCTGTAGGTAGCCGCCGCCGGCGACGATGCCCGAGATGGTCGGTGCATCCGGCACGTCGACCGGCGTCGCGCTGACCGGACCGGCAGCCGCACTGGTGCCGATCGCATTGACCGCCGAGACCCGCACGACGTACTGGGTACCGTTGGTCAGGCCGGTGACCGTGGCCGCGGTCGCGCTACTGGTGCCGTCGGCGAAGACCGAGAAGGGTCCGGCGGCGTTCGTCGCCACCTCGATCACATAGTCCGTGATCGAGGTGCCGCCGTCGCTCGCCGGCGCGCCCCAGTCCAACACCAGCGACCCGCCTGCGGGGGTCGCGATGAGCGACGTCGGCGCGCCAGGCAAAGCTGCCGGCGTTGCGTCGACCGACGTCGAGGCCGCACCGGTGCCGACGGCGTTGACCGCCCGGACTTCGACCGAGTAGGTCCGGCCGTTGGTGAGCCCGGAGATGGTGAAGGGATCTGCCGCGGTGGCAGCCGATGTCCAACTCCCGCTGTCGAGGCGGTACTCGAATGTGGTCACCGGTGACCCGCCATCATCGACGAGATCCACATCGACCTCGAGCTCGCCGGAGTTCGGCGTGAGGCTGATGGATGGAGCATCCGGAACTGCGAGCGGGGTCACGGCCACGCGGGGCGAGCTGGCCTCGCCCTCGCCGGCACCATTGGTCGCAGCAACGTTGACGTAGAGCGTCACACCGTTCGTGAGACCGGTTGCCTCGCACGATGTGGCGGTGGTCGTGCACTGCCCGACCACCGAGCCACCGGTCGGAGCGTCGTACAGACGGGCGGTGTGACCCGTGATGGTCGAGCCACCGTCGTCGCTCGGGGCGGTCCACGAAACCGTGGCTTCGGCGTCGCCGCCGATTGCCCCGACCCCGGTCGGTGCTCCAGCCGTCGTGCGCGGCGTGCCGCTCACCGTTGCGGAGGGGGTTCCCGTCCCTACTGCGTTCGTCGCCCGCACCGCCACCGTGTGGCTCGTGCCGTTGACGAGCCCTGCGATCGTGAAAGGACTCGAGAGGGAGCCCGCGTCGACCCACGAACCACCGTCGAGCCGATACTCGATGGCGGTGATCGAGGAGCCTCCGTCGGATCCGGCCACGTAGGTGACGTCGAGTCGGCCGTCGGCGCCGGTTGCAACCACACTCGTCGGCGCCGACGGTGTGCCGAGCGGCGCCGCCAGCAACGAGACCGAGGCCTCACCCGAACCGGCGCTGTTGACCGCCCGGAGCTGCACTGTGTACACGGTGCCGTTGGTCAGCGCTGCGCCCGAACCCGACTCCGTGGTGATCACGAGCGGCGAGCCCGTCGTCCCGGATGTCCTGGTCCGCCAGGTCGCACCACCGTCGGTGGAGTACTGGTAGGCGCTGATCGCCGAACCGCCGTCGGAGGCGGGCGCCGCGAAGGTGGCCGTGAGGATCGCATCGCCGGGCGCGACGTCACTGAGCGTCGGGGCATCGGGGGTCGTGCGAACGGCGACACTGGCCGGCGAGGACGCCGCGCCGTCGCCCACCGAGTTCACGGCGCGCACCGAGATGTCGTAGGTGGCTGAATTGCTGAGACCGGTGATCACGACGTTCCCCGACAGGGATCCGGTGTCGACCCAGGAACCGCTGTCGAGGCGATACTCGTAGGCGGTGATGGCGGAGCCGCCGTTGGCGGGCGTGGTGAAGCTGACGGTGGCCGTGCCGTCGCCGCCGGTGGCGGAGGTGATCGTCGGCGTGTCGGGAACCGTGGTGGTGATACCCGACGCAACCGCCGACGCCGCGCCCGGGCCGGCCGCATTGACGGCACGGATCTCCACCGGGTAGGTGACGCCACCGGTCAGCGGCGTCGTACCGTCGCTCGACAGCGTCGTGATCTGGAGTGGACTTCCCGTCGATCCGGCGTCCCGCGTGCGCCACGTGGCACCGGCATCGGTCGAGTACTGGTAGGTGGTGATCGCGCTTCCGCCGTCGTCGGTCGGAGCGGTGAAGTCCACGTCGAGGGTGCCGTCGACGCCCGTGATCGTGCTGCCGACGATGGCGGGAGCGCTCGGCGTCGTGAGCGGCGTGCCGACCACGGTGGCCGAGGAGGTCCCCGAACCGACGCCGTTGACGGCCCGGACCTGCACCGAGTAGGAGGTGCCGTTCGTGAGGCCGGTGACCGTCAGCGGCGAGGCGGTCGACCCCGGCGACCGGGTCGACCAGCTACTGCCGCCGTTGACCGAGTACTCGTAGTTGGTGATCGGCGAGCCGCCGTTGTTCGGCGTCGAGAACGAGACCGTGAGAGCCCGGTCGGAGCCGGCCACCGAGATGGTCGGCGCCGCCGGCGTGCCCTTCGCGGTGACCGTCGACTCGTTGGAAGCCGGGCCCGACCCTGCCGCGTTGACCGCGCGTAGCTGCACGCCGTAGGTCTGTCCACCGGTGAGGCCACTGATCGTCAGCGGGCTCGCGGTGGCAGCCGGCGAGCGGGTGATCCAAGTGTCGCCGCCGTCGACGGAGTACTCGACGTTCGTCACCGCGCTGCCGCCGTTGGCGCCGAGCGTAAAGGCCACGCTCACGGCACCGGTGTTCAGCGCGACGGCGGAGATGGCCGGCGCTGCAGGGACCGTGCGGGGTGTTCCCGACTGGACCGCAGACGCAGTTCCTGCGCCCGCGGCATTGATGGCGCGCACCTCGACGTCGTAGGTCGTGCCGTTCGTGAGTCCGGAGATCGTGAACGAATCGGTCAGCGCCCCGGTCGAGCGCCACACACCGCCGTCGAGGCGGTAGTCGTGGCGAAGGATGTCGCTGCCGCCGTCGGAACTGATGTTGAAGTCGACGATGAGCGAGCCGTCACCCGGGGTGAGCGGCGAGACCGAGGGAGTCGAGGGAATGGTGAAGGGTGTCTCGGCAAGAGGTGTCGTGTAGGCGCCGGTGCCCGCCGCATTGACGGCGGCAACGCGGAAGTAGCGGGTCTCGCCGTTGGTCAGCCCGGTCACCGTTGCCGAGGTCGTCGTCGACGTGCCGTCGGACACCGTGGTGTAGGTCCCGCCCGCACTGGCCGCGTGCTGGATGACGTAATCGGTGATGGCCGATCCGTTGGTGGCTGCCGGTGCCGTCCACGAGAGCGCGACGGTTCCGTTGCTCGCAACCGCGGCCAGCGCCGAAGGGGCGCCCGGGACGGCGCGTGGAGTACCACTGGCCGGTGCCGAGGCGGCCGATGCACCGATGCTGTTGAGCTCGCGGATCTCGATGTCGTAGCTCGTGCCGTTGATGAGGCCGCTGACCGTGATCCGGTTCGCAGTCTCGGTCGCGGTCACCCACGCGCCACCGTCGACGCGCGCCTCGTAGCCGGTGACTGGCGCATCGCTGTCGCCGGGCGTGAAGTCGAGGTGGAGACCGGAGTCGAAGGGGACGATGACGTCGATCACTGGCGCGTCGGGAACATCGCTGGGGGTGACACCGAGCGAGGTCGTATCGGAGACCGCCCCGATGCCGATGCTGTTCACGGCCGACACGCGGAAAAAGTAGGTGACGCCGTTCGTGAGTCCGGTCACCGTGGTTGCGGTCGCCGTCGAGGTGCCGTCGGCGAGCGTCGACCACGGACCCGCCAGGTTGGTCGCCTGCTCGATCACGTAGTCGCTGATCGGGGCGTTGCCCTCTGATGCCGGCGGGTCCCAGTCGAGGTCGACTTCTCCGGTTCCGGCCGTGCCCGCGAGGTTGAGTGGCTTGCTCGGCGTGCCCTCGTTGTAGCTGATGGTCATCGAACCGTGGGCGCTGTTGCCCGCGTAGAACTCATAGACCGTGGTCAGCCCAGCGAGCCCTGCGGTCGAGTTCGCTCCCGGGTACCCGCCGAAACCGAAGTACTCCGTCGCGCTGGCGCCGCCGTATTGGACATCGCCCTGGTCGCCACCTTGCGCGCCGCCACCGCCGGCACCCGAAGCACCGCCGTCGCAGCTGAAGCCCGGACTGCAGACGAGCGCCGTGTTCAGACCGGGACGGCCGATGGTCGAGGTTGCATCCGGCCGGGCCACGTGGTTCGGCTCCGCCTGTCGACCGACGATGGCGTAGAACTGACCGTTACCGCCGTTACCGCCGGCACCGCCGGCAACCACGTCCACACCATTGACCTGCAGGACGGTGGCGGCACCACTGCCTCCACCACCACCGGACGAGCCATTCGGCCCGGCATTGCCACCCTTGGACCCGTCGTAGCCCGACAGCGGGTTCTGCCCACCGGAGCCACCGGGCGCATTGCCCTGGCTGCTGGTGCCGATTCCGCCGCCGCCACCTACGGCAACGGTCAGCGTGTCGCCGGGCGTCACCGCGATGGTGCCCGACACGACACCGCGATAGCCGCCCGGCGTGGGCGACCCCTGCGAGTCGCCGCCACCGCGTCCGCCCTGACCGCCGACGAGCCGCACGTTGATCGAGGTCACCCCGGCGGGCACGGTGAACGTCTCGGTGGTCCCGAGGTAGGAGAAGGTCTCGGTGATCGTCGCCGCGGCGGCCGGTGTGGCTGTGGCCAGCGCGAGCGACGCCGCCACCATCATCACAGTGACCACCGAGGTGAGGGTGCGAGTGATCGCCCGAGAAGCTGTCGTTTGTGGCATGCAGGGGCTTTCGGCCCTGTCAGACCATGGTTGAGAGATCGGCGCCGCCTACCCCGAAAGCAATGGCGAATGACACCGGCTGGCGGGGCCGAACGACCCAGACACCGTCGCAGAGCGAGATCACCGCGTTGTCGACCGTGTCCCCGTCGACTCCCTGGCGGGGGCTCCCACTGCCCGGGTCGCGACGAGTCCGACCACCTCGGCTGCGCCGGCCGCACACAGCACAGAGGCCCCGGCCCGAAGCGTCGACCCGGTCGTTGCCACGTCGTCGACGAGGAGCAATCGTGGACCGAATCGCAGCCGCCGCCCCACGGCGGTGAACTCCGGCCCCAGCAGGCGCCCCTCGAGTTCACGAGCCGTCTGCGGCAGGTCATCGACCCGGCGAAGCAGTCGGCGGGCCGGGAGACCCACACGACGGGCAATCGCGCGAGCAAGCAACTCACCCTGGTCGAACCCCCGCTGACGGCGCCGCTGAGGCGAGGCCGGGATCCAGGCAACGACGTCGGCCGTCGGCGCCGCGTCGGCCATCGCCTCGGCCAACTCGGTCACCACCGTGGTCGCCCGTCCGTACTTGAGTTCCCTGACCAGATCGGCCGGATGGCCATCGTGAGCCCAGACGGCGACGATCTCAGGCTCGAGGCGGTGATCGATTTCCCCGGTGAGGGGATCACTGTGGCTTCGCATGTTCGCAAACTACGACGCCCCTGTGACACCCCGGCCGGGTGGAGTCCGCGGCGAACATCGGTGTCAGGCCAGCTCGCCGACCTTCTCGGCGGTGACGTGACCGGCGGCGTGCATCCAGGCGAACGTGTCGCGGAAGGTCTCGACGATGGGACGGAACTCGACCCCGGTGGCCGCAGTGGTGGCCGAGTCGTCGCCGGGCCGGGAGTGGAACAGATACTCGTAGCCGAGGCTGGTCAACACGAGGTCCTTGCCGGCTCGGCGGGCCAGGTCGCCGGCCCTCCCCCAGACCCACATCACGGGCTGCGGGGTGGGCAGCTTGCGCAGCTTGATGCCGATGGCCTCCTCGATGCGGGCGTGATGGTCGACGGCGGTGAGGTGCGTCCCCATGGCGAGGTAGCGACGCGGGCCGTTGCCGGGCGTCATCGACACGGCGATGATCTCGGCCAGGTCGCGCACGTCGACCCAGCTGCCGCTGAGGCGCTTGGCCATCGGGAAACCCTTCTCGAGCCACAGCACCGTCGACGCCAGATTGACCGACCCGTTCCAGTCGTCGGGTCCGAGGATGCCCGACGGGTAGAGGATCACCACCGGCCGGCCCTGGTCCTGATGACTGCGGGCCATCCGCTCACAGGCGGCCTTGGTCCGTCCGTAGGCTTCGTCGCCGCCGTCGACCGGGTGGTCGGCCGTCACCACGTCGGTCTGGAAGGGGAAGAAGGCCGACACCGACGACAGATGGACGATCGGGTCGCATCCTTGGGCGACCGCCGCGTCGAGCACATTGGTCGCACCGGCGAGGTTCGTCGCCTCCATCACGGCTTCCATCGTGGGATCGGTGGCGACGACCGCCGCCGCGTGTACGACCGCATCGCAACCGGTCACCGCGGCAACCACCGAGACTGAGTCGGTGATGTCGCCCTCGACGATCTCCAGGTCGCCGACGTCGACGCCCATCTTCTCCATCAACGGCGCGACCCTTGCGGGCGTGCGAACGAGTAGGCGCAGGTCGTGGCCGTCCTCGCGGAGCCGACGCACCGCATGACTGCCGACGAACCCGGTGCCGCCGGTGATCAGGATCTTCACGAGCCGGTACCGTCGGCGAACATCAACTCGACGAGGTGGGAGC
Source organism: Acidimicrobiales bacterium (assembly GCA_040219515.1). Taxonomy (NCBI): domain Bacteria; kingdom Bacillati; phylum Actinomycetota; class Acidimicrobiia; order Acidimicrobiales; species Acidimicrobiales bacterium. Next base: position 44,014 of record JAVJSI010000008.1, read on the forward strand.
GTGGGCCGGGGGTCGTTCGGTTCTCGATGTCGGCGTGTCGCTGGCGGATCAGCGGGTCGGCGAGATCGTCGGTGAACAACCACAGTTGGTTGTCACGGATCGCGTTCAGCACCTGGCCGGCCACGACCGCCGGGTCCATCTGCGCGGCGTAGGCATCGGCGATCGCCGAACCGGCGTCGCCCAACGATCCCGGAGCCGGCTCGGACTCGAGGTCGGGTCGACCCTCGCGGAACCGTTCGGGCCGATTGCGTTCGCTGGACACGATGTTCGTGGCCACGAACCCCGGGCAGAGGCACGTGACACCCACACCTGTGGCGCCCTCGACCATCTCCTGCTGGAGCGTTTCGGTGAACCCGGACACCGCGTGCTTCGACGTGTTGTAGGCACCCATGCCGGTCGAGGTCAGGTGACCGGCAATGGAGGCGGTGTTGACGATGTGACCGCTCCCCCGCTCGAGCATGGCGGGAAGGAACGCCTTGACACCGTGGATCACTCCCCACAGGTTCACCCCGAGCGTCCATTCCCACGCCGAGATCTCGATCGACGACAGCGGACCGCCGCCCGCGACACCAGCGTTGTTCATCACGATGTCGGCCGGTCCGTAGGCCTCGTCGCAGGCAGCGCGCAACGCATCAACCGACTCCCACGACGACACATCGCAGATCACCCCGATCGCCACGCCCCCGGCGGCGTCGATCTCTGCCACCACCTCGTCGAGGGGCGGCTGCTCGATGTCGGCAAGCACGACGCGCGCGCCCTCGGCCGCCAGCGCGACCGCCGTTGCCCGTCCGATCCCACTCGCCCCGCCCGTGACGACGGCGACCTTTCCTGCGATTTCATCCACGTGCAGTTCCTTCGGGGTCGGCGTAGACGGGCGGGCGCTTCTCGAAGAAGGCCTGCACGGACTCGACCTGGTTGGGCGAACCGATCAGGGCACCGATCTCGTCGCGTTCGGCCCTGAACTGGGCGTTGAGATCCAGACCGGTAGCCTGGTTGACCAGGCGCTTTCCGGCCCGAACGGCGTGAGGGCTCTTTGCGGCGAGGGTCGCCGCCAGTTCCATCGCCGCCGCGTACGGCTGGTCGGCGACATGAGTGGCGAGGCCGATCTCGACCGCCTCCGCACCATTGACCTCACGGCCGGTCCAGATGAGTTCCTTGGCCTTGTCCGCACCGATCAACGCGGGCAGGAGCGACGTGATCGTCATGTCGGGGCTGAGCCCCCAGCGGATCTCGAGTACGGACATGCGGACGTCGGGCGCGACGAACCGGATGTCGGCTCCCACCGCCAGCTGGCACCCTGCGCCGAACGCGACACCGTGCACCGCGGCAATCACCGGCATCGGCAACTCGTGCCAACCCCACACCGCCTGCTGGGCGCGATGGGTGACGTGGGCACGGCCTTCCTCGAGTCGTCCCATGGAGCCCGTGCTCGTGCCACCGTCGCCCGTGTCGTCGGTGCCCCCGGCCATGGCCTGGAAGCCCGAGAAGTCGAGGCCCGCGCAGAACGACGGACCGTTGCCCGACAACACGACGGCGCGAACGCGTCCGTCGGCCGCGAGCTCATCGGCCGTGTCGACGAGGGCGGTGAACATCTCGCCGTCCATCGCATTCATCTTGTCGCCGCGGTCCATGCGGACGTCGGCGATGCCGTCGACGACATCAACCGTCACTCGCCCGCTCATGACACCCGCACTCATGACACTGCCCCGGGGGCGAGCGCCGCGAGCACGTCGTCGTCGAGCGCACCCTGACCCTGTTCGGGATGCAGCGGATGGATGCAGACGTGGGTGGCACCGGCGTCGGCATGCTCGGCCAGACGCGCCTCGATGCGGTCCACATCTCCCCAGGCGACGAGACCGTCGACCAGCTTCTCGCTGAGGCCGTCGACGTCCTCCTCGGAGAAGCCCATCTTCAGCCAGGCGTTCCGGTAGCCGGGGGCCCGGGAGTAGAACTTCAGCACTTTTGCGCCGGTGGTGCGGGCCAACTCGGCGTCCTCGGTCAGCATCACCTTCTGCTCGACGAAGAGGCCGGCGTCGGGGCCCATCACCGCCCGAGCCATCGCGGTGTGCTCGGGCGTCGTGTTGTACGGGTGGGCGCCGGCCGTGCGGGCCGCCGCGAGTTCCAACATCTTCGGCCCGAGCGCGGCGAGCACCCGCGGGACGGGCTCGGCCGGCGGCACCGAGGTGTAGAGCGCATCGTCCATCGTGTCGAGATAGGTACGCAGGAACGACAACGGCTTGTCGTACTCGATGCCACGTACCTTGTTCACGATGGCGGGGCTCGACACGCCGAGCCCGAGCATCATCCGTCCGCCGGTCTGTTCGGCCACCGTGTTCGCACCCTGGAGCATCACACCGGGGTGGCGGTTGTAGATGTTGGCGATGCCCGTGGCCAGGCCCAGCGTCGTGGTCGATGCCCCCACTGCGGCGAGCAGGGCGAAGGGATCGCGCCCGAACGTCTCCCCCACCCAGAGCCGGGAGTATCCGAGCGCCTCGAGCCGAGGCCCGAGCGCCCGGACCTCCTCTCCGGTCAGCCCTTCCGGGGCGAGCCACACTCCACGATCACACGAGGTCATGCGGCGACAGTAGTAGGAACAGGAGTTGGGACGGGGGTCTGACCCCACCGTCCCAACTGTGCGGGACAGCTGTCGCGGGACAGGTGTCTGACACCGCTGGGACGGGTCAGTAGCGGTAGTGGTCGGGCTTGTAGGGGCCGTCGACCGGCACGCCGAGATAGTCGGCCTGTTCCTGGCTCATCTGGGTGAGCTTCACGCCGAGGGCGTCGAGGTGGAGGCGGGCCACTTCCTCGTCGAGTTCCTTCGACAGCACATGGACACCCATCTCGATCGTGTCGGCGTTGGCGTGGAGTTCCATCTGGGCGAGCACCTGGTTGGTGAACGAACAACTCATCACGAAGCTCGGGTGGCCGGTGGCGTTGCCCAGGTTCAGCAGACGTCCCTCGGACAGCATGATGATCGAGTGCCCGTCGGGGAAGACGAACTCGTCGACCTGGGGCTTGATGTTGATCCGCTGCACGTCGGACATCTTGAGCAGGCCGGCCATGTCGATCTCGTTGTCGAAGTGGCCGATGTTGCCCACGATGGCCTGGTGCTTCATCTTCGCCATGTGGCCGGCGAGGATGATGTCCTTGTTGCCGGTGGTGGTGATGAAGATGTCGGCCTTGTCGACCACGGCCTCGAGGGTGTTGACCTCGTAGCCGGTCATCGCGGCCTGGAGCGCACAGATCGGGTCGACCTCGGTGACGATCACTCGTGCACCCTGGCCGGCCAGCGACTCGGCGCAGCCCTTGCCCACGTCGCCGAAGCCGCACACGACGGCGACCTTGCCGCCGATCATGACGTCGACGGCCCGATTGATGCCGTCGATCAGCGAGTGACGACAGCCGTAGAGGTTGTCGAACTTCGACTTGGTCACCGCGTCGTTGACGTTGATGGCGGGGAAGAGCAGGTCGCCGGACTCCATCATCTGGTAGAGACGATGCACGCCGGTGGTGGTCTCCTCGGAGACACCGCGGATTCCGGGCGCGATCTTCGTGAAGAACTCGCCGTGGCGGTTGGCAATGTCGCGGACCCGGTCGAGGAACACACCCCATTCCTCGGAAGCATCCTCGCCGGTCTCGGGGATCGACCCGGCCTTCTCGTACTCGAGGCCCTTGTGCACGAGCATCGTGGCATCGCCACCGTCGTCGAGGATCAGGTTGGGACCCCCGCCGTCGGGCCAGTGGAACAACTGCTCGGTCGCCCACCAGTACTCCTCGAGCGTCTCGCCCTTCCAGGCGAACACGGGTGTGCCTTCGAGCCTCTCGGTCGTGCCGTTCGGACCAACGGCCACGGCCGCTGCGGCGTGGTCCTGGGTGGAGAAGATGTTGCAGCTCACCCAACGGACGTCGGCGCCGAGGGCGACCAGCGTCTCGATGAGCACCGCGGTCTGCACCGTCATGTGCAACGAGCCGGCGATACGCGCCCCCTTCAGGGGCTGCTCGTCGCCGTACTTGCCGCGAAGGGCCATCAGGCCGGGCATCTCGTTCTCGGCGAGGCGGATCTCCTTGCGGCCGAATTCGGCCAGGCTCAGATCCGCGACCTTGTAGTCATCAGCTGTAAGTGCCACGCGGGCTCCTCGTTCGTTGTCGTCTACCCACGGTCGTCGACCGGGGGGAATGGAGCAGGCCGGGGTCAGCTGACACCATCTCGGAACAGCCCGCGGCATCCGAGTGTAGAGGCCGAGACGGCCGGTGTGTATGAGGCGAACGTCCTACCCCGCCGAAGGCACGGGATTTCCCGGCCCCGCCCGAAAAACCGTGGCCCTGCCCTGGAGGGTGATCGCACCGTCGGACGCCGGAAGCCAGACGGCTGCGCCCCGGTCGAGCACGTGGTCACCGGCATCGGCCCGGCCGGCCGTGCACAGCAGAACCGCAGGACCGGCCTCGACCGGGAGATCGCCGTCGACCTCGAGGCGCGACAGCGAGAACTCCGCCACCGGGCTGTCGTAGCGGGCGATGCCGTCGACCACGGGTGGCCGTTGGACCCGCGGATCGGTCGGCTGGGTCACCACGGCCTCGAGCAGTGCGTCGACGTCGACGGGCTTCGAGGTGAGACCGCCCCGCACGACGTTGTCGCTGTTGGCCATGAGCTCGACCCCCGTGCCGTGGAGGTACGCATGGAGGTTGCCCGCCCCGAGGAACAGCGCGTCTCCGGGCTGCAGCGTCACGAGGTTCAGCAGGAGGGCGATGACCACGCCGGCCTCGGCGGGATAGCGGGCACCGACCGATGCCGCCATGGCCTTCTCGGCCGCGAAGCTTCCGTCGACGTTGTCGCGGCACGCAGCCACCACAACGGCGGTCAGCGAGCCGGCGTCGGCGGCATCGAGCGCCAGGAGCCGCCGGAGCACCACACCGATGCCGGTGGCATTCGGCTCGGCGCGGAGTGTGTCCCGAAAGGGCTCGAGTTCGGCCACACCGATCGAGGCGAACAGGTCGAGGGTGACGGCCGGATCGCGGAATCCGCAGAGCGCGTCGAACTCGGTGAGCGCACAGATCAGCTCCGGCTTGTGGCGAGGGTCGCGAAACGACCGCTCGGGCGCATCGACGGGAATCCCCTCGGCGTTCTCCCGGGCGAAACCCGCCTCGGCCTGGGCTGCCGACGGGTGCGCTTGCAGCGAGAGCGGTGCCGCGGCGGCCAGGACCTTGAACAGGAAGGGCAGCGCCCCGAAGGTGGCGGCCACCTCGGCACCGAGCGCGCCGTCGGGGTCCGCGGCGATGAGCCGGTCGAGGGGAACCCCCCCGGGTCCCACGAGGGCGGGCCCGCTGGGATGGGCGCCGAGCCAGAGTTCGGCGGCCGGCTCACCGGTCGCCGGGCGGCCGAGCAGCTCGGGAATCGCCGTGGGTGAACCCCACTCGTAGGTGCGGACGATTCCCTCGATGACCTGCATCGGGCTCAGGAGCCGGTGCGACGCACGAGGGCGGCCGCCACGGCGTCGGCCAGCAACACGAGGTCGAGCAGCTGCGCGAGGGGTCCATCGCCCTCCGCGACGAAGGTGTGGATCTCGTCGAACGCGTCGTCGAGCAGCGCCACTCCCCCGTCGAGACCGGCCGGTTCGTAGTCGTGGCGCAACACCACGAGCACCGCCCCCGCCGTGGTCGCCTCGGACAGACGAACGCCCGTCGCCACGTCGTCGGGTCCCGTCGGCAGACGCCGCCGCACGGCCGCGACACCACCGACGCGATCGATCTCCTGCACCCAGCGACGGGCGGCGTGCTTCCCCATGGCGCCGGCGCCGGTGACGATCGCGACCCGTCCGGGCAGCACCGCCGCGAGAGCATCGACGGCGCCCAGATCGGCATCGAGGGCCGCGTGACGGGCCTCGAGCTGGGTCGCCACACCGGAGATCGCCCGACTCATGCCATCGGCGAGCCCGAGGCGTTCGAGCAGCACGAGAACCGGCACGATCGACACGCCCAGACCGGCAGCGGGCCCGGCCTCGGCGTCGACGGGAACGATCGTGGCGCCCCACTCGGCGCACGCGTCGTGCAGCACGCCGCTCGTGGTCACGGCCACCAGCCGGGCGCCGGCGTCGCGGGCCTGTTGCGCCCCGGCCAGCATGGCGCCCTCGTCGCCACCGGGCGAGAGGGCGATGGCCAGGGTGGATTCGTCGACCCAGCCCGGGCAGCGGGCGCCGGTGGCCACGATGGGCACCGATGCCCGGACCTCGCCGATCGCCTCGATGACGTCGGCGGCGACCCGACCGCCACCGACTCCGAGGATCGCGACGTTGGCGATTCCGGAGCGGGGGGGCAGACCCTCGATGTCGGACGCGGCGACAGCGGCGTCGCGCACCTGGTCGGGCAGGTGGCGCAGTGCGTCGAGGAGATCTTCGGCCGACACGCTGATCGCTACGCCTCGAAGGTCGGCGTCACTCCGTCGGCCTCGGCCTTCGCGACCAGTCGAGAGTGTTCGGCGTCGTCGACGTCGTCGGCCTCGTCGGGCAGCATCACGGGGATGTCGCCTTCATGGATGCGGTAGCGCTTCTTGAGCCGCGGGTTGTAGAGCGAGTCCTCGTCGGCGAAGTAGAAGAGCGGGCCCTTGTCGACCGGACAGGCGAGGATGTCGAGCAGGCGGGAGTCGAGCGTCATGGTTCCTCCAGAGGGAACGGGTGGACAACAGTCAACCAGCTTCGGGACCCAACCGGGTCAGCCGAAATGCGAACGGACCTCCTCGACGCGCTGCGTGACCTCGTCGGCGGTGGCCGCTTCGAGGTTGAGGCGCAGCAGCGGCTCGGTGTTGGACGCCCGCAGGTTGAACCACCAGTCGCCGAGGTCGACCGTCAGGCCGTCCAGACGATCCTGGGCCTCGGCCGGGTAGGCGGCGGCAACACGTTCGATCACCGCAGCGGCATCGTCGACCGTCGTGTTGATCTCGCCGGACGCGGCGTAGCGGTCGAGGGTGGACACCAGGTCGGCGAGCCCCGCCGGGTGATTGCCGAGCGCCTCGAGCACCACCAGCGCCGCGATCAGGCCGCTGTCGGCGCGGAAGTTTTCGCGGAAGTAGTAGTGGCCGGAATGCTCGCCGCCGAAGACGGCGCCCGTCTCGGCCATGACCTGCTTGATGAACGAGTGCCCGACCCGGGTGCGCACGGCGGTGCCACCGCCCTCGGCCACCACCTCGGGCACGGTCTTCGAGCAGATCAGGTTGTGGATGATCGTGGCGCCGGGCTCGCGGGCGAGAATCGAGCGAGCGACCAGCGCGGTGGTGAGCGACCCGGAGATGGCCTGCGCCTTCTCGTCGACCAGGAACACCCTGTCCGCGTCGCCGTCGAAGGCCAGGCCGATGTCGGCGGCCGTGCCGAGCACCCGGGCCATGAGGTCCTTCTGGTTCTCGGGCTGGATCGGATCGGCCGGGTGGTTCGGGAACGTGCCGTCGAGTTCGGGATACAGGTGGTCGAGCTCGAACGGCAGGCCGGCCATGACCGCGGGCAGCACGAGACCCCCCATCCCGTTGGCGGTGTCGGCGACCACCTTGAGCGGTTTCAGACCGGCGACATCGACGAACGAGTGCACATGGGCGACATAGCCGTCGAGCACGTTGCGCTCGGTGCGGGTGCCACGATGACCGGTGGGATCGGGGCCGGCCTTCGCCATCTCCTTGATGACGTCGAGGCCGCTCTCCGACCCGATCGGGGCCGCCTTGGCCAGGCACATCTTGATGCCGTTGTAGCCGGCGGGGTTGTGTGAGGCGGTGAACACCGCGCCCGGCATCTCGAGCACACCGGAGGCGTAGTACATCATGTCGGTGGCGCAGAGTCCGGCGTCGACCACGTCGATGCCGTGGTCCATCGCACCCTCACCGAACTCGGCCACGAACTCCTCGCCGTCGGGTCGCATGTCGCGGCCGACCACGATCGACGTGGCCCCGTGACCGGCGACGAAACGGGCGAACGCGCCGCCGATGGCTCGGGCCCCGTCGGCGTCGAACTGGTCCGGCACCGTGCCGCGCACGTCGTAGGCCTTGAAGATTGCGTCGAAATCGGTGGTCACGTCTCGAATCTACTTCCCGATGCCCTCGGGCAGGTCATCTGGGGACAGCTCGGGGTAACCACCGCGGGCCGCGATGCGACGGATGCGCATGATGTCGATGCCGACCCCGATGCCATCACGCACGGCACTCACGGTGGACGTCTCGTTGTTGACGACCTGGACGGGCACCTCCTTCAGCGACAGTCCGTAGCGTTCGACGAGGTGGAGGATCTCGATGTCGAACGCGAACCGGTCGATCCGCCCCACGCCGAGAACCAGACGGCCCACGTCGGCCCGGAACGCCTTGCAGCCGCACTGCGTGTCGCGATAGTTGCCCAGGAGGAGCAGGTTGGTCGCCATGTTCACGACCCGGCTGCCGAACGACCGCAGGGCCGAGGTGCCGACGAGCGTCGCCGAGTCGTCGTCGTGGCGGTTGCCGATGACGACATCCCATCCGGACTCGAGCGCTTCGACCATCGGCAGCAGCTGGGCCGGTGCGTAGGCGAGGTCGGCATCGGTGAATGCGATGGCCCGCCCGGTCGCGGCAGCGACGCCGGCCCGCACCGCGGCGCCCTTGCCCCGGTTCCGGGGCTGCACGATCACCTGGTCGGCACCGGCACGCCGGGCGGCCGCCGCGGTGTCATCGGGAGAACCGTCGTCGACCACCACGATCTCGAGGTCGCCGGCGTCCTCCAACGCCGAGAGTTCCTCACGGATCCGGGCGATGCTCGACTCGATCCGGGCCGCTTCGCGATAGGCGGGGACCACGACCGAGAGCCGCACGCCACCCGGTGCCGGTGGCCGGTGGGCCGGCTGACCCTGGTCCCGCCGCACCGCTCGGAACAGGACCAATCGGTGGGCGACCGCCCGGACGGACGCCGCCGCGACGAGAGCCACCGCCTTCGCGATGGCCGGCGATCGTCCGTCCAGCGAGACGAACAGAGTGAGATCGACCAGACCCGCGATCGCGGCCACCGCGAAGAACACCGGCGGCTGACGAATCCATCGGTCGAGCTGATCGCCCCGCAGCGTCACCTTCGAGTGCAGGATCAGCGACAACACCGCGGCGATCGACAGCGCGAGCACATCGGCCAGCACACGATGAACACCGATCTCGGCCAACCCGACCGCCAGCCCGTAGTCGATCGCCGTCGCCGTGAGTCCGACGAGCGCAAACCGGCCCCGCCTCACCCGCCGTCGACATCCTCGGGCGTGGGGTCCTCCAAGCGGTCGGCCGCGAACTCGACCATCATGCGGGCGGGCCCGAGCACCGTCGAGCGGGTGAGCGTGGTGCGGGACAGGACGGGCAACGCGGCGAACAGCAGCACCACCACACCGACCACGCCCGGCCCGAAGACCACCAGCGAAGGCCCCAGCTTGTCGCCGCCCGGTGTGAGACCGTCGAAGGCCACCAGGCTCACGACGAAGAGCAGCGCCGACCAGGCGAGCATCGCCGACCCCGCGAGAAGGGCGAGCCGGCCGGTGCGTTCGGCGGTGGCGACCTCGTCGGCCATGCGGGCGAGTTCGGCTCGATCGAGTTCGCCGGCGCGCGCGGCGTCGAGCACGGCGATCCGGTCGGGCATCGTCTCGTGCTCGCCGGTGAGGTCCCAGAGGGCGGAGTCGCCCTTCCACCGCGGCACCCGACGGCTGAGCAGGGCCAGCACCAGCCCGATCACCGTGAGCCCCATGGCGAACAGTTCGACGCCCGACCGGCCGTAGGTGAGTTCGACACGGGTGTCGGTCGGGATCACGACCATCAGGTTGGGAGCGACGCGGTAGGGACCGTCGGCGCCGGCGACGTCCCAGTTCGGGAAGTAGCTCGCCCGCACCAGCACCGGCAGCCCGATCCGATCGACATCGAAGCTGATCGACGCGGTGTCGACGACGAGGTCGGTGACCTGTGCCACCTCGGAGTCGACCCGTGGGAGCCATTCATCGGAGATCGTGGCGAGACGTCGCATCTCGAGCACCCGGTCGTCGGCTTCGAGGGCTGCGTCGTACTCCGCGTCGTCGAGGGCGTCGAGCGAGCTCTGCGGCCAGCTGCCGGGTCCATCGGCCGCAACCAGTGGCGTGTCCTTGCCGCTCTCCCACCACGCAACCGTCGGGATCAGCCATTCCTCTCCCCCGGCGTCGACACCGTCGACGACGACCGGCAGATGGTCGAGACCCTCCACGACCGACTGCCCCTCGACCAGGAAGATCACCCACGGCCCGCTCGTGGCGATCTCGGTGAGGTCGTCCACGGCGCGTGCCTGGACCACCGCCGACTCGGTGGCGGCCATGTAGTAGCGCACACCCATCGCGCGGAGTCCGGCCACACCCTTGGCGACGTCGAGCTCCGAGTAGGGCATGTCACGCATGGCTCGGGACGGTCCGGTCGAGAGCTCGGACTGGAGCAGGAAGTGATACGGCGTGGTGGCCGAGGCCTCGAAGTAGAGGCCCTCCATCGACCCGATGCAGCCATCGGTCCAGTGCGGAAGGAGCATCGGTGCCATCGGCGTGCCGTAGCCGCCCAGCCGGTCGCCGTCGTACTCCCACAGCGACTGGCCGCACCCGTACTCCCGGCCGACCTCGTCCATGGTGGCGATGAGACCGCGGTATTCGTCGACGGTCGGGCGCGCCTCGTAGCCCTCGAAGTTGTAGCGCATCCACCCCGGACCGAGATTGATCTCCCGCGAGCCGATGTTGCCGGCCCACGCGAGGCCGTACTCGGTCTGGCCGTCGTCCACGTAGAGCGAACCGGTGGGAAAGGAACGCAGCGGGAACGCCAGCATGGTGATGACCACCAGCGCGGTGAGCACCGCCGGCACCCCGGCCATGGCCGTCGGTCGTCGGCGGCGGATGTCGTCGGCACTGCGGAGGAAGTCGGCGGCCAGCCGCGACACCTCGGCGATGGCGATGCCGGCCATCAGGTAGATCGACAGGTAGTAGAACGGCAGGATTCGCACGTTCCACAGCCGCCCCTCGGGCAGGAGCAGGAAGATGATCGCGAAGATGGCCGCGGTGAGCGAGAGCGCCATTCCCAGCCGGACCCGACGCACGCCGCACACCACTGCGCCGATGACCGCCAGCACGATGAACACCTGCAGGACGGGGTCGTTGTCGAGGAACCCTTGGCCGCCGAAGTTGCCGCTCCGGGACCAGAGCGCCTTGACGTACTCGCGCTCCTTGCCCCACCCCATGTCGTTGAGGTACTTCGTGTTCCAATAGAAGGGCAGCACCCAGAAGGCGGAGAGCAGCCCGGCGATCGGCCCGGCCACCATCAGCCACGACACCTCCCGCTTCCCCGGCCGCAGCAGGAACAACGAGACGGTGACGACCAGGCCGAAGAACGCCGCGAAGAGATGGGTGAGGCCGGCCAGGGCGAGCAGTCCCCCGGCGAGGACCCGATTGCGGCCGGTGGCCATACCGCGTGTCGCGAACCCGATGTAGAGCACCGCGATCGACAGGCCCATCGAGAACGCGAACTCGCCGGCCATCGTCGACATGACGTTGCCGCCGTAGATGTTGAACGAGCGATCGAAGAGGAACGGCAGAGTCATCAGGGAGAGCAACGCGGGCCCCGGAAACGCCAGGCCGCCGAGCCGGCCGGCGGCGTAGGCCGCCAGCGGGAGGGTGACGATGCCCGAGATCGCCACCATCTTCATCGCCACGCCGTAGGGAATGGGTACGACCAGCACGCAGGCGATGACCGCCGCGGCGGTGATGACGCCACGCCAACGGCCGTGGTCGCGGGCCAGGTGATGCGCCACCGAACCGACCGCCGCGGGAAGGAGTAGGCCGGCGACGGCCAGATCGATCGAGGCGTCGTTGTACGTGAACGGGTCCACGGGTGACCACGGCAGGATGCTGCCCGGGTCGAGCAGACGTCCGTCGTAGCGCCACGACATCACGATGCTGGCCGCGGCGACACCACCCACGATCGCGAGCCGAGCGCCCGGGTCGACCCGCCGGCGACGGCAGACCTCGGCGGCCGCGAGCACGACCCCGACGAACGCGTAGAAGTTCGGATCGACGTGGAGGGGGCCCAGTGAGAAGTCGATGCCCACGTTGACCATCGCGATCGCCAGCGACGGAACGATCATGTAGAACGTGAAAGCCGGAAAGCCCGCGTACCAGTCCGGCGACCAGCCGGTGAGGCGGAAGTTCGGCAGCAATTCCTCGCGGAGGAACTTGGGCGCCCACACGTGGGCTCCCATGTCGCCACCCGTGGGCGTGGAGTCGACGAACCAGGCCCACGGCGACATCGTCCACACGAGGAAGACCGTGGTGAGGGCCACGATCCCGAAGGTGATCACCGCACGCCGATCGCGTCGGCGCCGGGTGGGAATGGGCGGCGGCACCGCCGCGGACGTGGTCATGGCGCCACCATGGTGCCAGCTACGAGGTGGCTTTCGGTGACAGGGGCACGACCGGAAACGGTGTGCCGTCGGGTCAGTGGTGGTGGCGGGCCCGCGGGGTCTCCGGCTCGCCGAGATCGTGGATGACCCCGTCGAGGGTGGTCATCCGACCGTCGACCTGCCACCAGCGCCGGTCGCACTTGGCGCAACTGCACAGCGTGCGTTCGCCGGCGCCCACGTTGATCGTGATCTGCACGAGCGGTGCCCTGCACCCCGGGCACGCACTCTCTGCGGCAACCCGGTCTGCGCTGTCCCTGTTCGCGCTGTCCCTGTTCGACATGTGCGTCTTTCCCCACGTGGTCCGTCGACACTCCTTCGGCGCAGAGAGTGGGGGTTTGAGGGGTCGCCGCATGAATTCTCACGATGCGTGGTCGTCTCCGACACTGACGGTCAACTTCACGACGATCCGAGCTCCCGGAGCACCGTGACGACCGCGGTGGCGTTGAACCCGACGTGGATCCAGATCGCCGTCCCGAGTCGTCCTGTCCGGTACATCCCGAGGGCGGCAACCACGCCGATCGTGAACAGGCCCGGGAACTGGAGCAGCTGGAGATGCGAGGCGCCGAAGACCGCGGCCGATACGACGACGGCGACCGGCACGCCGAACCGGGAGGCGTGCTCCATGTGGAGGATTCCCCGGAACAGCAGGCCGCGAAAGACGATCTCCTCGGCCAGCGGGGCGCCGATCACGACCATCAGCACGAGGGCGACGATCGCCACCGGCGAGTCGGCCAGGGCGATCAGGTTCCGGGCCGGCTCCTCGAGATCCTGCTGGTCGATCGAGTCGGCGAAGGGCAGATAGAGCAGCGGGACCAGCACGACCTGGGTGGCCACTCCGGCGATGAGTCCACCGGCCACGTCGACCGGCCGCATGCCCCAACCGAGATCGCGACGCCAGTCGAGTCCGCGGTACCGGGTTGCCAGCCACGGGACGCCGATGAAACCAGCCCAGAGGGGAAGGTTCACGGCGAGGAGCACCAACATCGGGATGCGGTTGTGGTCGAGCGGCAATCCTTGACCAGCCTGTCCGACCACCCGGCCGAGGTCGCTCCCGAGCGAGGCGGCGACGTCGAAGTCCCAACCGCCGGCGACGATGACGCCGCCGCCGATGAGTTGGCCGAGGATGAAGCCGGTGCCCAGGGCGACGATCGCGAGGACCACGCGCCAACTCGGCGCCGGTCCCGTGGACGGCGGATGCACTAGCCGGCGTAGCGCAGCCGGAGCACCGGCGCGACCGAACGACGATCGCGGAGATCCCAGCCCTTCGGCGGCTGGGTGCGGTCGGCATGCGGGGCGCACAGGTCGTGGTTGGCCGGTGAGTCCTCGGCGTGGAGGTCGTCGAGCCAGACCGTGCGCTGGCCGTAGACGTAGGAAAGTGTGGTGGCGGCCGGACGGCCACAGCCGGGACGGGCACAGCGACGATTCACATCGACAACCTACCTGCCGATCACATGCGAGACGGGGACCGCGGACCGTTCACGCCCACCACCCGTCTACCCTCTAACCATGGCGTCCAACCCTCCTCCTCCCCCTCCGCCACCGCCACGTGGCAGCGACAAGCCCGGCGGGCTGCCACGGCCGGAGAACACCGGCTGGTCGCGTTACGCCGTGTGGATCCTTCTCGGCTCCGTTCTGGCGATTCTGGCCGTCACCGCACTGCTCCCCGGCGACGATCGGGAGTCGGTCGACTACTCCTTCTTCCTCGAACAAGTCCGCGGCGACGAGGTGACCGAGGCGGTCTACGACAACAACAACGGCGGCATCGACTTCACGACCGCGACCGGCGAGTTCCACACGGTCGGGCCGATCCCGCTGCCCGACGAGGACAGTGCGCTGATCCGCGACCTCACCACGCTCGAGTTCAAGACACCGCAGCCCGGCTTCTGGATGTCGATCCTTCCGCTGCTCCTTCCCATCGGCCTCATCATCTTGTTCTTCGTGTGGATGCAGCGCCGCGCCCAGGGCCAGATGGGCAGCATGATGTCGATCGGGCGGAGCAAGGCGAAGACCTACTCCACCGAACGCCCGGGAACGACGTTCGACGACGTCGCCGGCTACGAGGGCGTGAAGCGCGAGATCACCGAGGTGGTCGACTTCCTCAAACACCCCGACCGCTTCGCCGAGATCGGCGCCCGCATCCCCAAGGGCGTGCTGCTCGTCGGTCCCCCGGGTACCGGCAAGACCCTCATCGCCAAGGCCGTGGCCGGCGAGGCCGGCGTGCCCTTCCTGTCGGTCACCGGCTCGGACTTCATGGAGATGTTCGTGGGCGTCGGCGCCAGCCGCGTCCGCGATCTCTTCGACTCGGCCCGAAAGATGGGCAAGGCCATCATCTTCATCGACGAGATCGATTCGATCGGTCGCAAGCGCGGGGCCGGCCTCGGCGGCGGCCACGACGAACGCGAGCAGACGCTCAACCAGATGCTGGCCGAGATGGATGGCTTCGAAGCCACCGAGGGCATCGTGATGATGGCCGCCACCAACCGCCCCGACATCCTCGACCCGGCCCTGCTGCGTCCCGGCCGTTTCGACCGCCAGGTCATCGTGCCGCTCCCCGAGCTCGAGGATCGCAAGCAGATCCTCGCCGTGCACCTCAAAGGCAAGCACACGGGTCCCGACGTCGACGTCAACGTCATCGCTCGGGGCACGCCGGGCATGTCGGGTGCCGATCTGGCCAACCTCGTCAACGAGTCCGCATTGTTCGCGGTCCGCCGGGGTGGCGACACCGTCACCGCCGCCGACTTCGACGCAGCCCGCGACCGCGTTCTGCTCGGGATCGAGCGCAACTCGATGGTGCGCACCCAGGAAGACCTCGAACGCACCGCCTATCACGAGGCCGGTCACGCGCTCTGCGCCGCCGTCCAGGAGGGCCACGACCCGGTCCACAAGGTCTCCATCATCGCCACCGGCATGGCCCTCGGTGTCACGATGACCCTGCCGGCCGAAGACCGCCACACCATGGACAAGACCGAGGCCCAGGAGCGGATGATCATGGCGATGGGCGGCCGTGTCGCCGAGTCGCTCGTGTTCAACGAGTACTCGTCGGGCGCGGCCAACGACCTCCAGCAGGCCACCGGTATCGCCCGGCGAATGGTCACCGAGTGGGGCATGAGCGAGACCATCGGCCCGATGTCGCTTTCGGAAGGCGGCCCCGTCTTCCTCGGCGAGGACATGATGCAGTCGAAGACCCACTCTCCGGCCACCGCCAAGCTCGTCGATGACGAGGTGCGGCTGATTCTCACCGACATGGAATCCCGATGCCGGGATCTGCTCATCGAGTACCGCAACGGGCTCGACCTCGTCGCCCGGGCCCTGCTCGAGCACGAGACCATCTCGGGCGCCGAGGTGTCGAGGCTCATCGACCTCTCCAAGTCGGGCCCGGCCGCCATCGACGCCGAGGCCACTGCGGTCGAGGCCGTCAGCCACGACGACGCCTGATCGTGGACCGGGTTCTCCTGGTACTCGGCGGGATCGTCATCGCCGGTGCCGTCGCCGCCCTGCTCGGTCGCCGCACCGCGCCCCCCGCGGCGAACACCCACCACATCCCCCGCCAGCTCGATCGCCGCGACTTCCCGCGGGCCGAGGCACCATGGCTGGTCGCCGTATTCACCTCGGCGACGTGTGCGACCTGCGCCGGGGTGTGGGACCGGGCTCGTCACCTCGAGAGCGACCAGGTCGCGGTGGTCGAACTCGAGCTCGGCGCCGCGGCCGCGCTCCACGAGCGTTACAAGATCGATGCCGTGCCCACGCTGGTCATCACCGATGCGACCGGCGAGGTCAGGCGAGCGTTCCTCGGGCCGACGACCGCCACCGATCTCTGGGCCGCCGTCGCCGAAGTGCGGGATCCGGGATCCGTGCCGCCCGACTGCCACACCGGCGAGCTCTGACCGTCTAGCCCAGCGGCACGGCCTCGGCCCCGCTGATCACCGCCGAGGTCTGCACGTGCACCGAGACATCGACGATCTCGCGTCCCACGACCACGGGCTCGGTGGCCTCGACCACGGCGATCGGACGTTCACCCTCGATGTCGGCCGAGGCGATCACGGCCCGGCGCTGCGGCCCGAGCTCGACGTCGGCCACCTTCACGAGCTGTCCGTCGACCATGCTGAACACCGCCGCGTTCGCGATGCTCGTGGGTGACGGGTTGTAGAGCACGATGCCACCCTCGTCGGCTTCGAGCGGTGCCACCCAGCGCGTCGCCGCCGCGTCGGCGCCGACCGTGGCGGAGTAGTTGGTGATCCGTTCATCGGCGAGGGTGCTCTCGCTCATCACGGCCACGGGCAGACCCGAGAGCGATCGGGCCAGGATCGACAGCGTCTGGAGGTCACCGAGCCGGGCCTCGTCGGCCAGCCGTACCTGCACCGACCGGCCCGGGCGAATCGTGAGCAGGACCGGGTCGAACACCACATCGCCGTCGGCGACGATCTCGAGATCGACCTCGGCCGACTCGGTGAGCGACGGGTTCACGACCGTGATGACGTCGTCTCGGGTCTCGCGATGGACAAAGGGAAGGAACCAGACCGGTGCGGCGTCGGCGCTCGCCGGGGTGACCGCGAGCGCACTGCGACCCTCGCCGGTGACCACCTGGAGACGCGACACCGCCACCCGACCGGCGACGACATCGATCACCGCGCTGACCCGCCCCGCCACCGGCACCGCCTCGTTGACGTCGATCGCCACCACCCGACGGGCGGGCACCACCACTCCGGTGAGCGAGTCGACACCCGTGTCGGAGTCGAACGCGATGTCGAGCACGGCATCGTCGAGGAACGGGTTGAGCACGAGCAAAGTCATCTGCTCGCTGAACTCGGTCTCGCGAGTGGCGCCCGACGCGACCACCCAGCTGGTCGACGTGCGGGAGTGACACGGCGCACGGTCGATCCCCGAGGGGTTGCCGACATAGGTCTGCTCGACGACCAGGTCGCCCCGTTCCACCTCGACGACCGCGCCCATCCATTCCGAGTCGGGCACGAGCTCGGACAAGAGTACGACGGTGCGCCCGCCGGGATCCACCGTCTCCTGGGTCTCCCGCGCGTCGGTGCCGGTACCGCTGCGCACACCCGAGACGATGGCCGAGGCCGGGACGTCACCCACGTTCACCAGCTCGATGTTCACACCGGCGGCGCCCTCGTCGTTCGACCCGCCGGGACAGAACCAGACGCCGTTGTCGACCACTTCCGGCACGGCGGTGGTGGCCACCGCGGCCACGCCCGGAACCGGACGGTCGCCCAGGTCCACGAGAAGCCCGGCGACCAACGCCGCAACCACGGTGCCGACCACGAGGAGCCGCGCCAACTTCATCGCAGACCTCCGATCCGTCGCCGCGTCCACAGGCCGAAGACGACCACGAACGCGAACACCTGGAGCAGCATCGCGCCCTGTCGCCAGATCGGTGTGGCGTAGGCGAGCGTCGCTTCCCCGGCCCGGTCGGGCAGGAAGGCCGTCGCCCAACCGAGGCTGCGCCGACGACCCGTGCGCTCACCGTCGACCTCGAGCTTCCATCCGGTGTCCTGGGTCTGGGCGAGGTAGATCTCGACGCCTTCGGGAACCGCGCCCTGCAGGTCGGTGCTGCGGCCGCTGAGCACTCCGACGGTGCCGGTGAGCGGCGAGGACGCGAGATCGCCGATCCGATCCCGGCCATCGTCGAAGCCTTCGCTGGCCGCGGCGCGGACGCTGGTCCATTCGGTGTTGACGTAGAGCGCCATCGCGGTGTTGACCCCCTCGACCCTCAGGAGGTCGAGTTGGCGGGCGAACGACGAGGAGACGACCGGGTCCACCGGGGTGCCGTCGACACTGAACGGCGCCGGCGTGAGGCGGTCGAGCACCACGATGTAGCGCACCCCCAGCCCGCCGAGCGTGCGACCGAGGCGCATCGTGTCGCCGGCGAACGCGGCGGAGAGCGTCTGCTCGACCAGCGCCGCCGCACCGTCGTCGGCCGGTACGCCGAGATCGCTCACGATGGGAAGGCCGTCGAAGCTCATGGACCAGGCGAGGGTGTCGGTGAGCGCGCGTCCACCGCTGGGGACGTTCTCGGGGGCGGCGATCCACAGCACGCGATAGCTCCCGTCGACCGCAGGGTCGGCGAAGGGCAGCGTGCCGGTGAAGTCACCTCGAGGCAGGTCCCAACGACCCGACTCGGCCAGCGCCAGGGTGGGCAACGCTGCGCCGAAGGCGCCCGCGATCGCCAGCGGCAGCAGGGCCTGGCGCCACCCGAACCGCGCCCGTCGGACGTCGTGCTCGGCCACCGCCACCGCGGCCCCGGCCGTGAGCGCCACGGCGGCGGCCGCCGGGGCGAGGAGCAGCGCGGGTTCGGGAAGGCCGAAGGGCACTGCGCCCCAGGACGCGGCCCAGACCAGGGCCCACGACATCAGCGCCACCATCCAGCCCCGCGCCGCAAGGGCGAAGCGCCACGAACGTCCGACCAGGACCGCGAGGGCCAGGGGTGCCAACAGAAGGAACGAGAACAGGGCCGCGCCCGACGCGCCGAGGCCGAAGCCGAGGGTGTCGACGAGGGCCAGGTCGGTGGCACTGCCCGTGCGGCCGCCCGTGAGCGCAGCCCACGAGAACCCGACCGCGATCTGGTCGAGAACCTGGGGCAGGCAGAGGACCGCCGCGACCACGGCAGCCCACACGGCGACGCCCAGCATCCGGACCAGACCGGTGACATGGCCCGTGAGCAGCCCGGCGGCGACGAGGCCGGCGGCGATCGGCACCACGAGCACGACCGCCGCCGGCTCGAACAGGGCGGCGAGGCCCAGGGCGACACCCAGCCCCGCGCCGGCGGCGGGCACCGACCGCCACGGACCAGCGGTCGAGCGGTAGGGAGTGGTGGCCTCGCCATGGAGCAGCGCAGTGAGCACCCACGGGGCCACCGCGTAGCCGTAGAGGCCACCGAGAGAGGCAGTCTCGATGGCGACCCAGGGAAGCGGAACGACGGCGTAGGCGACCAGCGCACCGGTCTGCGCTCGTCGGGACCCGGTGACCACCAGCATCCGCCAGGCGCCATAGAGCCCGACGAAGACGGGGAGCAGCACCCACGCGAGCCGGATCAGACCGTCGGATGCGCCGGGAAGCCACGACAGTGCGCCGAGAAGGGCAAGCCCGCTGCGCGGTGTGCCCGGTGCGCCCAGGTCCCGATGGCGCCAACCGCTCCACCACTCGCCGACGAGATCGCCGGGTGACGCCCCGAACGACAGGAAATCGCCGGCGGCGGGGATGCCGCCGGTGATCAGGCTGCGGCTGCCGAAGACCACGAACAGCGCGACCAAGGCGGCGCTCAACGCCGCGATACGGGCCGTGCCGGTCCGCATGAGGGCGCGGAGCTGTTGGTCGTCGGTCCGGCGACCGATCTGTCCGCGCACGAAGGCGTTGATGCGCACGCTGCCGGTCTCCTGCAGCGCGCGGACGTCGCTGTGGCGGGCCCGGACCAACGGGCGGAGCTGGCGGCGCCGAGCCCGGACCTCACCGAGTCGGCGGAAGTTCCATGTCCACGCACCGACCATGTCGCGCACATGGGAGATCCGGCCGGCGAACAGCGCCAGGACCGCCTCGCCGAAGGTGAGAACGGCGAGCATCGGGAGCGTGACCAGCAACGAGAGGCGACTGCCGGTCACCAGCACGGTGCGGATCTGATGACGCGCCCGTGACCGACGGATGTCGTCGACCCGGGTGCGGCCGTACATGTCTTCGCGGTGTCGAACCCGGGCCGCCGGCACCACCATCACCCGGGCCGCGAGGAGCTGGGCGCGCCAGCACAGATCGACGTCGTCACCCCGACGGGTGATGCCAGGATCGAACCCGCCGAGGGAGCGGAACAGACCGGTACGGATGAGCATGCAGGCCGACGGAACGGCGAACACGTCGGCGACCGAGTCGTATTGCTCCTGGTCCAGTTCCCCGGGGTCGACGACGTCGGCGGCGACACCGAAGCGGTCGACGGTGAGCCCGACGTGTTGGAGACGGTCCGGTCGCTGCCAGTCGACCAGCTTCGGACCCGCCACGCCGGCGTTGGATCGCAGCGACTCGACCACCAACTGCCGCACGGCATCGGGGGCCAGGGCCACGTCGTCGTGACAGATCAGCAGGTAGGCCGGGTCGACATCGGTGTCGAGAACCGCATTGGCCGCCTCGGAGAACCCCTCGGTGTCCGCGGCGTCGAGCACCGATGCGTTGGGCAGCACGGCCTGCACCCGACCGCCCAGATCACCGCTTCCGCCCGCGTCGACGACCAGGACGGAAAGCCGCGCGTAGTCCTGGGTCGCGAGACTGTCGAGCGTCTCGTCGAACCAGTCGCCGGGGTCGTTCGTGACGACGACGGCGAGCACCGATGGCGTTGCATCGCGAGGCGTTGAGTCGGGTTGGTCGGCCACGATCGTGCGAGGCTACCGCCCCACCGCCAACGGGCGGGGCCAGGTCTGCGCTGCTTCCCGACGGGGAAGGTTGAGACACCCGCCACCCACCCGTAGAGTCCTTGCCGATGCCCGGCTTCTCGGCGATGCCCGCCCCCTCCGCCTCGACCGGCGCAGCCTGACGTGCGCGCCCTGGTCACCGGGGCCAACGGTTTCGTTGGCGGCCATCTGGTGCAGCACCTGCGGGACCACGGCGACGAGGTCATCGAATCCGCCGTCGACATCACCGACCGGGAGCGCTTCATCGACCACGTGGCCGATCACGCACCGGCGACGATCTACCACCTCGCGGCCCGCGCCGACGTGGGCGGTTCCTGGTCGGCGCCCATCCCGACGATCAGGGTCAATGTCGAAGGCACGGTGAACGTGCTCGACGCAGCCGTCGCGGCCGGCGTCGAGCGTGTGCTCGCGGTGACCAGCGCCGACATCTACGGTCCGGTCGGCGATGCCGATCTGCCCCTGCGCGAGGACCAGCCCGTCCGTCCGGTGAGCCCCTACGGCGCGAGCAAGGCCGCCGCCGACATCATGTGCCACACCGCCGGTCTCGCCCACGGGCTCGATGTCGTGCGGGCGCGGAGCTTCAATCACCTCGGGCCCGGCCAGAACGACAAGTTCGTGGCGAGCGCCATCGCCAGCCGCATCGTCGACAACGAGCGTCGCGGCCGGGCGGTCGTCCGCGTCGGCAACCTGTCGGCCCGCAGGGACTTCACCGACGTACGCGACGTCGTTCGGGCCTATCGACTCCTGATGACCGGCGGCAAGCCCGGCGAGGTCTACCACGTGTGTTCGGGCGTGGATCGATCGATACGTGAACTCGCCGAGATGCTCGTGTCGATGGCCGACCATCCCATGACGCTCGAGTCCGACCCGGAGCTCTTCCGTCCGGTCGACCTCGAGGTGCTCCGCGGCGACCACGCCAAGATCACGGCTGCCACCGGCTGGCGACCCGAGATCGACATCCAGACCACCCTTTCCGACCTGCTGCACTTCTGGCGCACCCATCCCGAGGGCGTCGGGAGCCCGCAGATCGACTGACACCGACTATCACGAGGATCACCGTGGCCAAGCGCGCACTCATCACCGGCATCACCGGACAGGACGGCTCGTATCTCGCCGAGTTCCTACTCGCGAAGGGCTATGAGGTCATCGGCATGGTTCGCCGGTCGAGCACGGTCAACTTCGAACGGATCGCCCACATCCAGGACCAGCTCCGACTCGTCCCGGGCGACCTCCTCGACGAGGTCTCGATGATCGAGATCCTGCGGACCTTCCGCCCGGTCGAGGTCTACAACCTCGCCGCCCAGTCCTTCGTGCAGACATCGTTCGGACAGCCGGTGCTCACGGGCGAGACCACCGCCCTCGGGGTCACCCGGCTCCTCGACGCGATCCGAATGGTCGATCCCGACATCCGCTTCTACCAGGCCAGTTCGTCGGAGATGTTCGGCAAGGTCCAGGAGGTCCCGCAGACCGAGACCACACCGTTCCATCCGCGCAGCCCGTATGGCGTGGCCAAGGTCTACGGCCACTGGATCACCGTGAACTACCGGGAGAGCTACGGGCTGCACGGGACCTCGGGCATCCTGTTCAATCACGAGTCGCCGCGCCGGGGCATGGAGTTCGTCACCCGCAAGATCAGCCATGCCGTCGCGCAGATCAAGCTCGGCAGGATCGACGAACTCCGGCTCGGCAACCTCGATGCCCAGCGCGACTGGGGCTTCGCCGGTGACTATGTCGATGCCATGTGGCGCATGCTCCAGCGCGACACCCCTGAGGACTATGTGATCTGCACCGGGGAGACGCACTCGGTGCGCGAGTTCTGTGAGCTCGCCTTCTCCCATGTCGAACTGAACTGGGAGGACCACGTCGTCATCGACGAGACCTTCATGCGGCCGGCCGAGGTCGACCTACTCGTGGGCGACGCCAAGAAGGCCGCCGACGAGCTCGGATGGATCCCCGAGACCCCGTTCGCCGATCTGGTCCGCATGATGGTCGACGCCGATCTGGATCTGCTCGAAGGACGCTTGCGCGGGTTGGCCTGATGCACACCGTGCTCGCCGGTGGAGTCGGCGCGGCCCGGTACCTCCGAGGCGCGCTCGAGGCGTTCGACCCGTCCCTCGTGACCGGCATCGTCAACGTCGGCGACGACGTCGTCCTGCACGGTCTGCGGATCTCGCCCGACCTCGACACCTGCACCTACACCCTGGCCGGGGCGATCGACCCCGAGCGGGGCTGGGGGCTGGTCGACGAGTCGTGGCAGGCGATGCGGGAACTCGGGCGCTACGGCGGCGAGAACTGGTTCAGCCTCGGCGACCGCGACCTCGGCACCCACCTGTACCGCACCGATCGCCTCGCCGCCGGTGCCACCCTCACCGAGGTCACCGCCGAGATCACCGCAGCATGGGACCTCACCTGCCGGCTGCTGCCGGTGACCGACGACCCGATGGAGACGAGGGTGACACTCGCCGATGGCCGCGAGGTCGGCTTCCAGGAGTACTTCGTCGGGCTCCAGCACGACGTCCCGGTCCAGGCGGTGCGCTTCGCAGGCGCCGACGAGGCGAGGCCTACCGCCGACACCCTCGCGGCGATCTCGTCGGCGACGACCCTCGTGATCGCGCCGAGCAACCCGATCGTGTCCATCGGACCGGTCCTCGCGGTTCCCGGCGTCGCCGAGGCGGTCAGGGCCCGCCGCGGCCGCAACGTCGCGGTCTCCCCCATCATCGGGGGCAAGGCCCTCAAGGGGCCGGCCGATCGCATGCTCCGCGAACTCGGCGAGGAATCGACCGTCGTCGGCGTCGCCCGGCGCTATCGCGACCTCGCGTCGACACTGGTGATCGACGAGACCGATGCCGACCTCGCCGACCAGGTGGAGGCCGCCGGCATGCGGGCCCTCGTCATGCCCACGATCATGTCGGAACCCGGCGTGGCCCAAGCCCTCGCCCGGGCATGCCACGAGGTAGGAGAGAACGCGTGACCTCGCTCGAGATCATCCCCATCACCGGCATCGGCGAGGTGCGCCCCGGCGACGACCTCGCCGACCTCATCATCGGAGCCGAGGCCGACATCCGCGACGGCGACTGTCTGGTGATCACCCAGAAGGTGGTGTCGAAAGCCGAGAACCGACTCGTCGAGATCGACCCGAACGATCCCCTTTCGCACAAGCCACTCGTCGAGCAGGAGTCGGTGCGGATCCTGCGGCGCCGGGGCGAGCTCATCATCTCCCAGACCGAACAGGGCTTCGTGTGCGCCAACGCGGGGATCGACCTGTCCAACGTCGAGCGGGGCCAGGCCGCGCTGCTCCCCGTCGACAGCGACCGTTCGGCGCGGGGCATCAAGGATCGCCTCAAGGCCCGGGCCGGGCTCGATGTGGCGATCATCGTGAGTGACACGTTCGGTCGGCCCTGGCGTCGTGGCCTCACCGATGTCGCCATCGGCTGTGCCGGCATCGGCGCCATCGTCGATCTCCGGGGCACGACCGACTCGCTCGGGCGCGAGCTCATGGTCACCGAGGTCGCGGCCGTCGACGAGATCGCCGGCGCCGCCGACCTCGTGATGGGCAAGTCCGAGGGCGTCGCCGTGGCCATCGTGCGCGGTCTTCCCCGCGAGTGGTTCCGCGCCGGCAGTGTGGTCGACGAGATCGTCCGCGACCCGGCCGAGGATCTCTTTCGCTGATCGACTACCGGTAACCCTCGGGATGGCGGGACTGCCAACGCCAGTGGTCGCGCAACATCTCGTCGAGGTCACGGGTGGCCTGCCAGCCGAGTACCTCTGCGGCGTAATCGGTGGCCGCCCAGGTCTTGGCGATATCACCCGTCCGCCGGGCGACGATCTCGTGGGGAATCGGTTGTCCGACGGCCACTGCAGCGGCGGCGATGACCTCGAGGACGCTGTAGCCCACCCCGGTGCCGACGTTGACGATCGTCGACCCCGACAAGCCGCCCGCCAGGGCGTCGAGGGCGGCCAGGTGCGCCTCGGCGACGTCCATCACGTGGATGTAGTCACGCACGCCCGAACCGTCGGGAGTGTCGTAGTCGTCGCCGAACACCCGTACCTGCTCGAGACGACCGATCGCCACCTGCATCACGAAGGGCACCAGATTGTTCGGGATGCCGTTGGGGTCCTCGCCCATGTCGCCGCTCGGATGGGCGCCCACCGGGTTGAAGTAGCGCAATAGGACCACGTCGAGCGGATGCGTCTTCGCCGCGTCGACGAGGATCTGCTCGCCCATGAACTTCGTCCAGCCGTAGGGGCTCTCGGCGCCCGTGGGCGCCGACTCCGTCACCGGGATCTCGTCGGGCTGCCCGTAGACGGTGCACGACGACGAGAACACCAAGCGGCCCACATCGTGCTCGACCATGGCCTCGACGAGCCCCAGCGTGGAGCCGAGATTGTTGCGGTAGTACTCGAGTGGCTTCTCGACCGATTCACCGACCGCTTTCGATGCCGCGAAGTGCACCACCTCGTCGATGTCGTGATCGACCAGTGTCCTGTGCACCACCTCGGCGTCGAGCAGGTCGCCCTCGACGACCCGGAGATCCGGCGTGGTCAGACGGCGGAGCGCGTCGACGGCCTTGGCCGACGAGTTCGAGAAGTTGTCGATGACGACGACCTCTCGACCCGCCTCGTGGAGGGCGACGACGGTGTGCGAACCGATGTAGCCGGCGCCACCGGTGACGAGCGTCGCCATCAGTCGCTCGCGGGCACGCGGGCGCCATCGAGCACAGCGGTGCCGTCGACGATCTCTGCCGCGCCGACGATGGTGAGCCCCGTGACCCGAGCGCCCGGACCGATCACCGCGTCGGGGCCGATGACCGAGCCGTCGATCACCGCATCCGCGCCGATCGTCGCACCCGGTGAGACCACGGAGTTCCGCACCGTCGCACCGGCCTCGACCGTTGCGCCGGACATCACGACCGACCGTTCGACAGTTGCCGTGGGATCGAGCGTGGCATCGGCGGACCGACCGTCGACTCGGCGGCCGCGCACGCCGTCGAGAAGGTCGAGCTGGATCTGGAGATAGGTCTCGGGTGTGCCGGCGTCGACCCAGTAGGCATCGGATTGCACGGCCCACAGGCCACCCTCGGCGACCATCTCCGGGAAGGTCTCCCGTTCGATCGAGACCTTGCGACCGGTGTCGATCCGGTCGAGCACGGAGGGCTCGAGCACGTAGGTACCCGCATTGATCCAGTTGGTGGGGGCTTGATCGCGCGGCGGCTTCTCGACGAAACCGAGCACCCGGCCGTCGTCGTCGGTCGGGACGACGCCGTAACGCGAAGGGTCGTCGACCGGGGTGAGCGCGATCGTGCCCTCGGCACCGACCTCGTGATGGCGACGCCACACCGCGCCCACGTCGAGATCGGTGAACACGTCGCCGTTGATCACGATGAAGGTCTCGTCGATCTCCGCCGCCGTCGCCGCGAAGCGCACCGCCCCTGCGGTGTCGAGCGGCTCGGGCTCGACGGCGTACTTCAGTGCGACACCGGCGCAGAGCGCGTCCGGATAGGCCTCGCGGAACACATCCTCGCGGTAGCCGAGCGACAGTGTGACCTCGTCGACACCGTGCCCGCCCAGTGCCTGCACGACGTGCTCGAGCATGGGCCGGTCGATCACCGGCAGCATCTGCTTGGGTGTCGTGGTCGTGAGCGGGCGCAGGCGCGTACCGAACCCGCCCACCAGAACGACGGCCTTCATGACCTCACTCGGTGTCGGCCGGCACGGTGTCGTCGGGAACGGTGTCCTCGGGAACGGTGTCGTCGGTGTCGGTGTCGCCGGGAAGCGTGTCGTCGGTGCTCGGGTCGGCGTCGGGGTCGATGTCGTCAAGCGGCGGCAGGTCGAACGTGTCGCTCTCCAGGTTTGTGGTGCCGGTGGTGGCGTCGAGCTGGGCGAGAATGGCGGCCGAGGGCTCGGGGGCGTCCTCGCCGACGGGCACCTTGCCGACGGTGAACGCCTCGCGCTCCCGAAGGAAGCGGATGTCGCCGAAGTCGTCACGATAGGTGGTCTCGAGCTCCGGGCCGCCGGACCCGTCGACGATCCAACGGGTCACGACGATCTCGGAGTCCTCACCGTCACAACCGGTCGAGTTGTCGATCGGGGGGAAACCGGCGTCGAACGAACCGGTGGCGTCGATGCCGTCGCTGTCGATCCGCAGGCCGGTGGCATCCATGAACACGCCCAGCCGGGCGTCGGTGCCGGTGGCCGAGCTGTTGAAGGGGTGAATGTGGATCAGGCCGTCGGCGTGGGTGTGGATGCCGTCGGGGTCGAGCTGTGTGAGCAGTGTCGGCGCGACCTCACCACAGTCGGTGATCTCGAGCGCCGAGTGCCAATGAGTCGTCGGGGACAGAAACGGTGCCACGGCTTCGTCGCGCGACGAGCGGGCGGCGATCACCAGGCCGACGCCGAGCACCACGATCGCGAGAACGAGCAGGGGGAAACCCCGCTCGCGCTTCTCCCCGACACCACGGGAGCTGGCGGCAGCACGTGCTGCACGTTGGACCTTTTTGGACGAGCTTGCCTTACCCACGAGCGACCACGCTAGCGGTCGGGCCCACCACTACTGCGCGCACCCGGCGGGATTCATCCACCGCGCAGTTCACGGAACAGTTCTGCATAGGCGGCCGCCACCGCTGCCGGCGACACCCACTCCTCGACGAAGGCCCGGCCCCGCTGCCCCATCGCCGCGCGATCGGCGCTCGCCATGGCCTCCACGCCGGCGATGAACGCCTCGGGATCATCGGGGCCGACGGCGATTCCCGCGTCGACCGATTCCACCACTCGGACCACCTCGGTGCCGGCGTCGACCGAGGCCAACACCGGTCGACCCGCAGCGAGGATCGAGTAGAGCTTCGACGGC
Source organism: Acidimicrobiales bacterium (assembly GCA_040219515.1). Taxonomy (NCBI): domain Bacteria; kingdom Bacillati; phylum Actinomycetota; class Acidimicrobiia; order Acidimicrobiales; species Acidimicrobiales bacterium. The sequence continues at coordinate 71,694 of JAVJSI010000008.1, forward strand.
ACCGAGGAGCGGCCGAGACCGGCCCGGAGAGCGACGACGTGGATGTCGCCGGCGGCGAGCACCTCCGGCAGCCGATCGACCGGCTGCAGGTCGACGAAGCGGAGATTGTCGAGATCGGCGGCGGCTTCCTCGAGCCCGGGTCGGGTCGACCCTCCGCCGTTGATCACGAACACCAGGTCCTCGCGCGTCCGCAGGGCCCGGGCCGCCTCGACCATCAGTTCGAGGGGCTGGCTGAAGCCGAGGTTGCCGGCGTACATCACGACCGTGCGATCGCCGAGACCGAACTCGCTGCGGTAGTGGTTTTCCCGGGAGCCGGGAACGATCCGCTGGGTGTCCACGAAGTTCGGGATCACCCGCACGATCGTGCCGCCCTTGCCGTCGAGCTTCTCTTCGACGTTCGCGCGCAGGTCGTCGGACAGCACCGTCACGGCGTCGGCCCGTCGGTAGGTGAAACGCTCCAGCCACCGCAGGACGCGGATGACCCGCGGGTTCGAGATCGCGCCGACCTCGACCGCGACGTCCGGGAACACATCCTGGATGTTGAACACGAAAGGGACGCGACGGAGCCTCGCCGCCAGCCAGCCCGTGAGACCGAGCGTCAAGGGTGGCGACATCACCAGGACCACATCGGGTCGGCGGCGCCGGAGGACGGCGAAGATCGTCGCCAACACGGTGAAACCTGCGAACGCGGCAGCCCGGGCCGGAATGTTGCGCTTGTCCGTCGGGAACGGATGGACCCGCGTGATCGATCCCCAGTCGGTCCGCTCGCGTCGCATCAGTCGCCCGCCCCAGCCCGGTTCGATCGCGTGCGACGTGTACCAGGGCAACGACGTGACGACGTCGAGCTCGTGACCCTCGTCGATCAGCCGGTGGGCGATCTCGCTGATGACGACACCCGTCGGCGCCACATCGGGCTCGAAGTGAGGGCAGACCACCAGAATTCGCACGGGCGGCAGCCTCGCACAACCGAGGGCCCACGGTCGACGCGGTCAGACAACCGATCGCCAGGCCGCGACCAGCCGTGCGGCGGCGCGGGTCGGACTCCAGCGTTCGGCCCGCGCCGGGGCCCCGGCGCTGCGCTCCCTGCCGTCCACCAGCGCGTCCGCGATGGCTGCGGCCCACACCGCCGGGTCGTCGCCGGCCACCAGCGTCCCCGTGTCGCCGAGAACCTCCGGGAGCGCGGTCTGGTCCGAGGCGACCACCGGCAGGCCGATACGCATCGCCTCGAGCACCGGCAGACCGAACCCCTCGTAGGCCGAAGGGAAGACGAGCAGGTCGGCCCGCTCGTAGAGCCCGCGTAGCGAGGCGGCGGTGACGCGGCCCGGTCGCACCACCCGCACGGCGCTGCGAGCGACGGCCTCGCGCACCTCGTCCTCGGCCCGTCCCTCTCCCCCGGTGAGCACGACGGTCACGCGTGGATGGGCGTCGGCGAGCCGTCCGATCGCGTCGAGCAACAACAGATGTCGCTTGTGCGGGTGGGTGATCGCCGGATAGAGCACGACCGGCCCCTCGCCGAGCGAGGAGGCGAGGGTCGGGTCGATCTCCGTCGACACGTCCCAGGTCGACGACACTGCTCGCAGGCGGGAGGGGTCGGCACCGAGCACGTCGACCACCGTGGACGCCACCCACTCCGACGGGGTCACCACGAGCCGGGCCGTCGCGACCGAGCGGGGCAGCGCCACCGCGAGATAGCGCCGCTTGACCAGGGAGAAGTTCTCGGGCATCTGGAGAGGCTGGAGGTCGTGGATCGTCACCACGTCGTTGCCGTGGTGACGGGCCGGCACGCGGCCGCCGAAGTGGTGCACGACATCGGCCGTCCGGGTGAGGCGGAACACCGATGTCGACTCCGAGGCGACCCGCCACGGCCGGAACCGCACCGGTCCGCCGAGTACGACGTGTTCGATCTCGGCCAGTTCCGGGTGCGCCGCGAACAATGCCGAGGAGCCGATCAGTCGCAGGTCGATGTCGGCCGGCCGCGACTCGGCCGCGGCGCAAAGCAGCCGTACCGTGTATTCCTCGCTGCCGCCGACCCGCCCGGGCACCAGCCAGGCGAGGTTCGCATCGACCCTGGTCACGCCCGAGCCCGCTCGTAGACCGCTTCGGTCAGGGCCGCAGCGTGGTCCCAGGTCATGGTCGCGGCCCGGGCCCGGCCGGCCTCGGCGACCTCGTGACGCCGCTCGTCGTCGGCCAGAAGGCGGTCGATCGCGTCGGCGAGTGCGGCGGCATCGATCGGATCGACGACGACACCCGCGGGACCGACGAGCTCCTCGGTCGACGTGCCGGCGCTGGTCACCACCGCCGTGCCCTGGGCCATGGCCTCGAGCACCGGCATGCCGAAGCCCTCGAGCAGGCTCGGCAGCACGAAGACCATGGCGAGGTCGAGCAGCACGGGCAGGTCCGGGGGCGCGACCGGGCCGATGTGGCGGATCAGCGGGCGAACCGTCAGGGCGTCGAGATCCACGCCCCAACCCGGCGGCCCGGCGAGGACCAGGGGCACGTCGTGGGTCAGCGCCCCGTGGGCGGCGACGAGCGTCTCCAGATTCTTGCGAGGTTCCGCAGTGCCCAACCACAAGATGAACTCCTCGGGGAGTCCGTGGATCGCCCGCACCCGGGCTCGATCGGCGTCGCTGACCGCCACCGGCGTGGCGCCCCAGGGCACGACGGCCAGCCGATCGGCGTCCACCCCGTGGGTCACGCAGTCGTCCGCCGTCACCTGGGAGGGCACGGAGATCATCGAGGACTCTCGACGGGCCAGCTCGAAGCCCCGGGTCATGAACGCCACCCCGTGGGGGGTGAAGTGTTCGGGGCGGTGGAGAAACGCCAGGTCGTGGATGGTGACGACCAGCGGGACCCCCCCGGACGGTGGGATCACCCCGCCGGTGGCGTGGACGATGTCGACACGGCCGACCCGTCGACCCAACGGCGGTTGCCGAAACCGATGCCAGGTCTCGTAGAGGACCCGGCGACCGAGCGGGAGGTGCACCACCGGAACGGTCGGCGCCGCCATCGGCGACGGCGCCCGGCGATGGGCCGCGGCGACCCCGACGACGTCCCAGATCCCGCGTCGGGCCAGCGCATCGAGGGTCCGAACGGTGGACGTTGCGGTGCCACCGGGCACGCGATGCCATGACTGCTCGACAACGGCCGCGACGCGAGGTTTCACGGCCGGGAGTCTGTCACGGCGGCGCGCGTTCGTGGCGCGGCCGACGCAACTACGCTTTCCGGATGGCTGCATTCGAAGACCAGCGGATCCTCCTGACCGGCGGGACGGGCTTTCTCGGGCAGGCGGTGCAATCCGCCCTGGCCGCCCGGGGCGTGACCGACGTGATCGCGCCGACCAGCACCGACGTCGACTTCACCGACCGGGCCGCGGCCGACGCCGCCATCGCCGATACCGCGCCCGACTGCGTGATCCACATGGCGGCGCGGGTCGGTGGCATCGGCGCGAACATGTCGAACCCGGCCAGCCTCTATCTCGAGAACCTCATGCTCGGCACGAATGTGATCGAGGCGTCCCGCCACGCCGGGGTGGCCAAGACCGTTGTCGTCGGCACCATCTGCTCGTACCCGAAGCACACGCCGGTCCCGTTCCAGGAGACCTCGCTCTGGGAGGGGTACCCCGAGGAGACGAACGCGCCCTACGGCATCGCGAAGCTGGCCCAGCTCACCCATCTCCAGGCCAACCGGCAGCAATACGGCCAGGTCGGCGTGTATCTGATGCCCACCAACCTCTACGGCCCGGGCGACAAGTTCCACCCCGACGTCTCCCACGTCATTCCCGCCCTCGTCCGCAAGTGTGTCGTCGCCCGCGACGAGGGAGCCGACGAGATCGAGGTGTGGGGCACCGGTTCTGCATCCCGAGAGTTCCTCTACGTCGAGGACGCCGCCACCGGCATCGTGCGGGCCGCCGAACACTACGACGGCGAGGAGCCCGTCAACCTCGGCGCCGACCGCGAACTACTCATCAAGGAGCTGGTCGAGATCGTGGCCGAACTCACGGGGTTCGAGGGACGCATCCGCTGGGACGAGTCCAAACCCGACGGCCAGCCCCGCCGCTGCGTGGATGCGTCGCGTGCCCGTGAGCTGTTCGGCTTCACGGCGACCACCGACTTCCGTGAAGGTCTCGTCGCGACGATCGAGTGGTTCGAAGCCAATCGCGAGGCCGCAGAGCTGCGCCGGAACTAGGGGCCTAGGCCGACGCCACGTCGGCAATCACGGCGGCGAGGTACTCGGCCGTACGCTCGATGCCTTCCCGCAGCTCCACCTGGGGTTCCCAGCCGAGCAATTCGCGGGCCCTGGTGATGTCGGGGCGTCGCTGCGTCGGGTCGTCGACGGGCAGCGGCCGAAACTCGACCTCCGACGGCGAATTGACCACATCGACCACGATCTCGGCGAGTTCGGCGACCGTGAACTCGGTCGGATTGCCGATGTTGACCGGGTCGTTCTCGCTCGAGTCGAGAAGGGCGATCAGGCCCCGCACCTCGTCGTCGACGTAGCAGAAGCTGCGGGTCTGGCTGCCGTCGCCGTAGATGGTGAGGTTCTCTCCCCTCAGCGCCTGCACGATGAAGTTCGAGACGACGCGACCGTCGTTGGGCCGCATGCGGGGACCGTAGGTGTTGAAGATCCGCACGATGCGCGTGTCGAGGTCGTGATAGCGGTGGTAGGCCATCGTGATGGCCTCGGCGAAACGCTTGGCCTCGTCGTAGACACCCCGCGGCCCGACCGGGTTGACGTTGCCCCAGTAGGTCTCCCGCTGTGGGTGCTCGTGGGGGTCGCCATAGACCTCGGAGGTCGACGCGATGAAGAACGTCGCACCCTTGGTCATGGCGAGCCCGAGCGTGTTGTGGGTGCCCAGCGACCCGACCTTCAACGTCTGGATCGGCTTCTCGAGATAGTCGATCGGTGACGCGGGGCTGGCGAAATGCAGCACGGCGTCGACCTCGCCGTCGACATCGACGAAATTCGACACGTCGTGGTCGAGAAACTCGAACCCGTCGGTGTCGCGGAGGTGGGCGATGTTGTCGAGGTTGCCGGTGATCAGATTGTCGATGCAGACGACCTGATCACCTCGGCCGACCAGGAGGTCACAAAGGTGCGATCCGAGGAAACCGGCGCCGCCGGTGACCACCACTCGGGCCATCAGCTACGCCCGACACCCTGGTAGCTGAAGCCGCGGCGCTTGACCGCGCCCCGATCGAGAAGGTTCCGGGCATCGACGATGTGCTTCTCGGCCATGGCGTCGGCCACCTTGTCGAGGTCGAGCCACTTGAAGTCGTCCCACTCGGTCGCGATGACGAGGGCGTTGGCACCCTCACATGCCGCATAGGCGTCGTCGACCACTTCGAGGCCGTCGATGTCGACCTTCTTCACGGCCGGGTCGAACCCGCGGACGGTGGCCCCCGCCGCGATGAGCCGGGTCGCGACGGACAGCGCCGGTGACTCACGGGTGTCGTCGGTGCCCGCCTTGAAGGCGAGACCGAGAAGGCCGATCTTCGCGCCATCGAGCTCGGTCACCGACCCGACCTTGCGGACGATGCGATCGAACTGCTCGTCGTTGACGGTGACCACGCCACGCATGAGCGCGAAGTCGTAGCCGGCGTCCTCGGCGATCGAGATGATGGCGCGTGAGTCCTTCGGGAAACACGAGCCACCCCAGCCCGGTCCGGGGCGGAGGAACTCGTGACCGATGCGATGGTCGTAGCCCATGCCGAGCAGCACGTCGTTGACATCGGCGCCGACGGCTTCGCAGACCGCCGCGATCGCGTTGGTGAACGAGAGCTTGGTGGCGAGGAACGCGTTGGCCGCGTACTTGCAGGTCTCGGCCGAGGCGGGGTCGGTCACCATCACCGGCGCGCGCACGCCGAGATAGAGCGCGGCGACACGACCGGCCGCAGCCTGATCGTCGGCGCCGATGACGACGCGGTCGGGGTTGAGGAAGTCGTCGACCGCAGTGCCTTCGCGCAGGAACTCGGGGTTCGACACGACAGGGATGTCGGAGCGCTTCATGGCCTGTTCGACGAGGCGGGTCGAGCCGACGGGCACCGTGGACTTGTTCACGACGATCGCGCCGGACTGGAGGTGGGCGCTGATCTCACCGGCGGCGGACTGGAGGTAGCTCAGGTCGGCCGAGCCGTCGGAGGACTGCGGGGTGGGCACACACAGGTAGATGAACTCGGCATCGCCGACGGCGTGCTCGGCGCCGAGCACGAAGGTGAGGCGCCCGGACTCGATGCCTTCCTGCACGAGCTCGGTGAGACCGGCCTCGTGGATCGGCACATCCCCCTTGCGGAGCCGCTCGATCTTCTCCGGGACGATGTCCGCGCAGACCACGTCGTGTCCGAGATGGGCGAAACACGCACCGGTGGTCAGACCGACGTATCCCGTGCCGATCACCGCGATTTTGCTGGTCATTGCGTCTCCTTCGAGTTCACGCACTCGCGTCGGCCGGAGTCCGACCGATGTTGAGTGTACGAGACGACTAGCGGCACGATTGCCCTTCGGGCGCTCGACCGATGATCCCCGCCGTCGTGCTCGTTGCCACCTCCTCGCCCACCTCCTCGCCCACCGGCTCGGCCGCGGCCCCCGGGGGGACCGTGGTCGTGGTCGTCGTCGTGGTCGTCGTCGTGGTCGTCGTCGTGGACGTCGTGCTGGCGGTGGTCGGCACGGTGCCGGAGGCGGTGGCGCCGTCGAGATCCGGAACCGGACCCGAGCCGAGGGCGCTGACCGTCTCGGTCATCTCGGCGACGGAATGAGGAAGGAAGATCATGACCTGCTCATGGGCCGCGCCCAGCACGAGCGAGATCTCGGTCGCATCGGCGTCCTCGACCAGCCGCGGAATCGGCAGGAGATAGCGGGCCAGCGTCTCCGCCGAGGCCCGCTCGCCCGTCGGGTACACGACGACGTTGCCCGCCTCGACATCGGCGAGCGTGGAGGTCGAGGTCAGGGCGAACCCCTGGGCATCGAGTTCGCCGGCGATGCGTTCGAGGTCGTCGCCGTCGGGGCCGTAGAGCGCGAACGAGACGTCGCTCGGCGAGCGGAGGTCGGCTTCGCCCCGGAAGATCGCGAACACGTCGTCGTTGGCGCCGGGGACGGGTCGCTCGCCGAGATACCGCCCGGCCGCGTCCTCGATGGTGGACACCTCGACGCCGAAACGCTGGAGGTTCTCGGGGTCGAAGTCGCTGAACGCGTTGCCGACCTCGACGAGCTCGGCCACGGTGAGTTGATCGTCGAGAATCATGCTCTCGGCCCCCGCGGAGATGAGCCGGGAGAGGTTCGCCGCGCTGCGGGCCCCACCGTCGATCGCCCGCTCGAGCGCCAGGATCAGGAAGTCCTGTTGTCGTTCGATCCGCCCGAAATCGGAGTTGCCGACGTACTCCCAGTCGCCGTCGATCAGCTCCTGGTAGTGACGGGCCCGCACGTACTGCAAGGCCTGCACGCCGTCGAGCACATGGCATCCGGCCGTCTCGATCTGGAGACCGCTGCCGCCTCCAAGGATCGCGTTGTCGCGGGCCGGGTTGTCGAACCACACCGGCACGCCGTCGATCTCGTCGACGACTTCGCGGAAGCCCAGGAAGTCGACGATCAGGAAGTGGTTGATCGTGATGCCGAAGTTGTCGGTGATCGTCTCGATGAGCCCCGACGGACCCTCGACGAAGTACACGCCGTTGATCTTCTTCTCGCCGCCGCGATCGACGAGTAGATCCCGGGGCAGCGAGAGCACCCAGGCTTGGCCGGTCTCCGGGTTGACCCGCAGGATCGTGATGCTGTCGGACTGGAACCCATCGCCGTCGATGTCGCGGCCCTGGAGCACCGGGTCGTCGGGGTCGAGGCCGAGTCCGCTGTCCTCGCCGATGAGCAGGAAGTTCACCGGTTCGCCCGGCTCCGTGTCGGTCTGCAGGATCTCACCCGAGATCGAAATACGACCGAGGTCGGTGATCGATGCGTAGACGTCGTTGAGGAACCACGACACGGCGACGGCGCCACCGATCACGCCGACGCAGCACAGGATCACGAGTCGTTGGGGCCACGAGCGCCGCAGGACGACGGTGGCGGACGAGGACATCGAGCGATGTTAGTGCCGAGGGCCGCCGTTTCGAGGGCGGGTCAGCCCGGGCGGAGGTGGATCACGTCGCCGGTGCCGACGACATGGTCGACGCCGTCCGGCGTGCGCACGATCAATGCGCCGTCGGCCGACAGGTCGACGGCGTCACCGAGGAGCACCCGGCCGCCGGGTAGGTCCGCCCGCACGGGAGAACCGATCGTGGCCGAGTGGGCGCGCAGCTCGTCGAGCACGGCCGAGCCGTCCCGGAGTCGGGGCGCCAGCTCGCGCAACAACTCGGCCAGCAGCGCGTCCCGATCATCGGCACCGCCACACTCGACCAGCGACGTGGCCTCGGGCCGGCCCACCGCAGGGCGGACGTTGACGCCGATGCCGACCACGACGCACGGCTCCGGACCGTCGACGAACTCGGCCAACACCCCGGCGAGCTTCCCCGGCCGGGCGCCGTCGACGACAACCAGATCGTTGGGCCACTTGGTGAGCACCGGGTCGACGCACAGCCGATCGGTGGCCGCTCGCGCCGCCGCCCCCAGGGCGCGGACCGCGCCCGCCGCGTCGACGAGCGCGGCCGGTAGACGAAGGCTCACCAGCAGGGCCGCACCCGACGAGTCCTCCCAGGTGCGGTCCAGCCGGCCCTTCCCGGCCGTCTGGTGATCGGCCACGAGCACCGCGGGCGACGCGTCGCCGGTCCTGGCCTCCCGCACCAGATCGGTGTTGGTCGAGCCGGTCGACGCCACATGACCGATGGGTCCGGGGCCCAGGTCGGCGGCGACCTCGCAACTGATCGGCAGAAAGCGGGCCGCGGATGTCGCACGCAGGGGGTCCATTCGACTAACCATTAGCACGTGTTCAACAAGGTCCTGATCGCCAACCGCGGTGAGATCGCCGTCCGAGTCATCCGCGCCTGTCGCGAACTCGGCGTCGCCACCGTCGCCGTCTACTCCGAACTCGATCGCGAGGCGCTCCACGTGCGCCTGGCCGACGAGGCGTTCGCACTGGGTGGCCAGACGGCCGCCGAGTCCTATCTCGACACCGAGGCCATCCTCGATGCCATCGAGAAGAGCGGTGCCGACGCCGTGCACCCGGGTTACGGTTTCTTCTCGGAGAACGCCGACTTCGCCCGGGCCATCACCGATCGCGGCATCGCCTTCATCGGCCCCGGGCCCGCCGCCATCGAGGTCATGGGCGACAAGATCTCCGCTCGCGAGGCCGCCGAGAAGGTGGGCGTGCACGGCGTCCCCGGCTCCACCGAGATCCTCACCGATCCCGCCACCGTCGTCGCATTCGGCGACGAACACGGCTGGCCGGTCGCCATCAAGGCTGCCTACGGCGGCGGTGGTCGCGGCATGAAGGTCGTCAAGAACGCCGACGAGGCCGCCGACCAGCTCGCCTCGGCCCAGCGTGAGGCGCTCTCCTACTTCGGACGCGACGAGTGCTACATGGAGCGCTACCTCACCAAGCCCCGACACGTCGAGGTCCAGGTCCTGGCCGACAGCCATGGCAACTGCGTCTACCTCGGCACCCGCGACTGTTCCGCCCAACGCCGGCACCAGAAGCTCATCGAGGAAGCGCCGGCCGCTGACATCCCCGCCGAGATCATCGCCGCGATGGGCGAGGCCGCGGTGAAGGTCGCCAAGGGTTGCGACTACGTCAATGCGGGTACCGTCGAGTTCCTCTACGAGGACGGCGGCTTCCACTATCTCGAGATGAACACCCGGCTCCAGGTCGAGCATCCGGCCACGGAGCTCATCACCGGCGTGGACCTCGTCGAGCAACAGCTCCGTGTCGCGTCGGGCGAGACCCTGCCGTTCACCCAGGACGACATCGAGATCCGTGGCCATGCCATCGAGATCCGCATCAACGCCGAGGACCCGGCGGGTGGCGCGTTCCTGCCGTCCCCCGGGCCGATCACCACGCTGAAGACCCCCGACGGATTCGGTACTCGTTTCGACACCGGCTACGAGTCGGGCGACGAGATCAGCCAGTACTACGACAATCTCGTGGGCAAGCTGATCGTGTGGGGCCACGATCGTCCCACCGCCATCAGCCGTGCCCTGCGAGCGCTGCGTGAGCTGGTCGTCGAGGGGGTGGCCACCACGATTCCCGCCGACATCGCCATTCTCGAGCATCCCGATTTCGCGGCCATGGAGCACTCCACGAAGTGGGTCGAAGAAGTGCTCGACCTTTCCGGCGTGGGCAGCACACCTGCCGCCGCGCCCGACAGCGAGGAGGCGCCGAAGGTCAAGCGCGACCTCGACGTCGAGGTCAACGGCAAGCGGTTCTCCGTCTCGATGTGGGTGCCCGAATTCGCGGCGGCGGGTGGTGCAGCCGCGCCACGGGCCCGACGCTCCGGTGGCGGTGGCGCCGCCGGCGGTGCCGGGTCCGGCGAGGTCGCAGTGCCCATGCAGGGCACGATCGTCAAGGTCGCCGTTGCCGTCGGCGACGAGGTCGAGGTGGGCGACCCGATCGTCGTGCTCGAGGCGATGAAGATGGAGAACAACGTCAACGCGGAGAAGGCAGGGACGATCACGGAGGTCCGTGTCGCCCAGGGCGACTCGGTCGGCGGCGGCGACATCGTCGCGATCATCGAATAGCTGGGCCAGACTTGGCCTGTGCCTGACGAAACGATCCGCGCCCGACTCGATGCGGCGAGGGCGGCAACCGCCTCCGTCGACGAGAAGGCTGCGGCCCGTCTCGCCCGCGACGACAAACTCCACGTGCGCGAGCGGATCCGTCTGCTCTTCGACGAAGGGACCTTCGTCGAGGACGGCCGCCTCGCCAACGCCACCGCCGAGGGATTCCCCGCCGACGGGGTGGTCACGGGCCAGGGACTGGTGGAGGGCCGTCCGGCGTTGGTCATGGCCAACGATCCGACCGTCAAGGCCGGCTCGTGGGGCGCTCGCACCGTCGAGAAGATCGTCCGCCTGACCGAGAAGGCGCTCGACTCCGACCTGCCCATCTTCTGGTTCGTCGACTCGGCCGGCGCTCGCATCACCGATCAGGTCCAGCTGTTTCCCGGTCGTCGTGGCGCGGGCCGCATCTTCCACAACCAGGTGGCCCTCTCGGGTCGGGTGCCCCAGATCTGCTGCCTGTTCGGACCTTCGGCCGCGGGCGGCGCCTACATCCCGTCGTTCTGCGACGTGGTGTTCATGGTCGAGAAGAACGCCTCGATGTACCTCGGCTCACCGCGCATGGCCGAGGAGGTCATCAACGAGCACGTCACGCTCGAGGAGATGGGCGGTGCCCGCATGCACGCCAGCGTCTCGGGCTGCGGCGACAACCTCTGCGTCGACGACGCCGACGCAATCGGCGCCGCTCGCGAGTTGTTCTCGTACCTGCCCACGTCGTGGGAGGAACCGCCGCCGCCGGTGCGCGCCACTCCCCCGGCTCGTGACTTCACCGCCGACGTGCTGCCCGCCGACGCCAAGGCGGGCTACGACGTCCGCACCGTGATCGACACCCTGGTCGACGCCGACACGTTCTTCGAGATCAAGCCGCTGTTCGCACCCGAGCTCGTGGTCGGCCTCGGCCGGCTGGCCGGCAACACGGTGGGCTTCGTGGCCAACAATCCCGCGTCCAACGGCGGTGTGCTCTTCGTCGACTCGGCCGACAAGGCCGCCCGGTTCATCTGGATGTGCGACGCGTACAACGTCCCGCTGATCTATCTCGCCGACGTTCCCGGGTTCATGATCGGCACCGACGTCGAGCGACGGGGCATCATCCGCCACGGCGCCAAGATGATCACCGCCGTCTCGGAAGCGACCGTGCCCACCATCAGCGTCATCCTCCGCAAGGCCTACGGCGCCGGTCTCTACGCCATGTGTGGGCCCGCGTTCGGGCCCGATGCCTGTCTTGCCCTGCCGTCGGCCGAGATCGCCGTGATGGGCGCCGAGGCGGCCGTGAACGCCGTCTTCGCCAACCAGATCGCCGCCATCGACGACGAGGACGAGCGCCGGGCGTTCGTCGTCGCGCGCCGCGACGAGTACAACGAGGACGTCGACCTGCTGCGCCTCGCCGCCGACCTCGTGATCGACGACATCGTCGAGCCCGAGGACCTCCGCACCGAACTCATCGCCCGGCTCTCCCTCGCCGCCTCGAAAGACCGCCACTTCTCCCGCCGCCGCCACGGCGTCCCCCCCGTCTGACGCCGGCAACGCGAAGCGCTGCCGGGGTCAGACCCCCGTTGCGGTTGCCAGTTGGGACGGGGGTCTGACCCCAGCGCTGCAACTATTCGGCGGCTTCGGAGAGGGCTTCGGCGAGGGTGGGGTGCACCAGCAGGCTCTCGTGGATGTCGCTCACGGTGAGGCCGTTGGTGACGGCGATGGCGATCACCGAGATCAACTCGGCGGCGTGCCGACCAACGATCGACCCGCCGAGCACGACGCCGGTGGCCGGGTCGGAGACGATCTTCACGAAGCCCCGCGAATCGTCGTTGATGAGAGCCTTCGCCGCCGACGCGAACGGCACCTTGGTGACCCGGACCTTGCGGCCCTCGGAGAACGCGTCGGCTTCGGCCAGACCCACGTCGGCGATCTCGGGTTCGGTGAAGATCGCCGAGGCCGCCTTGTCGTAGTCGATCAATCGGGTGCGCTGCGGGTGCGACGCGCCCATCGCGTGTTCGGCGATCTTGCGGCCCTGCATCGACGCCACCGACGACAGCGGCAACCGTCCCGACAGGTCGCCGGCGGCGTAGATGTGGGGCACGTTGGACACGAGGTTCATGTCGACCGGGACATAACCGCCATCGGTGGTCACACCTGCGTTCTCCAGCCCGAGGTCGTCGCTGTTGGGAATCGACCCGATCGCGAGCAGCACGTGGGAGCCGCGGGCGACCCGGCCGTCGTCGCAGTTCACGACCACCTCGTCGCCGTCGCGGACGACACCGGTGGCCCGAGCACCCTTGAACAGCCGTACGCCGCGCCGCAGGAAGTCCTCTTCCAGCGCGGCGGCGACCTCGGCGTCCTTGCCCGGGAGCACCTGCTGGCGGCTGACCACGAGCGTGACCTCGCAACCCATCGACTCGAACAGGTGCACGAACTCCACACCCGTGACGCCGGACCCGATGACGATCGCATGGGTCGGCAACGACTTGGGGGGATAGGCGTCGCGGGTGGTGATGATCCGGTCGCCGTCGATCGGCGCCCAATCGGGAACACGCGGACGGCTCCCGGTGGCCAGCACGATCACGTCGGCCTGGTGGTCGAACGTGCCCTTCTCGCTGACCGACCGCACGGTGTGGGGATCGATGATCGTGGCCGTGCCGTGGATCAGCTCCACGCGCTGACTGATGAGCAGCGAACGCACCTGGGATTCGAGACGGTTCTCGATCGTGCGCAGGCGCAGGGACAGGTGTTCGAGGTCGACGTCGGACCCGACCTCACCGAGACCCATGCGAGCCGAACGACGCAGGAACTGTCGGGCGTTGCCGGTGGCGATCATCGCCTTCGACGGGATGCAGTCGTTGAGGTGGGCGGCGCCGCCGATGATGTCGCGCTCGATCAGCACCACCTCGGCACCGAGGCGGGCCGCGGTGGTGGCGCAGGAGTTTCCGGCGGGACCGCCGCCGATGATCACGATTCGAGTTGGCATCGTCGGTGAGGATACCGGCGTGACCTGCCGGCGCCGGGGAGCACCATCGCCGGGCACCGCGAAGGACCCGCTAGATTCGCCCGTCGTGGCCATCGCCGCATCCACATCACACGAGCAGGACGACTCGACCCCACCACGGCGGTGGCGGGGTGCCGGTCTCGGACTCGGACTCATCGCCCTGATCGGCGGTCTCGCGCTGCGCGTCGTCACGCCGTCCCCGTTGTGGCTCGACGAGGCGCTCTCGGTCCACATCGCCGGGCTCGGTTTCGGTGACATGGTCGACGCGCTCCGCCACGACGGCCACCCCAGCCTCTACTACCTCCTCCTCGGCTGGTGGATGGATCTCGCGGGCGACTCGAACGGCGCCGCTCGGGCCTTCTCGGGCGTCGTCTCTCTGGCGACCGTGCCGGTCCTCTGGGCCATCGGACGCCGCCGTTCACCGGACCTCGCCCGGATCGCCGCGCTCGTCGGACTCACCTCACCGTTCCTGCTCCGCTACGGCACCGAAGTCCGCATGTATGCGCTCCTGTCGTTTCTCGTCGCCGTCGCCTGGCTGGCCGCCGAGCGGGCCGCTGACGACCCCCGTCTCTCACGCCTGGCCCCGGTGGCACTCGCCACCGCTGCCCTCATCCACACCCACTACTGGACGTTCTGGCTGATCGGGGCGGCGTTGAGCCTGCTCAGCGCCATCTGGTGGACCGAGCCCGACCGGCGCAGCGTCGTGGTCCGCATCGGCGCCGCCATCGCGGTCGGGTCGGCCACGTTCGTCGTGTGGCTCGGGGTGTTCCTCGAGCAGCTCGGTTCCACCGGCACGCCGTGGGCCGACCGTGCCCGACCGGCGGAGATCGTCGTCGAATCCATGCAGGCCGTCGGCGGCAACAACCGCTTCGAGGGCGAACTGTTCGGCGCGACACTCCTGGTGCTGGTATTGCTCGGCACCGTGGGCCTTCGCCGGGGCACGACGATCGAGCTGCGGCTCTCACGCGGCCCGCTCACCCTGGCCGCGGTGATGATCGCAACCACACTCGCCATCGGCGGGGGCATCGCCTTCGTGACGGCCGGCGCGTTCGAGGGTCGCTACGCCGCCGTCGTGGTCCCCTTCGTCCTCGTCCTCGCCGCCCGGGGCATCACCCTCCTGCCGGGATGGTTCGGGACGTTGTCGCTGGCGTTCGTCCTCGTGTTCGGCCTGGCGATCGGGGCCGATGAGGCCCGCCGCGACCGCACGCAGGCCGGCGACGTCGCTGCCGTGATCGATGGCGGATACCAGGACGGCGACGTCGTGGCCTTCTGTCCCGATCAGGTCGGTCCCGCCACCCGACGAGCGCTCACGACCGAGGTCACCGCGCTCGCCTATCCACGTGGCGAAGGGCGGCTGATCGACTGGCAGGACTACGCCGACGTGATCGAGGAAACCAGTCCCGAGGACTTCCTGGCCCGCGTCGACGCCGTCGCCGACGGCCACGATGTGTGGCTGGTGACCGGACTCGGCTACAGGAGTCTCGGCAACCGATGCGAGGCGATCATCGACGCACTCAACCGAACCCGCCGGCCCAGTCAGCTGATCGCCTCGTCAGATGTGTTCGAGCCGATGCTTCTCACCCGCTACGAACCGCTGCCATGAGAGTGCCGGATCCGAGAGATTGGCGCCAGGAGTTCATCGCCTCGGCCACTTCGTGGACCGAGGCCCGCCTCTACGTCGCCGCCGCCTACATCACCACCTGGGCCATCCTCGACCGACTCCAGCCGCCGCCGGCGTTCTCCCCGATCGACGACGGCCTCATCCCGTGGGACGGCACCTGGTATCGAGACCTCGCGCTCGACGGCTACGACTCCCCCGCACTCGAAGGGGGCATCCGCTTCTTCCCGCTCTGGCCCATGCTCGGGCGGGTCTTCGGTGCGATCGGTGACCGTCCCGACATCGCGTTGGTGGTATTGGCCAACATTCTCGCCCTCGTTGCCGGGATGTTCCTCTATCGCATCACACTTCAGGAGACCGGTGATCCCGGTCTGGCGGTCCGCACCGTCCGCCTCTTCGCGCTCTTTCCCCCGGCGTTCGTCCTGACCCTCGGCTACAGCGAGGCGCTCTACCTGTCCCTGGCGATGGGCTTCGTGCTCGCCGCCCGCGGCCGTCGTTGGCTGGTCACCGCGGTGCTCGGATTCCTCGCCGGGCTCACACGTCCGGTCGCCGGCCTGCTCGCACTTCCGGCCGCCGTCTGTGCGTGGAAATCCGATCGACGCTCGCCGAGCGCGCTGCTGGCCGTCGGGTCCGCTCCGCTCGGCACGCTCTCGTTCCTCGTCTGGTCGAGCGCCGAGGGCTACGGCTGGCGGGCGCCAGTCGACGCGCAACAGGACCTGCGGGGGAAGTTCGCCGAGCCGATCAGTCGTCTGACCAGCGCGCTCTACGACGGCGTCCGCGGTGAGGAAGGGGAGCTGTTCCACGGCCTCGCCGCCCTGATCCTCATCGGGTTGGCCGTGTACTCCGTTCGCAAGCTCTCGACCGACCTCTGGGTCTACACCGTGCCATCCACCCTTCTGCTCGTCAGCGCCGACAACCTCAATTCGATGGAGCGCTACTCTCTGAGCGTCTTCCCGCTGATCATCGCGGCGGCGATGATCAGCCGTAGCGAGCGGCTCGACCGCTGGCTCCCGACCGCCTCCGCAGTGGCGCTCACCGTCGTCACCACGCTTGCCCTCAACGGGGTCTACGTGCCGTGAGCCGACTCCGGGTGGCGCTCGACGTCACGTCACTCGTCGGCGCCCCCACCGGAATCCACCAGGTCACCCGAGGGCTGCTCGACGCGCTGATCGCCCGCGACGACGTCGACGTCCACGGCTGGCTCCTCACCGCACGAGGAGCGGCGCCCGATCTTCCCGTCCGGGTGCGCCACAGCCGGGTCCCTGCCTCGCTGGCCATCCGGGGTTGGACCCGGTCGAGTCTGCCGCCGGGCCGCCTGGTCACCGGGACGGCCGATGTCGTCCATGGCACGAACTTCCTGGCCCCACCAGGGCTGCACAGCCTCATCTCCCTGCAGGACATGACACCATTGACGCACCCGGAATGGTGCGAACCGGCGGTGGCCGCGATGGCCGGGGTCGTCCGCAACGCAGTGCGGCGTGGTGCCACGCTGCACGTCTCGTCGGCCCTGGTCCGAGACGAAGCCATGACGGCCTTCGGCCTGACCGAGGATCGGGTTCGACTCATCCACCACGCCGTAACCCCTCTGGCCGGCGGATCGGCCGAAGCCGGTCGGCGGCTCGCCGGTGGCCGCTACGTCCTCACGCTCGGTCGGGTCGAGAAGCGGAAGAACATCGGCGCGGCGGTGGATGCCCTCCACGGCCTCCCCGACGACGTCCGCCTCGTCATTGCGGGCCCTCCCGGTAACGACGGCGACGCGGTCGACGCCCGGATCGCCCGCCACCGACCCGACCGGGTCCTGCGCATCCCTGCGGTGAGCAACGACGACCGCGCCGCGCTGGTCGCCGGCGCCGAGGCGTTGCTGTGGCCCTCGCGCTACGAGGGATTCGCCCTGCCGCCGCTCGAAGCGCTGGCGGCCGGCACACCCGTGATCGCCACGGCGGTGGGCGCGCTCCCCGAGCTGATCGGGGCCGTGTACGACCTGGTCGATCCGGGCGACGACGACGCCTTCGCGGCGGCCGTCGTCGCGGCGCTCCGGCGCCCGTCGGCGGTTGCCCCAGCACTGAGGTCGAGCATCACGAAGTACTCCTGGGCCGACGCTGCCCAGGAGCTGTCGGCCGTCTACCGAGAGGTCGCCGCTCGCTAGTTCGCGTGGCGGTGGAGGAACGCGGCCGCCTGGCCCCGGGTGACGGGACTCTCGGGTGAGAAGGTCGTCGGCGACGTACCCGTCGTGACACCCTCGTTCCTCGCCCAGGAGACGGCGATCGAGAAGTAGCGACCGCCCGGGACGTCGGCGAATCCGGCCGTGGGAGCGGACGGCTCGCCCTCCATCCGCCACAGCAGGGTGACGAGCTGGGCTCTGGTGACCGCCACGTCGGGGGAGAACGTCGTGGTCGAGGTGCCGGTCGTGATGCCCTGCGCCTTCGCCCACGCCACCGCCGGGGCGTAGTAGGCGCCGGCCGGCACGTCGCCGAACCCATGGGCAGGACTGCCGCCCGGAGACCCGGCCTGGCGCCAGAGGAACGTGACCATCTGGGCACGGCTGAGGCTGAGATCGGGACCGTAGAGCAGATCCGAGACGCCGGTCGTGATTCCCTCGTCGACCATCCACTCGACGGCTGCCGCATAGTAGGCGGACTGCGAGACGTCGCAGAAGGTGCCGCTGAGCGAGAATCCGCACAGCTCGCTCTCGAGGCTGCCCTGACGCATCGCATCGTTGCGCAGCATCGGCCATGCGTCCTGGGCCGAGGAGTTCGGCAGGCGATATGCCGCGACGCGGGTCTGGTTGCGAGGCGTGTCGAAGCCGGTGAACACGAGGTGTCGTGCGCCGTCGATCACACCCACGGCGGGAGCCGACTCGTGCGACCACGAGAAGCTCGCCCTGTCCGTCCAGTGCAGCCCTGACTCGAGCGACGCACCGTTCATGCCATCCAGGAGGGCGATGCCCTTCTCACCGCCGATGGCGACGTCCTGGCCGCCGTCGCCATCCAGGTCGGCGATGATCGGCGAACCCTGCATCCGCCCGGTGCCCAGATGGCCGAAGTCGGGTCGCACCCGCCAGTCGACCGAACCGTCGCCGTTCCACGCATAGACGTGCTGGTCCTCGGAACCGACGACGACCTCGAGGTCACCATCGTTGTCGAGATCACCGATCGCCGGCGATCCGATCACCGTGCCCCCGGTGCTCACGGGGAAGCCGGGCACGGGCGAGCCGTTGTGGAGCTGGAAGGCGAACACCTTCGAATGGTCGCTGCCGTCGCCGGCCCGGCACAGGGAGTTCCCATTGCCGCACACGGTGTGCCAGTTGTTCCCGGTGGCGATCACGGCCTCGGGAATGCCGTCGTTGTTGATGTCACCGATCGCCGGCGAGGAGTGGAAGACCTCGTTGGCCTCCGCGTTCCAGAGGTTCACGACACCGCCCGGCGTCCAGTCGAGCGCGCGGAACACGCCGCCGAGGTGGTCGTAGTAGCCGCCCGGCGTGCTGTCGCCGCCGATGAAGATCTCCATGTCGCCGTCGCCGTCGCTGTCGAACAGCGCGGCCGACGACCACACCGAATCGTCGTTGTCGAACGGGAATCCGCTGAGCGGCTGACCGAAACGGTTCACCGCCCAGATGTTGAAGTCGAAGCCGGCGAAGACGACGTCGAGATGACCGTCGCCATCGACATCACCGATCGCCGGGGTGGAGAAAACACCTTCGCACCAGCCGTCGGGTGAACCGGAGTTCGCCCACACGTCGCCGGTGTCGCGGGCGAGCGCGGTGCCCCATTCCCGGGCCCCGGTGCGACCGTTGAAGGCGATCACGCCGCCGTTCTGGTTGCGGGCCCAGGTGGAGCCGACGCCCACGATCACTTCGGGCACGCCGTCCCCGTCGATGTCGGCGACCGCAGGACTGGAATCGATCGCCGTCGACCCGCTCTGGCCGCGGCAACCCGATGCCAACGACGGCACCGCGGCAGTCGCCCACTTCAGCGTGCCGTCGCCCTCGTAGGCGCGCAGGGTGCCGTCCTGATGACCGAAGACGATCTCGTTCTCCTTGTCACCGTCGATGTCGGCGATGACCGGTGACGAGCTGCGGTTCCAGCCGTCGATCAGCAGTGCCCACTCCTTGTCGAAACCGGCGGCCGCGGCCGGCGAGACAGCCAGGGCGGACACCGCGAGTGCGAGCACGCTGAGGGGGACGAGAAAACGACGCATCATGGCAGAACAATCGGTTCAGACCACACGCGCCTGAAGAAAGTAGGCCATCGGGACCACTCATCTCGTTCACCCGGTGTGTCAGCCCGGCGAGCGAATGACCAGCCAGTCCTCGCCCGCCGGGACGGTGTCGTGGCCGAGAGCCCGAGCGGTGGCGACGAGGGCGTTGAGTTCAGGGTCGGAATAGGCGGGCGTGCCCTGCTCGACGCCACCGTGGAGCACCACGTAGTCGACCTCGAGCCGATCGCTCAACGCTTCGGCCTCCGGTGACGGCCACGTCCGGAACACCTCGGCGTTCGCCTCGAAGCCGCGGGGCACGCTGCCCGAGTAGCCGTTGATCCGGTCGTTCCAGTCGGTCGTGGCGTGATACATCCGCGGCGCCTCGACGAACGCCCAGGCGACGCCCTCCGACGGCGTGTGGATCGGGAGCTCGAGCACCACGCCGTCGTCGAGATCCTCGAGCACCTCGTAGACCGCCAGCCGCTCGCCCTCCGGCACGTCCACGCGGGACATGGGTCCGCCGACCTCGGCCACCACGAGCAGCGCCACGAGCGGGGCGATCCACTTCTTCGCGGACCTCGGCGCTCGGTCGATGAGGAACTGGACGGCGAGCCCGACCAGCAGCGCTCCGGCGACGAACGACACCACCGCAAAACGTGCGGTCACGCGTACTCCGTCGAAGCCGGGCACGAACTGGTGGAGCACCCGGAACGGTCCGGGTACCCCGCCCGGCGACGGGCCCAGGGCAACAACGGCGGCAACGGCACCCGCCGAGACCAGGGCGACCAGTTCGTCGACCCGCACGCCGGTGTGGACGACGTCGGCACCTCGCCGCAGCAGCCGCCATCCGATCCAGATGCCCACCGCGGCGAGCACGAGCGCGACGACGCCGGGAAAGTACGCGTGTTCCCCCGCCTTTCCCGCGCTGTTGATGCCGTCGAGGGCCGAGCCCCAAAGCCAGTTGTCGCGCTGGGGCGTGAGCAGGTCCGTCGGCAGCAAGGCGTTCTGCGGCTCGTAGCCGCGGGCGAGACCGTTGCGTTCGTCGACGGCGCGATAGACGAGGGCCACCGGCCCCAGGAATACGCCGGC
The DNA here is from genome assembly GCA_040219515.1 of Acidimicrobiales bacterium. Classification (NCBI taxonomy): domain Bacteria; kingdom Bacillati; phylum Actinomycetota; class Acidimicrobiia; order Acidimicrobiales; species Acidimicrobiales bacterium. The sequence continues at coordinate 92,264 of JAVJSI010000008.1, forward strand.
GATCACGGCGGCGGGCAACGCCGGCCGCAGCAACTCGCGGATCGCCGCCAGCGAACCGCGGAAACGGAGCACCGCCACCACCACGAGGGCGCTCAAAACCCAGATGAGGCCGTAGTAGACGTTGGCCAGGGTCAGGACCACGACGGCGATGCCCAGCCACACGCCGTCGCGACGACGGCGGAGGTCGAGCGCTCGCAGCAACAGCAGGAACGCGAGCGACACGAGACCGAAGGTCTGGAGCTGCGGGTGGTTCTGCTGACCGAACACGTAGCTGTTGCAGCACGCGACGACGGCAACGACGAGGGCGATGTCGCCGCGCCCGAAGATCCGCATCGCCAACGCGTGGGCCGATGCCAGGGCACCGACGAACAGGACGAACATCAACACGTTGAGGGCCACGATGGCGTCGCCGGTGACCCAGTCGACCAGCCCGAAGACGGGCGCCAGCGACAACATCGGGTCGGACAACGCCAGCGTGTCGGGCTCGGGGTGATAGATGTTCGCGTCGAAGGCGCCGAGCGGGTCGGTCGTGAGCGCACGCGCTCCCCACGACAACGTCCAGGTGAGAAACATCGAGTCGCCCAGGTCGCCGGCCACCGTCTGGCTCACCCGGTGCGGGGTCGGCTGGAGCAGAATCAGCCCGAGCAGGACCCACAGAGGCAGCCGTCGCACGCCTAGGCTCAGCCCGTGGTCGCCACCGAATCGACGCTCGACGTCAGCATCGTTCTTCCCGTTCACAACGAGGTCGGTCATCTCGCCGCCGAGATCGACCGCATCACCAGCTCCATGGAGGCCTCACCCTACTCATGGGAGTTGGTGCTGGTGGATGACGGTTCCACCGACGGTTCGGCCGAGATCGGGGTGGGCCGGCCCCATGTCCGGGTGCTGCGGTCGGCTCGCAATCGGGGCGCCGGCACCGCCCGTCGCATCGGCACCGAGGCCGCCCACGGCCGCATCGTGGTGTGGTCCGACGCCGACATGAGCTACCCCAACCACGAGATCCCGGCCCTGGTGGCCGAACTGGGCAACGGTGACCACATCGTCGGTGCCCGCACCAGCGAGCAGGGCACGCTCAAGCTCTTCCGCGTGCCCGCCAAGTGGATCATCCGGCGACTGGCGTCGTATCTCACCAAGACCCGTATTCCCGACCTGAACAGCGGGTTCCGCGCCTTTCGCCGCGACGTCGCGCTCCAGTACACCCACCAACTTCCGGCCGGATTCAGCTGCGTCACCACGATCACGATGGCGTTCCTCATGAACGGCTACTCCGTCGACTACACCCCGATCCACTACGCCGAGCGGGCCGGCACCTCGAAGTTCCATTGGTTGGCCGACACCCGCCGCTACGCCCTCCAGGTCATCCGGATGATCCTCTCCTACGATCCGCTGCGGGTGGTGCTGCCCATCGCGTCGGTCGTCGGCATCGTCTTCGTCGCCAAGCTGGGATACGACCTGGTCGACAAGGACTTCCGGCCCGCCGCCAACACGCTGCTGCTGGGCTTCGCCCTGCTCCAGATACTCGTGGTCGGCCTGCTGGCCGATCTCGTCGTGCGGGTCACGCGCGAGCCGAGAACCGTGCCCCCCGGCGACATCACCGAGGAGCTCAGCTGACCCGTTCGATCAGCCCGTCGAGCCGGGCCGAGACCGCCGGCCAGCCGTAGCTGCGTCGCACGTAGGCGTTGCCGGCGGCCGCCAACGTCGCCCGCGCCGGTGCGTCCTCGAGCAGCCGACCGAGGGCGATTTCGAAGTCGAGCAGGCCGGTGTAGTGGAGACCCCCGCCCGAGTTCTCCACGTGCTCCACCATCGGCGCACACCAGCCGTTGACCAACACCGGTGTGCCGGCCAGCCACGCCTCGAGGATGACGATCGAGAACGCCTCGAAGAACGACGGGTTGATCAGCACGTCGGCCGCGGCGATCAGCCCGAACTTGTGCTCCTCGGCGATCGGACCGAGACAGACCACGCCATCGACGGCCGGTGGCGCCTCGGCGACCGGTCCGGCCAGCACGAGACGCCCGTGTCCCCGAGCGGCCCGGAAGCGGGCGAACCGATCGACCAGATCGTGCGTGCCCTTGCCGCGATCGACCCGCCCGAGGCACAACGCGAACGGCTCGTCACCCAACCCGAGCGCCCGCCGGGCCACCTCGGGGTCGGGGGACTCCGCCATCTCCACCGGAAGGCCGACGAGGGCCTGCGGCGACGTGATCGTCGCCGGGAAGCGCTCATGGACGAGGGCCTGTTCGGCCCGTGTCTGAAGGGCCAGCCCCGCGGCCCCCGAGAAGACGTCGTCGAAGACCGGCAGGAGAAGGGGCGCCTCTCGATGGGCGGCCGGATACAGAATCGTCGGTACCCGCGCCCGGGGCAGGCCCCGCACCGTCGGGTGGTAGAGGTACGGATAGAACACGAGCACGCCATCGTCGACCGCGCCGACGGCATCGAGCAGCGACGCACTGGTGGGTCCCTGCTGATCGATCCAGTCGAGCGCGTCGGCCGTCGACACCTCGCCGGCCCGGGGCAGCACACGATCGCTCAGTGCATCGAAGTCGGCGGCACGGCGCCGATCGACCGCGCAGCGCACGACTCGCACGCCCTCCTCGATCGTCTCCCCTGCCGGATAATCGTCGGCCCAGGTCTGCATCGACGACGCGCACGACGTGATCACCGTCACCTCGCGTCCATCGGCCGCCAGACGGATGGCCAGTTGCCGAGCGCCGGCCTCGGCCCCACCGAGCACGTCGGCGCCGTACCGGGGCGTGACGAACGTGACCGGAACGGTCATCGGTGCTCTCCGGGCCCGCCCGCGACCACCGAACCGAGAAGTGGCTGAAGGGTCGCCCGCATCCGCTCCCTCGACACCCCCAACCCCAACTCCGCCGCCCGCACCCGACCCCGCACCACCAAGCCCTCCCGCACCACCGGATCCGACAACACCCGCACCACCGCCTCCGCAACCACCGACTTGTCCCCAACCAACAACCCCGCCCCACCCAACGTCTCCGGCACCGCCGCCGCCCCAAACGCCACCACCGGCAACCCGAACCCCAACGCCTCCACCACCGGAACACAAAACCCCTCATGCTCCGACACCGACACGAACACATCCGCCCCCTCGTACAACCCGACCAACTCCCCCTCCGACACCGAACCCGCAACCACCACCCGATCCGACAACCCCAAACCCGCCGCCAACCCCACCACCGCATCCACAAAACCCGACGACGACACCCCACCCACCAACACCAACCGCGCATCAACCCCCAACCCCACAACCCCCGCCAAAACCCCCACCAAATCCTGCTGACACTTGTTCGGCGACAACCGCCCCACAAACAGCAGCGTTGCCTGACCCGGGGACGGCGCCCCGGAACCGCGTGGCAGGTCCGCAGGTGCACGCACTGCCTGACCCGGGGACGGCGCCGTGGCCTGTTCCCACAAGGGGGAGAACAACACCGGCGACACCGACACCGAC
>JAVJSI010000010.1 GCA_040219515.1 Acidimicrobiales bacterium
GTGTTGCGTCCTAGCGTGAATCACGAGCCCTCCGGAGTGACGTAGTGAGTTGTCGAAGACCCACAGCCTCACTCGGAGGGCTCACCTCACCGGGGGACCACCCACCCCAAACCGCCAGGGACAACGTCCCGGGTCATCACAACTAGCCGCCGGGAAGACCGCGTCGTTTTTCGTCACGGAGGTCGAAGGCGATCTTGACGGCCCCGCGTCCCCCGGCATTCGCGGCGTGATCGATCGCATCGACGTAGCGATCGAGGGGATACGTGGCCGAGATCATCCTGTCGAAGGCCACCTTGCCGGCGAGTTCGAGCGCCAGCGCGAAACTGGACGCGGTACGGCCGTCCCTGGTGGTCTCGGTGCCGTACGTGTACGCGCCGACGAGCTCGGTCTCGCGATGCCAGAGCGGGGTGAGGTCGATGGCGACGTGACCGGGCATTCCCAACAGCACGACGCGGCCACGGGGTCGACAGAGCCCGATCGCCTGGGTGATCGACGCCTCGGACCCGACGGCGTCGATGACGACATCGGCCCCGCCCGAGAGACGCTCGCCGATCATGAACGAGCCGGTGGCCCGCCGCACGGCGCGGGTGAGCTCACCCGGCGCCGTGATCACGTCGGCGCCGAACTCGGCGGCCAGCTCGCGCTGCGCCGGATACTTCGCACCCACGACGATCGAACCCGGATCGGTCAGGTGGCGCAGGGCGGCGACCGTGACCAGGCCCATCGGACCGGCTCCGATCACCGCGACGGTGTCGCCGTCGGTCACGCCGGCTCGCAGGGCCGCGTGGACGCCGCCGGCGACGGGTTCGATGGTGACGGCGAGCTCGTCGCTCATCCATTCGGGCACGTCGTGGAGTTGGCTGTCGTGGGCGATGAACTCGGTGGCCCAACCACCGCCGGTGCTCTCGCAGAAGCCGATCTGGATGCCGGGTTCGAGATGACCGCAGGTGAGGTGGCGGTAGTCGTTGCCGTCGCCGGGTGCGGCGCCGGGGAAGGGCAGTTCGAAGCCGCGGGCGGCGTGGCCGAGCACGGGTTCGATGACCACACGGCGACCGTCGGCCATGTCACCCACGATCTCGTGACCGGGCACGAACGGGAACGAGACGAAGTCCTCGAAGTAGCGGGAGCTGTGCCCGTCGATGGTCGACAGGTCGCTGCCGCAGATGCCGGTGAGTCGCGGGTAGACCCGCTGCCAGCCGGCGGCCGGGATCTCCGGCGGGTCGTCGTCGATCAGGTCGAGTGGGCCGACTGCGGCACCCGAACCCGGACGAAAGCGGGATGCCACCATCGCCGCGGCATAGCGGGCTTCCTTGCGGCTGAAGCGGAGGGCTTTCACGGGGCGGATGCTAGTGCCTGGTCCCGGGTGCGCACGAGGCGCAGCGCGCTCGGGATCGAGGCGGCCACCACAACGGCCAGCGCGGCGATCGCGATCGCGTAACCGTCACTGATCGAATCCAGGAGGTCGACGGGCACGGCGACGTCGTCGCCCGAGAGCAGGTCTCGCACCGATTCGATGTCGCCGGTGCGGGCGTCGACGACGGCGAGGGTGATCGCACCCACGGCGGCGATGCCGAGCGTGAGGGCGATCGTGCGCAGGAACTGGTGGGCGCCGGTGACGCGACCCATCTCGGCCGGGCGCGTCCGCGACTGGAGCAGCGCGGCGCCGGTCGAGGTGACCATGCCGACGCCGGCCCCCAGCGAGAAGAACGCTGCGTAGACCACCGGAACGGGTGCGTCGAGGTGGACGCACGCGGCCGTGAACACGACGGCGGTGGTGGCGATGGCCGATCCCAGCAGGCTCACCCATTCGCCACGCCATCGTTCCTGCAGCCAGCTCGCGACATAGGCGCTGGCCGTCCAACCGACGGTGAGGAACATCACGCCGAAGGCGGCCACCCCGGTGCTCTGGCCTCGGGTCGTGCGCAGATAGAGCGGGAGGAACGAGTTCGCGCCGACGCCCCCGGCCAACACCGCCATCGAAGTCACGTGGACCGTGCGGTAGCGGGGTTCGAGCAGATGGGGGAGACGAACGACCGGGTCGGGCGTGCGGTGCGCCCAGCGGACGTAGAGCGGGACGGCGAGCGCGAGCGTGGCCAGCGCAATGGCGATGACCACCGGCGAATAGGTCGCCAGCGCGAGGGCCGCCGTGGTGATGGCGGCCACGAGGGCGAGCCCGACCCGGTCGACGCGGTGGGCCGGCGCGCCGTCCTGGCGGTCGGGGATGCGATGCCATCCCAGCGCGGCGGCGATCACCGTCACCGGCACGTTGACGACGAAGATCGCCCGCCAACCCACCGTGGCCACGAAGATCGCAGCGATCGCGGGGCCGGCGACGCCCATCACGCCCCACACCGAGGACGTGAACGCGAAGGCCTTCGGTCGCAGCCGGGCAGGGATCGCGAGGCCGATGCTGGCCACGCCGACGGTCATGAGGGCACCGGCGAAGATGCCCTGCACGGCTCTCGCCGCCAGCAGCAGGGGCATGGTCGGGGCGGCGGCGACGGTGAGCGACATGACCACGAAGCCGACGGTCGCGACGCGATAGACCCGGCGGGCGCCGAGGCTGTCGACGACCGCGCCTGCGGCGAGCACGGCGACGGCCGAGGTGAGCAGCTCGAGCGTGATGACGAAGGGGAGCAGCCCGATGTCGCCGAGGTCGTCGCCGATGTCGGGCAGGGCGGCGGTGGCCGAGAGGTTGTTGTACGACGCGATCGCGATCAGCGACATGACCGCCACCACGACCGGTCGGCGGCCCTCGCCGAGGAGGCGGTTGTCCAGCAGCGGGCTCTCTGTCACTGCCGTTGGTCGAAATCGGCGAGGAGAAGGTCTTCGTGGTCGGTGAAGTCGCGCCCCGAGCCCTTGCGGCGCAGGGCCACCGGCGCGACGGCGGGTTGGAACGCATGGCAGATGCCGCTCATGACGTGGAGCAGCTCGGCCGCGTTGGCGACGTCGTCGAGGTCCTGCTGGCGGCCGGCGCTGATGTCGCAGGCCCGGCGGAGGGCCACGGCCGCTTCGCCGAGGTCGTCGTCGAGTTCGCGTCCGGCCCACGGGATGAAGCCCTGCCACAGCGGTGCGTCGACCCACTCGGCCGGCCCGATGACCGTTCGCTCGTGGAGATGCCACTCGAGCACCGCCGTGCCGTCGCGCCAGAGACGGGCGTGGCGCTCACGGGCCTCACCTCGCTGGTCGTCGACGGCCATGTCGTAGAGCCGGTCGCCGTCGACCCCGCGCGCCGCGTGGGTGACGACGAGCCCGGCGAGGTCGAACATGTGTGTGCAGTTCTGGCGAGCGTCGAGAGCAGACAGGGCCAGCGGCCCGGTGGTCAGGGGCGTGCCGACCATGGCCTGCAGTGGCCGGCCGGCATCGAGACATGCCGTCCACGGCGATCGCACACCCGCGCCGATCACGTCGACGACCTCGTTCTCGTCGTGGTGGAGTTCGACCCGGAAGTGATGGAAGTCGTCCTCGAGTTCGCCCCAGCAACGATCGCCGTCGAGGCGCACCAGGATGCGCCGCCGGTAGATCCCCTCGCCGTAGGCGCGTTCGGCCGTGCGGGGGGTTTCGTCTCGACGGTCGAACAGTTCTCTCGCCGAGCGGCGGGGAGCGGGGGGCGCCGAGCGGCGGGGAGCGGGGGGCTCAGTCATCGTGGGCGACGCTACCGGCCGACCCGCCGAGGGTGGATATCGTCCGGGCCCGTCCGCCGGAATAGGGTCCGACCATGAAGCTCGGATTCGGACTCGACCTCTATCGCGCCGCCACTCTCGAGGTGCCGGTCGAACGGGTGAAGCTCGTCGAGTCGCTGGGCTACCACTCGGTGTGGACGGCCGAGGCCTACGGCTGCGACGCCATGACGCCGCTGGCGTATCTCGCAGCCCACACCAGCCGCATCAAGCTGGCCACCGGCATCGTGCAGATCGCGGCCCGCACCCCGGCGGCCACGGCCATGCAGGCGATGACCATCGACGCGCTCGCCGGCGGGGGGCGGGTGATCATCGGTCTCGGCGTGTCGGGTCCGCAGATCGTCGAGGGATGGTACGGCCAGCCCTGGGGTTCGCCGGTCAACCGGCTTCGTGACTATGTGGCCATCATGCGCAAGGTGATCGCCCGGGAGGAGCCCGTCACCCACGACGGCGCCGAGATCTCGCTGCCGTTCACCGGTCCCGGGTCGATCGGGCAGGGCAAACCGCTCAAATCGATCCTGCATCCGGCCGGCGACATCGAGATCTGGATCGCGGCGGGCGCGCCGCTCAACACCGCGCTGGCCGCGGAGATCTGCGACGGCTGGCTGCCCATGGGCTACGGCGCCGATGGCTGGGACATCCACGGGCCGAATCTCGAGAAGGGATGGGCCCGCCGCGGTGGTCGACCCGAGGACTTCGACATCATGGGCGGGATCACGATCGAGATCACCGACGACGTGCAGGCGGCGATCGACGCCAAGAAGCCGCTCACCGGCATGTACGTGGGCGGCATGGGCAGCGAGTCGAAGAACTTCCACAAGGACGCCATGGCCCGCCGCGGGTTTCCTGAGGCGGCCGAGCGCATCCAGGAGCTGTGGCTGGCGGGCCGCAAGGACGAGGCGATCGCGGCGGTGCCCGACGAGTACATCGATGCCGGCGCCCTCTTCGGTCCGGTCGACCGCGTCCGGTCCCGCTGGCACGAGGTGATCCCGCCGGGGGTGAACGGTTTGACCGTGCGCACCGACTCCGACGAGGGGCTGGCGGTCGCGGCCGAGATGGCCGGAACCCGAGACGAAGGAGCAGCCGAATGAGCAGTGACCCGAGTGAACTGATCACGGTGGAGGAGGCGGCGCCGTTCGTCCGCTACGTCACCCTGAACCGGCCCGAGAAGCGCAACGCGATCTCGACGCCGTTGCGCACCCAGCTGTTCGACGTGCTCCACGCCCACGACCACGACGACGACGTGCGCGTGTCGATCGTCCGGGGCGCCGGAGTCTGCTTCTCCTCCGGCTACGACCTCGGCAGCGCGCTGATGGAAGATCCGCCGTATCCGTCGGCGCCCGGCGACGGCCAGTGGGCCCGTCAGGCCACCGACGGATGGTTCTCGATCTGGGACCTGGCCAAGCCGGTGATCGCCCAGGTCCACGGCTACGCCATGGCGGGCGCCACCGAGCTCGCATCGGCCTGCGACCTCGTCTACGTCGCCGACGACGCGAAGATCTCCTATCCCGTGGTGCGGGTGGCGTCGCCGCCCGACTGGCAGTACCACGAGCCGCTGATGGGCATGCGCCACGCGATGGAGACCATGTTGACCGGCGACGCCATCGACGGTGTCGAGGCGGCCCGCATGGGGTGGGCGAACCGGGCCTACCCCGCCGACCGTCTCGATGCCGAGGTGCTCGCCGTGGCCGAGCGAATCGCCGGCGTGGCCACCGACCTGTCGCAGATCCTCAAGCGGATGGTGCATCGCCAGTTCGACGTGCAGGGTGGGCGCGCCGCCATGCGCGCCGGCCAGGAATTCCAGGCGCTGGCCGGCCATCAGGCGTCGGTCGAGGCCTTCCGGGCCGACCCGCTGGCCGCGGTCAAGCGCGCCGCGGCCCAGTAGCGGCGCAGGCCGCGCCTTCGTTGTTTGCAAGGATCCCTTGCTTTTGGTTGCGCCCACTGGCAGGGTGAGAACCTATGAGATGCACTCACAAATCGTGAAGTGCGCGAACAGAGGAGGCGACGATGGCAGGCGACATGCTGGTCATGAGCAAGTCACAGATGGAGCAACTGGCCGCGACATTCGGTCAGCAGAGCCAGGCGGTGCAGGACGTGATCCGGGCGATCCAGGGCGGTGTCGATGGCACCACCTGGCAGGGCAGTCGGGCCGATCGGTTCCGCCAACTGTGGGACACCGAGTTCCGGCCCAACCTGGTGAACCTGGTCGACACCCTGGGCGAACACTCGGCCTTCATCGGCCGTGAACTCCAGGCCGGCGTCACCGCCCTCGACACCGTCTGACGGTCACCCGGTCGGTCGGGGGAGCGATGCGCATCGTGCACCGAGCGGCGGGCGGTGACCGGGTCGTCGAGATCGACATCGACGACCCGACCCGCACCGTCGGCGATCTCGTCACGGCGCTCACCCCCGAGACAGGGTCCGCATCGACAGGGTCCGCATCGACACGTTCACCCTTCGAGCCCGTCATCGACGGTGCTCCGGTCACCTCCGACGTCCCCCTGTCGGCGGTGACCATCTGCGAGGGCTCGGTCGTCGACACGACGGCCGAGCCTGCCACCACCACCCCTCCGGCCCGGACCGTCGTCGTCATCGGCGGCATCCGGGCCGGAGTCGCGGTCGGCGCCGACGGTAGTCTCACGATCGGTCGGGACGACGGCTGCGACCTGTGTGTCGACGACGCGGCGATGTCGGGTCCTCACCTCCTCCTTCGCGAGGGACGGCTCCGCGACCTGGGTTCGCGCAACGGCACCGCCGTCGAGGGCCATCCGCTTCTCGGCTCCGTCGAACTCGCGCCCGGTGCAGTGGTCCGGGCGGGCACCAGCCGCCTGGCCGTGCGTGCGCACTGCGATGATCGCCCGGCGGCGGTGGTCCATGGTCTCGGTGCTCGTGGCGGCACGATTCCGTTCAACCGTCCGCCTCGGGTGGTCCCGATGGCCGAGGCCACACCGCTCGGGGTGCCCGCATCGGCCCCCGCCCCACCGGCCGGTGAGCCGCTGTCGATCGCCGGCATCGTCCTTCCGATCGTGGCGGGCGCCGTCGTCGCCGTGTTGTTCTCGCCGTTCATGGCGGTGTTCGCCGCGTTGGGCCCGGTGCTCACGATCGGCACCTGGTGGGAGCGACGGCGCCGTTCTCGCCGCGCCCACCGTCGAGCGGTGGCCGACGTCGAGGCCGCCATGGGCGCGCTCGACGGGCAGATCGGCATCGCTCGGGATCACGAGATCCTCCGACGACGGGCGCTGCATCCCGACCCCGCCGAGGTGGTGCGCCGAGCCGAGCAGCCCTCGGTACGGCTGTGGGAGCGGCGCCCCGATCATCTCGACGCGTTCTCGGTTGCGATCGGTGTGGCCGACGAGCCGTTCTCGGTGCCGCTGCATCCGTCCGACGGCGACGTGGCGGCCCCGGAAGCGGTGGCCATGGTGGCCGCTGCGCCACCGATGCCCGATGTGCCGGTCGCCGTCGACCTGTCACCCGGACGGGTCGTCGGGCTGGTCGGCGATCGGTCGGCCACCATGGCCGTGGCTCGATCGCTGTTGCTCCAGATGGCGACCCATCACGGTCCCGCCGATCTCTCGGTACTGGTTGCGGCCGACCACACGATCGACTGGCGGTGGGCCACATGGCTACCCCACACGGCCGACCACGCGACCGGACGTCGGGGCGTGGCGTTGTTGCAGACCCTCGAGGTGTCGGCCGCCGTCGGGTTGATGACGGGTGGCGACGACCGGGCCTGCCTCGTCCTGCTCGACGGCGACGATCCGTTCCAGGGTCGCGGCACCGTCGGCCGATCGGCGTTGGCGCGGCCGTCGACGGCCGCCGTGGTGCTGGTGTCCGACGAACACCGCCTTCCGGCCCGATGCGACCTGGTGGTGCGGGCCGATGCCCTCGGTCGGCTCACCCTCACCGATCCGCGGCGGGCCGAGCGCGGCCGACCGGTCCTCGGCTGGGGCGTGTCCGCCGCAGTGGCCGAACACGGCGCCCGGCGCCTGGCCCGGCTCGACGATCCCGAGCTCCCGATCGCCGGCGCCGGTGTGCCGGCTGCGGCGCCACTGCTGCGACTGCTCGGCATCTCGGGCGACGACATCGGTGAGATCGAACGACGCTGGCGGCAGGCCGACGGCACCGCCCATCTGCACACGCCGATCGGGTCCGACGGTGAGGGTGTGGTCGAACTCGACTTCGTGGCCGATGGCCCCCACGTCCTCGTGGGCGGGACCACGGGGTCGGGCAAGTCGGAGTTGTTGCGTTCGATCGTGGCCGGCGTCGCGGCCACGGCCGATCCTGACCATGTCGCGATGGTGCTCGTCGACTACAAGGGCGGCGCGGCGTTCGACTGCTGTGCCGAACTCCCACACGTCGCCGGACTGGTCACCGACCTCGACGCCGAACTCGCGGCGCGCGCCCTGCGCTGCCTCGAGGCCGAGCTGCGTCATCGCGAGCGGCGGCTGCGAGCGGTAGGGGCCGACGACATGGCCTCCTTTCGGGCCGCGACGGCGGGCGATGCGGCGGCTGAGCCCCTGCCACGGCTGCTGGTGATCGTCGACGAGTTCGCATCCTTGGCCGCCGACCTTCCCGACTTTCTGTCCTCGCTCGTCGGCGTGGCCCAGCGGGGAAGAAGTCTCGGCGTCCACTTGGTGCTGGCCACCCAACGTCCGGCCGGCGTCGTCACCGACGACATCCGGGCGAACACCGGATGCCGGGTCGCGTTGCGGGTCACGGACCGCGGCGACTCCATCGACGTGATCGGTTCGCCCGACGCCTCTGCCATCCCCCGTGATCGCCCCGGGCGGGCCGTCGTCCGGTTCGGGCCCGGCGACCTCGTCCCGTTCCAGGCGGCGTTCGTCACCGGCCATGCCGACCAACGGGCGGGCGTCGTCGTGCACACCGGCCCCGATCGCGTCGTCGACGACGGTACGCCGACCGACCTGCGGCGTCTCGTCGGGACGATCGTGGGCGCCCACGAAGCCCGCGGCGGGCGTCGCACCCGCTCGCCGTGGCCGGCACCGCTGCCCGACGACCTCCGCCGCGACGACCGGCGCGCGGCCGCGCCGGGCCAGTGGTTTCTCGTGGACTGCCCCGACGAGCAATGTCGACGCGACGAGGGCTGGACACTCGACGACGGACACCTCGTGGTCATCGGTGGTCCCGGCGCCGGCACCACGACCACCTTGGCGACGGCGGCCCTGGCCGTCACCCGGGGGCAGGGAACCGACGCGCCCCACGTCCACGTGCTCGATCTCGATTCGGGCGCGCTGACGGCCCTGGCCGACCTGCCCAGCACGGGCACGGTGGTCGGTCCCTCCGACGGTGTGCGCCGGCATCGCCTCGTGCGCTGGCTCGACGACGAGGTGGGTCGCCGGCGTGGCGCCGGTATCGGGATCGATGATCCGCGGATCCTCCTCGTGGTCGACGACCTCGGCGGTCTCGCCCGGTCCCACGACCCGGTTCGAGAGCCGGCCATCCACGATCGTTTCCACCGGATCTGGGCCGACGGACCGGCCGTCGGCATCACCGTGGCGGTCTCGCTGCGACGCGCCGCCGACCTTCCGCCGGCCCTCACCGCCACTGCGGGCACCGTGCTCATCCAGCGGGGGACCGACCAGTCGGATGCGCTGCGGTTCGGGGTCAAGTCGTCGGCCGACCGGTTCCCGCCGGGGCGGGCGGTGCGGGCCACCGATGGGGCGGTGATCCAGGTCGTCCGAGACGGCGCCACCGTCGCGCGGGCCGCCGACGGCCGACGCAACGACCCGTTGCCGCGACTGCCACCGCACGAGGTCGGCGAACTTCGCCCCGAGATCCGATGGTCCGAGGCCACCCCGCTCGTGGTGCTCGACGGGTCCACTGCCCGACTGCGGTTCGCAGTTCGCGATCGCGACCTCGCACTCGCCGATCTGGTCCTGCACCGCGGCGAGCACGCGGTGGTGCTCGGACCGCCGCGGTCGGGGCGGACCACGGCGTTGGCCACCCTGGCCCGGGCGGCCGGCGCGGCGTGCATCGTCGTCGGCCGGGCGCTGGCCGACCGCAGCGGTCTCGACGCCGCCTCGCCCACCGACATCGAGGCTCGGCTGGCCGCCATCGAGGGTCCCGCGCTCGTCCTGGTCGACGATGCGGTCGATCTCGACGACCCGACCGGGATCCTCGGCCGTCTGGCCACGACACCCCCTGCCGGGGTGCATCTCGTGGTGACGGGGCGGGCCGACCGTTTCCGATCCGCCTACGGGCACTGGGCGGCCGACATCAAGAGCTCGCGGGCGGGTCTGCTGCTTCGCCCCGACCCGATCGACGGGGACCTACTCGGCCAGCAGTTCCCGGCCCGTCTCGCACCGATGCCCGTGCCCGGCCGCGGCATGCTCGTGAGCGACGGGGTCGTCGAGCTCGTCCAGACCGTCCTGCCCGACGATCAATCGGCGCCGTAGCGCACGCCGAGCGTGGCGCGGATGGCATCGAAGCGTTCGATGACCGCGCGACTCGTCGCCCATGGCATCCGGGGGCTCTCCCGCTCGCCGGCTCGCAGGCATCGATGCACCTCGACGACCTGGTGATGCAGACCCGCCGGCTCGGCCGTGATCTCCTCGCTCTCGCCGGCGTAGCGCAGCGTCATCCGGTCGGTGCAGTGGGCGGGGAGCGGGAGCTCGATCGTGCCTTTCGTGCCCTCGATGCGTGCCGCCAGCGTGCCGTCGAGCCGCAGGCCTGCGGTGAGCAGCGCCGTGGCGCCGCCCTCCCAGCCGCACAACATGGCGACTTCGTCGTCGACGCCGGTGTCGGCCACGTGGCCGGTTGCATCGACGGAGGTGGGCGGGCCGAGCAGCCACCACGCGAGCGTGAGCGGATAGATTCCGAGGTCGAGCAGTGCGCCGCCGCCCTTGCGGCGGTCCCACAGTCGGTGATCGGCATCGAACGGCAGGGCGAACGAGAAGTCGGCGATGACCCGCCGTACCTCGCCGATGGCCCCGGCCTCGATCCTCCGAACCATCTCCACATGGGCCGGGTTGAAGCGCATCCACATCGCTTCCATCAGGAAGCGGTCGTTCCGCTCGGCGGCCGCGATCATGGTGTCGACCTCGCCGGCGTCGAGCGCCAGCGGTTTCTCGACGAGCACGTGCTTGCCGGCGTCGAGGAACATCACCGCCTGTTCGGCATGGACGGGATGGATCCCGGCGACGTAGACGATGTCGATCTCGGGGTCGGCGGCGAGCTCCTCATAGGTGCCGTGGGCCCGGGGAATCCCGTGCGTCGCCGCGAACGCGTCCGCCGATGCCCTCGACCGTGAGCCGACGGCGCCGATCTCGGAATTGCCGGTGTCCAGTCGGGCGAAGTCGCTGACGAAGCTCGCGGCGATGCCGCCGGTGCCCGCGATGCCCCAGCGAATCGGTCCGGTCACGGGTGTCATCGGCGGTCTCCTTCCCTCATCGGCTCGGACGGGCCACCATACGCCCATGAGTTCGTCGTCTTCCTTCCCGCGTCGCCAGGCCGTCACCCGGCGGTTCACCCTGGGCGCGCCGCGCAACATCCGCGTGGCCGACGACGGTCGCCGGGTGTTGTTCCTGCGTTCGGCCGGACCCGTCGACCCGGTGAATTCCCTGTGGGAGTTCGACGTCGCCTCGGGGTCGGAGCGGCTCGTGGTCGACGCCACCGCCCTCGGCGCCGATGATGGCGACCTGCCACCGGAGGAACGGGCCCGACGCGAACGGGCCCGCGAATCAGGCGGCGGCATCGTGGCCTTCGATGCCACCGACCCACTCGACGTCGCCGTCTTCGCGATCGGTGGCCAACTCGCGCGGGTGGACGTGCCCACGGGCGAGGTGGCGCTGCTGCCCGCAGCGGAAGGGGTGTTCGACCCCCGGCTGTCGCCCGATGGGGCAACCGTTGCCTATGTCAGTGGCCCGGAACTCCGCGCCGTGGTCCGCGGCACCGACCGATCGGTGATCGGCGAGCGCGGCGACACCGTGAGCTGGGGCTCGGCCGAGTTCGTGGCCGGCGAGGAGATGGGGCGCACCCGCGGTTTCTGGTGGAGCCCCGACAGCCGTCGCGTGCTGGTCGAGCGGGTCGACGTCGCGCCGGTGGGGCAATGGTGGATCGCCGCGCCGGTCACCCCTGCGCTGGTACCCACGCCGGTGCGCTACCCGGCGGCCGGTACGGCGAACGCTCGTGTCGGTCTGGCCATCGTGGATGTCGAGGGTGACGGCCGACTCGACATCGATTGGGCGAGCGGCGGCTGGGAGTACCTGGCCGACGCGTTCTGGGACGACGACGGCATCTGGCTGACGGTGCAGGATCGCAGCCAGCGGGTCACCGCAGTGCTGTTCGTCGACCCGGCGACGGCCACGATCGAGGAGCAGTATCGGTTCGACGACCCGCAGTGGACCGAGCTGATTCCCGGTACACCGACCCGCCACGATGGTCGACTGATCACGGTCGAGGACCGGGGTGCGGCTCGTCGCCTCTGTGTCGACGGTGCTGCGGTCACCGACGACGAGATGCAGGTGCGTCGGGTCATCGAGGCGACCGACGAGGGTGTGCTCGTCGCCGCGTCGCGCGAGCCCACCTCGGTCGACATCGCTCTGGTGTCGTGGACGGGAGAGGTCGAGTGGCAGACCGAACGGGACGGTGTGCACTCGATGGTCGCCGGTGGAACGACCTCGGTGCGGGTGAGTCGCAGCATGGCGTTCGACCGGGCGACGGCGACCGTGGTGGCCGGCGGTGCGGTGGTCGGTCGGCTGCACGACCTCTCGGAGACCCCGGAGGTCACCCTGCGCGTCCGCCTCGTCCAGCTCGGCGAACGGCGGCTGGAGAGCGCCCTGTTACTCCCGGCCGACGCGGCCGACGATGCCCGCCTGCCAGTGCTGCTCGATCCGTACGGGGGTCCGCATGCCCAACGGGTGCAGCAGGCCCGCTCGCTGTTCCACGCGTCCCAGTGGTTCGCCGACCAGGGTTTCGCCGTGCTCGTCACCGACGGCCGAGGCACCCCCGGCCGTGGGCCGGCCTTCGAGCGCGAGGTGCGCGGCGACCTGGCCGCGCCGGTGTTGGAGGACCAGATCGACGCCCTCCACGCCGCGGCCGTCCTGGAGCCCCGTCTCGACCTCGACCGGGTGGCGATCCGGGGCTGGTCGTTCGGCGGCTACCTCGCCGCGCTCGCGGTGCTCCGTCGACCCGATGTCTTCCATGCCGCCGTCGCCGGCGCCCCCGTCACCGACTGGCGGCTCTACGACACGCACTACACCGAGCGCTACCTCGGTCACCCCGATGTCGAACCCGAGAACTACGTGCGCAGCGATCTCACGCCCGACGTGGCCCGGGTGGCACCCGGCGCGCTGCCGCCGCTGATGCTGATCCACGGGTTGGCCGACGACAATGTCGTGGCCGCGCACACGCTGCGGTTGTCCCGGGCCCTGCTCGAGGCAGGACAACCCCACACCGTCCTGCCGCTGTCGGGTGTCACCCACATGACACCGCAGGAGGAGGTGGCCGAGAACCTGCTGCTGCTGCAGTTGTCGTTCCTGCGTGCTGCCCTGTCCTGATCTCCGGAAAGATGTCCGGAAGATGTCGGAGGCCTTGACCCGATCTGAGAAGTAGCGCAACATATGGCGTCCGTCACGTCCGAATGAATGCTGCCGCCGGCGTGACACACGGTCACCGAGACCCCTCCGGGGTGCTCGGGAACGCGGGGCGGTGGTGCGCACCCATGGGGGAGGAGGTGCGCTCCACCGCCGCCGCCCTCCGCCGGGTCCGGTGCGTCAGGCCCGCCAGCCGGCGAGCAGGCCGCCGACGACGTCTTCGATCAGTGCGTCGGTGTCGATTCCGGGGGCGAGACCGGCGACGGTGGCGACGCCGTGGACGGCGGCCCAGAGCGCGAGGCCGTAGCGAAGAGGGTCGGCCGGTCGGAGGTGGCCGTCGTCGATCGCAGTGGCGAGGTTGGCGAGCATCGAGTCGAAGACCGTCGTGGCCCCGCCGTGTTCGATGTCGGCGTCGACCGCGATCTCGATCGCGTCGGGGCGATAGAGGAACATCAGCGAGAAGAGCTCGGGTTCCTCGATCGCGTACGTGACATAGCTCCGGCTCGAAACCCAGATCATGTCCATCGCCGAGGCCGGCTCGCCCTTGTGGAATCGGGTGTCGAGCTCGTCGTAGCCGACCTGGGCGCACGCTCGGAGCAGCGCGTCCCGATTCGTGAAGTGCGCGTAGAGCGCTGGTGCCGTGACGCCGAGGCGCATGGCGAGCGCCCGCATCGAGAGTGCGTCGACGCCGAGCTCGCGGATCAACGCGATGGCTTCCTCGACGATGCCCGTTGCGTTGAGGGCCGGGCGGGGACTGCTGGTGTTGGTCGGGTTCATGATCGGGTCCTCGCCCGTCTCGCGACACGAGACGATGCACCCACGATGCCCGACGGGAATCGGATTGCGGCGATCATCAGGAAGAGACCGCTGACCGCGAACTGGTACTGGGATGCGTCGTCGTCGAGCCGATCCATGCCGACGGTGAGCAGTCCCTTCTCGGTGAGCGCGCCGGCGACCAGGGCTGCGGCGGGCGCGGCGATGCCCGACAGGTAGGTCATGGCGACGAGCACGAGTGACTTCAACGACGCGAAGCTCGAGGCCGAGACGAATCCGCTCTGGTAGGCGGTGAGGGTGCCGCCGATACCGGCGAGGAACGCGGCGACGGCGTTGGCGGAGAGCTTCACCTGCGGGGCGGAGATCCCGATGGCCTCGGCCGCTCGCTCGTTGGCCCGCACGGCCAACCACTGCCGGCCGGTGGGACTGCGTCGGAGGTTGACCACGACGTACATGGCGAAGAGCAGGAGCCCGAGGGCGAGGAACCCGAACTCCTTGCGAGGAAAGAGGGCGCCGGGGGCCGAGATCTGGAGATCGATGCCGGGAAGTCGGGGCGGGTCGACCTGGGCGCCCCCGAGGCCGCCGCTGAGCCAGTTCCACTTGAACAGCAGTTCCTCGATGGCGATGGCCGCCGCCAGTGAGGCGATCGCCAGCGTGAGCCCACGGATGCGGATGGCGGGAAGTCCGGCGAGGGTGCCGAGCGCGACGGCGGCGAGGGTGCCGAGCAGCGGGGCCCACGGGAACCCGAGTCCCCACAGCGAACCGACCTTCACCATCGTGAATCCGGCCGTGCCGGCCAGGGCGAACGTGGCCAGCGAGATCTGGCCGACGAACCCGGTCAACAGCACGACGGAGAGCGCCATGATGCTGGCGATCGACGTCAGGATGATGGCGTTGCGCCAGTCGCTCTCGAGGGTGAAGAGGCCGACGACGCCCGCGATGACGAAGGCGAGCGTGACGGGCATCGTGAGTCGTGGCGACGGGGCCGGTGGGAGTCGACTCGACGGGAGGTCGCCCCGCCCGACCGTGCGATCGCTGCGCAGCGTGAGGGCGATGAGCACGATGATGAACGGCAGCCCCTGCTGGAGGCCGATGCCCTTGAGCGCATCCCATTCGGATTGTGCGGCCTGGATCTCCGACATGAGCATGCCGATGCCGATGCCGGCCGCCGCGGCAATGCCGATCGAACTGAAACGGCCGAGCAGGGCGGCACCCAGGGCGGGCACCACGAGCAGACTCGTGGTCGGCGGGTCGAGGTTGTTGAGGATCGGGGCGGCAAGGATCATCGCCGCGCCGGCCAGCACCGAGGCGAGCATCCAGTTCAACGCGCTGATGCGGTCGGCATGGATCCCGAGCAGGACCGCACCGGTCTCGTTCTCGGCATTGGCACGGGTGGCCAGCCCGAAGTTCGTGAACTTCCCCATCAGGCTGATGGCGATGGCGGCGGCGACGACGCCGCCGGCGAGGAGATAGCGGTCGGCGTTGATGCTGACGTTGCCGAACGTGACGAGATCGTTGGGCAACGGTCCCTCGAGCACATTGCTCACCGCCCCGTTGGTGGGGAAGCGCACCTGCATGACGCCGATGAGATAGGTCATCAGACCGAGCGACGCGACAACCCGGGCCAACGGCGGTGACAGCCGCAGTGGCCGGAACAGCAGCCAGTAGGTGGCGAGGCCCACGAGCGCGGCGATCACCAGGGTGACGATCAGTGCGCTGACCACGACCGGTCGGTCGAGCAGGTGGAAGCGAGCGGGTACGAAGGGGAGGAGCAGGGGTTGGACGATGTCGCCGGTGGCCCGGAACTCGTAGTACACGAGCGCCAGATAGGTGCCGATCGCGGCGTGCGCGAAGTTGACGACATTGCTGGCGCGATGGGTGACCACCACGCCGATCGCGAGGGCCGCGATCACCCCGCCGACGCCGAGCCCGAGCAGGAGGTTCGAGAAGAGGGTGGTCACGGGTTGCGCTCGCGTCGGCTATTCGGCGAAGGCGCTCTCGAACAACGCCACGGTGTCGATCCAGTCGGTGACGAACGTGATGTTGTTGTCGGCGTCGAACGTGAACAGCGCCTGCTGCGGTGCGCACAGCGACGGCAGGCCGGGCACCTGGTCGCCGTCGCACGTGTACGGGTGACCCCAGAAGCTCTCGCGGTCGACGGAGCTCTCGAGGATCTCGATGATGCCCTCGCTGCTGATCTGGTCACCGCCGAGCTCGACGAGCACGGCGTAGAGGTTCATCATTCCGCGGAAGGCCACCGTGCCGGCGGCCTGGGCGTTGCCCTCGTTGTATTCGGTCGACGCGAGATTGAACACCGTGCCCTCGGGGTCGCCGCGGTCCGGAGGTCCTTCGCCGTTGAAGACCACGCCGTCGGTGACGCCGCCCGCTGCGGCGATGATCTCGTCGGCCGCGCAGGCGCCGAAGAGGTAGAGCGTTCCCTCGAAGCCGAAGTCACGGAAGCCCTCCATCACGGGAACGCATGCCGCATCGGCCGCGTTGATGACCACGGCGTCGGCGCCGAAGGACTTCGCGTCGTTCAGCACGCTCGTGTAGTCCGCGCCGAACAGCGGGAAGGCATGGAGCCTGACCTCGAGACCGAGATCCTCGCCGACCCGGGCGCCGTAGTCTTCGGCCGCGATCTGGAACGCCTCGAACTCGCCGTAGGCGATGAACGCCTTCTCGTGGCCCTGTTCGGCGGCGTGGGCCATGAAGGCGGCCATGCCGCCGGCGGTGCCGCCGGAGAACGAGAAGGACGAGGGGCTGCGCTGTTCGGCGAGTCCGGCGGGAATGCCGCCGACCATCGGAAGGCCGTTCTGTTCGAGCACCGGGAGTGCGCCCTGGGCGAGGACGTCGATGCCGCCGACGAGGGCGACGACCTCCTCGAGGACGAGCTCCTGCGCGCAGGCCTGGGAGCTCTCGACACTGAAGTCGGTGATGCAGGGGACGAGTTCGAGGGGACGACCGTCGACCCCGCCCAGCTCGGTGTTGATGAACGTCACGGCGGCGCCCGCGGCGAAGCGCAGTTCCGGGTAGGAGCCGGCCGGGGTGTTCTCCTGGTTGATCATCCCGATGCGGATCGGTTCGAGTGCGTCGTCGGCCGCGACGGGCAGCGCCGGGATCGTGCCGAGGAACCATTCCTCGCCGGCAAGGCGTTCGACGATGGAGCTGCCGTCGCCCGCCGGTGTCGTGTCGTCCGGTGTGTCCTCGCCCGGTGCGGTGTCGTCTGGTGGACCGTCGTCGGACCCATCCGACCCGATGTCGGCCGACGTGGTCGACCCCTCACCGGTGGTCGTGGTGTCGTTGCCTGCATCGGTCTCGGGCTCGCTGCACGCGGCGCCGATCAGTGCGCACACCGCAATGACGATCAATAGCCTCTGTCGCTTCACCGGGTCCCCCTCCTGGTTCGTCGCCGGACAATAGCGCTGATCGACTTAACAGTGTTAACCACCCGCGATAGGTTCGGGTCGAACCGAGGGGGACGAATGACGACGACCGATCCGCAGACCGCCGAGGGCGAGGCCCGTGAGTTGCCGTGGCATCTCCGCGGGAACTTCGGGCCCATCGAGGACGAACTCGATCAGGCCGATCTCGAGGTCGAGGGCGTCATCCCGGAGGCGCTCGACGGCGTCTACATGCGCAACGGGTTCAACCCGGTCTCCGGGTGGAGCGATCACTGGTTCTTCGGCGACGGCATGATCCATGCCGTCGACCTCCGGGAAGGGAAGGCGTCGTACCGGAATCGCTATGTGCGCACGCCCGTGCTCGAGGCCGGCACGGGCGCGTTGTCGATGAAGCCCCAGGACTCGCCGGCCAACACCAACATCGTCCGTCATGCCGGCCGCTACCTCGCGCTCGAGGAGGCGCACGGCGCCTACGAACTCGATGCCGACCTCGACACGATCGGACATCAGACGTTCGGCGGGCAGATCCCGGGAGCGTTCACGGCTCACCCGAAGATCTGCCCGGTCACCGGTGAGATGCTGGCGTTCGGCTACGACGTCGTCGGCCCCGAGTTCCTGCGCTACCACCGCTTCGATGCCGGCGGTGCACTCGTGCAGTCCGAACCGATCGCCCTCCCCCGCGGGGTGATGATGCACGACTTCAACATCACCCGGAACCATGTCATCTGGATGGACCTCCCCGTGTGCTTCGACCTCGATGCGGCCGTGAACGGCGACGCGCCGTTCGGGTGGCGGCCCGAGCACGGAGCCCGCCTCGGCGTGATGCCCCGCACCGGCACCGATGCCGACGTGCGCTGGTTCGAGATCGAGCCGGGCTACGTCTTCCATCCGGTCAACGCCCACGAGGAGGGACCCCGCATCGTGCTCACCGTCTGTCGTTCCGAGCGGGCCATGGCCGGTGGCTTCGACGATATTTCAGCCAAGGCGAGCCTTTGGCGCTGGACGATCGACACTGTCACCGGCGAGGTTGCACAGGAGCAACTCGACGACCGCAAGTCCGACTTCGCCCGGGTCGACGACCGACGGCTCGGACTCGAGGCCACCTTCGGCTACACGATGCAGCTGGGCACGACGCCCGACAATCCGAGCATGGGAACGGAGGTCTACAAGTACGACCTCCGCACCGGTGTGCCCGAGGTACACGACATGGGCGCGGTCACGGGCGGTGAGCCTCTGTTCGTTCCTCGTACCGACGGCGGCGCCGAGGACGACGGCTGGATCATGTTGTACACCTACGACCCCGAGGCCGATCGCAGTGAGCTGCGCATCATCGATGCGCAGGACTTCGGCGGTGACCCGGTCGCCCGGGTGTTCACCCCCCGACGGGTGCCCTACGGCGCCCACGGCAACTGGATGGCTCGCGGCTGATGGCCATCCTTCTCGAGTCCCACGCGGCCGCTCACCCCGACCGTCCGGCGCTCATCGACGAGGACGGCACCACCACCTGGGCCGAGCTGTGCGACCGGGTGATCCGGTTGTCCAACGGCTTCGCCGCTCGAGGCATCGGCTCGGGCGACACGATCGCCGTCATGATGGGCAATCGTCGTGAGCTCTACGAGGTACTTCTCGCCGCGGCCCACACCGGGTTCACCGTCGTCCCCGTGAACTGGCACTGGGTGGCCGACGAGCTGGCCTACGTGATCGAGGACTCGGGTGCCCGGGCGCTCGTCGTGGGCGAGCGGTTCGCCGACGTCGCGACGACGGCACTCGCCGATCCTCGTGCCGCGGGGATCGAGTTCTCGGTCGTTGCCGGCACGGACGCGGACCGCACCGGCCTCGACGCCTACGAGACGCTGGTGGCCGACGGCAGCGACACACCGCTCACCGAGCAGCTCCTCGGCGGGCCGATGTTCTACACCTCGGGCACCACCGGTCGGCCCAAGGGCGTGCGCGGCATGCTCTCCGGTGGGCAGGGCATTCCGAGCGAGATCTTCTCGCTGATCAGCGCCAGCATGAATGAGTTCGTGCCGGCCGATGGCACCACGCTCCTGGCGGGCCCGGCCTACCACTCGGCCCAGTGGGCGTTCAGCTTCATGCCCCTCGTCAACGGCTCGACCGTGGTGATGCGGCACAAGTTCGATGCGGCCGAGACCCTTCGGCTCGTCGATGCCCACGGCGTCACCAACACCCACCTCGTGCCCACCCAGTTCAAGCGGATGCTCGACCTTCCCGAGACGGTCCGCTCGAGCTTCGACGGCTCATCGCTCACTGCGCTCTGGCACGGCGCCGCGCCCTGCCCACCCCCGTGGAAGAAGGCGATGATCGAGTGGGTGGGGCCGCTCGTGCACGAGTACTACGGCTCGACCGAAGGCGCGTTCATCTCGACCATCCGGGCCGAGGACTGGCTTCTTCGTGGGGGCAGCGTCGGTCGGCCGCTGCCGACGATGGAGGTGTTCGTCGTGGACGACGACGGCAACCATCTCGGTGCCGACGAAACCGGCACCCTCTACTTCAAGAGCGCGATGGGTGCGGACTTCGAGTACCACAACGACCCCGACAAGACCGCGGCGGCACACCTCGAGCCGGGTGTCTTCACGACCGGCGACATCGGCCATCTCGACGGCGACGGCTACCTGTGGCTCTCCGATCGCAAGATCGACATGATCATCTCCGGTGGGGTCAACATCTACCCCGCCGAGATCGAGGCGGTCCTGGCCGACCACGAGGCCGTCGTGGACGTCGCCGTCATCGGGGTGCCCAACGACGAGTTCGGCGAAGAGGTGAAGGCAGTCGTGCAGGTCGCCGAGAACGTCGTCGACACCGCGGGCGTCGAGGCCGACCTGATGGCCTCGTGTGGCATCCTCCTGGCCGGCTACAAGCGTCCCCGGTCGATCGACTTCATCGCCGAGATGCCTCGTACCGGCACGGGCAAGATCCTCAAACGTGAGCTTCGCGAGCCCTATTGGGCCGATGTCGATCGCGTGATCTGAGGCTCGTCCCCGTCAGCCGAGGTAGCCGGCTTCGATGCGACTGGGGTCGGCTCGGAGCTCGGCCGCGTCGCCGTCGAGTACCACCTGGCCGTTGACCATCACGACGGCACGGTCGGCGAGTTCGAGCGCCAGATGGATGTGTTGTTCGACGACGACCACGGCGGCTCCCAGCTCGTCGGCGACCCGGCGGACGACGGGCAGCATCTCCTCGACGATGACCGGCGCCAACCCGAGACTCATCTCGTCGACGAGCAGCAGGTCGGGTTCGGTCACAATCGCGCGGGCGACCGCCAGCATCTGCTGTTCGCCACCCGACAGGAGACCGGCCTTGCGGTCGAGCAGGGGGGCAAGGGCGGGGAAGACGTCGACCGCACGGTCGTAGGCGGCTCGGCGATCACGTCGTTTCAGGCCGGGCGCGAGGCGCAGGTTCTCCTTCACCGTGAGCCCCGGAAAAAGGGATCGGTCCTCGGCGACATGGGCCACCCCTCGCCGAGCGACACGGTACGGGTGACGACTGTCGGTCGGCCCACCGAGCACGTCGATCTCGCCACCGATGATCGGTAGGAGTCCGGAGATCGTGCGAAGGGTGGTGGTCTTGCCCGCGCCGTTGGGTCCGAGCAGGGCCACGACCTCGCCGCCCTCCACCGTCAGATCGAGGCCGCGGACCACGGCCACCCCGTCGTAGCCGGCGTCGAGACCGGTGAGTCGCAGGACCGTCATGTCTGTGCCGCGCGGCCGAGGTAGGCGCTCACGACGGCCGGGTCGGCGCGGATCTCGTCCGGGGTGCCGGACGCGATCACCATGCCGAAGTCGAGGACGTGGATGTGGTCGCAGACGTCGAGCACGAGGCCCATGTCGTGATCGATGAGGATCACCGTGACCCCGGTGGCGGCGATGGCCCGCAGCCGGTCGCCCAGGGCCAGGCTCTCGGCGGAGTCGAGGCCGGCGGCCGGCTCGTCGAGAAGGAGCACCTTGGGGTCGGCGGCGAGCGCGCGGGCGACCCCGACGAGTCGGCGCCGTCCATGGCTCAGATCGGCGGGCAGACGATGGCGGTCGTCGGCGACGCCCAGAAGCTCGAGGGCGGCTTCCACGGC
The DNA here is from genome assembly GCA_040219515.1 of Acidimicrobiales bacterium. NCBI lineage: Bacteria > Bacillati > Actinomycetota > Acidimicrobiia > Acidimicrobiales > Acidimicrobiales bacterium. The sequence goes on from JAVJSI010000010.1 coordinate 21,494, forward strand.
GGGTTCCGGTGGGGTGGTGCGGCGGGGCACGAGCGCATCGAGGACGAATTGCCACCACGGGGCCCGGTGGGCGGCGGCGGCGAGATTGTCCTCGACCGTGAGGTCCTCGAAGAGTTCGAGGGTCTGGAAGGTCCGAACCAGGCCGAGGCGGGCTCGCTCGTTGGCGCTGAGCCCACTGATGTCGCGGCCGTCGAGCTCGACCTGTCCCTCGGTGGGCACCATTCCCGTGATGGCATCGATGAACGTGGTCTTGCCCGCGCCGTTGGGACCGATCAGCCCGGTGATGCCGCCGGCGTCGACGGTGAGATCGACGTCGTCGAGCGCCCGGAGGCCGCCGAACGACACGGACAACGAGACGGTGCGCAGCAGTGACATCGGACGGTCACGGTAGGCCGTGGTCACACCGCCGTCCATCCTCCGTCGACGGGGATGACGGTGCCGGTCATGAACGAGGAACTGTCGGATGCCAGCAGCAGCAGCACGCCATCGAGTTCTCCCTCGACACCGGCGCGGCCCATCGGTGCGCCGTCGACCATGTAGGCCGAGGAACGGTCGTCGCGGAACATCTCGCCGTTCATCTCCGTCTCGAACCATCCCGGCGCGATGGCGTTGACCCGCACGCCCTTGCGGGCCCACTCCGAGGCCAGCTCTCTCGTGAGGTTGTGGATCCCGCCCTTGGCCGCCGCGTAGCCCGGGACCCGCAGCCGCCCGCCGGCGACCTCGCCGAGCACCGAGCCGATGTTGATGATGCTGAGCGGGTGCGCGGCGTCGATGGCCCACTTCGCGGCAGCACGAGCCACGCCGTAGGGCGCCACGAGATCGATCTCGATCTCGCGGCGGAACCTCTCGACGTCGAAGTCCAGGGCCGGTACGGCGGAGCTCACCCCGGCGTTGTTCACCACGATGTCGATCCGGTCGTAGTGCGCGAGCGCGGCGTCGACGAGGTCGTCGCCGGCTCCGGGCGCGGTGAGGTCGATGGGCACCGCGTGGGCATCGGGGAGTGCGGCGACGAGGGCATCGAGCCGGTCGGCGCGGCGGGCGGCGACCACGACCCGTGCCCCGGCGGCCGAGAGCACCCGGGCGAAGCGCTCGCCGAGCCCCGAGCTGGCGCCGGTCACGACGGCGACGCGCCCGTCGAGCCGAAACCCGGCCAGGGGGTCGAGTGCGCCGGTCGTGTCGGAGGTCATGACCGGAGAGTCTTGCGCACCACAGTGCCGTCGAAGGAGATGCGCGCCGCCCCCGGGTCGATGTCGGCCTGGTCGTGAGAAACCCACACGACCGTCTGGTGCGTCGCGCCGTGAAGCCGATCGCGGATGAACGCGCGGCCGGCTTCGTCGATCGCGGCGAGTGGTTCGTCGAGCAGCAGCACCTCGGCGGGGGTGGCCAGGGCTCTCGCGAGCGCCGCTCGCTGGCGTTGTCCGACGGAGAGTTCGGCCGGCCGGCGTCGGGAGAGGTCGGCGAGTCCCACTGCGTCGAGGTGGGAACGAGCGGCGGCGCGGGCCGGACGGGCCCGCTCGCCCCGCCGCCGAGCCGGGAACGCGACGTTGTCGAGTACCGACAGGTGGGGGAACAGACGGTGATCCTGGAACGCCATGGCGATCGGGCGCTGGTGGGCGGGAACGAACCGGCCGTCGGCGGGGGCGTCGACGATCCGACCGTCGAGCTCGACGGTCCCGTCGTCCAGCGCCTCGAGACCGGCGATGAGCCGGAGCAGCGTCGACTTCCCGACGCCGTTCGGACCGACCACGAATGTCACGCCGGCGCCGATCTCGAGGTCGATGTCGAGTGCGAGTTCGCCGCGGGTCGAGCGGCCGTGGACCGAGATCATCGCGTGAGCCACCGGCCCCGCAGCACCGCGAGCACGCTGAGGCTCACCGCCAGCAGCAGCACGCTCACGGCGATTGCGGTCTCCGGGTCCTGTTCGAGGGCGAGAAAGGTCTCGACCGGCAGCGTCCGGGTTCGGCCGCCGAGGCTGCCGGCGAAGGTGATCGTGGCCCCGAACTCACCGAGCGCCCGAGCCCAGGACAGCGCCACGCCGGCGGCCACCGCCGGTCGCAACACCGGCAGGGTCACGTGGACGAAGGTCCGCCACGGCGATGCGCCAGTGGCGGCGGCTGCCTCTTCGAGGTCGACGCCGCCGTCTCGCAATGCCGACTCGACCGTGGTGACGAAGAAGGGGAGGGCCACGAACGACGCCGCCACCACGGCGCCGGCGGTGGTGAAGGGGAGCGTGACGCCGAGCCCGCGGTCGAGCCATTCGCCGAAGAGTCCGCGACGGCCGAGGGCGAACAACAACGCGGTGCCGCCGACCACCGGCGGCAGCACCATCGGGAGGAGGACGAGGACCCGGAGCGCGCTGATGAGGGGATGGTCGTGGCGGGCGAGGACCCACGCCAACGGAAGGCCGAGGACGATGCAGACCAGCGCGGCGCTCAGCGAGACGATCAACGAGATCCGGACGGCGTCGAGGATCTCCGGCGAGGTGAGCCGGGTCGCCATCGTCGACCACGGGGCGCGTTGGAGCAGTCCCACCACCGGCAGCGCGAGCAGGGCCACACCGACGACCGCAGGGATGGCGATCGGGAGGGGTGTGCGCCTCGGCGGTGCGGTCACGAGACGATGAACCCGTCGTCGGACAGGAGTCGACGGCCGGCCGGCGACCGGAGGAAGTCGACGATCTCGTGGGCGGAACCGTGCACGGCAACGGCGAGATACTCGGTGACGAACGGATCCAGCTCGGCGGCGCGAAGGGTCTCGAGTCCGAGGTCGGCGGCGTCGGTGGCATAGACCAGCCCGGCGTCCAGCTCGCCGGTTTCGATCTTCAGGGCGAGGGCTCGCACGTTGGGCTCCTCGGTGTCGACGGCGACGTCGATCGAGAGCGCGGTCTCGGCCTCGGCGGCCAGGCGTCCGCACGGTACTTCGGCGGCGCACACCCCGAGGAGGAGGGTGGGGTCCTCGAGGTCGGCCAGGTCGTCGAGTCGGCCCGGGTTGCCGGGGGCGAGGGCGACGACGAGCCGATTGCCGGCGATGACGACGGGCTCGCCCTCGACGAGTCCTCGGGCGACGGCGTCCCGCATCGTCTCGGCGTCGGCGGTGATCAGCACGTCGGCTCGGGCCCCGTCGGCGAGTTGGCGCACGAGACGGCTGCTGCCGGCGATCACCCAGGCGGTCTCGGTGCCGAGCGCGTCGTCGACCGGTTCGGTCACGCCGGTCAACGACGAGGGCACCATCGCCACCGTGCCGGTGTCGTCGCCGCAGCCTGGCGTCAGGAGCGTGAGGGTGGCCAGGAGGCCGGCCAGCCCGCGCCGCAGCGGTGTCGTGAAGATCATGGTGTCTCGATGACCACGTTCGTCGACTTGATGGACGCGACGGCGGGCGACCCCACGTCGAGCCCGAGCGCGTCGACTGCCTCGGACGAGATCAGCGAGACGATCCGGTGGGGACCGGCCTGGATCTCGACCTGCGCCATCACCTTGTCGCGTACGACCCGGGTCACGAGCCCGGGGAATCGGTTGCGGGCCGAGACCGACGCTGCGCCCTCATCGGGTTGCTCGCCCAGTTCGAGGGCGACTCGGGCCAGTTCGGTACCGAGTACCTCGCGATGGCCGCCCTCGGTGCGGGAGGTCTCGAACCGGCCCTGGTCGGCCCAACGGCGGACGGTGTCCACGCTCACGCCGAGAAGTCGGGCGGCTTCGCCCATACGAAACTGGTGCATGCGGGCACAGAGTATCAAGAATCTTAGATCTGCGAGATATCTGGTCCGGTCCACCGGCCGTGCAGGGTCCCGCCGTAGTTTCGCGGGCATGACCTCCTTCCAGGCCGCCGAACCCGCCGTTGCCGATGCCTGTGGCGATGAAGATGCCTCGTTCCTCTGCGAGAAGGTCTTCGAGTGGACGGACAGCGAGACCCTCGCCCGGGCGGCGGAGTGGCTCCTCGACCGCCCCATCCGGATCGTCTTGATCGTGATCCTCGCCTGGGTGGCCTCCCGGGTGCTGCAGCGTGTCATCGGCCGGTTCGTGAGGCGGGTGGCCGCGTCGCCGACCGATCAGCGCTTCCAGGCCCTACGCGAGCGGGGCCCCGGCCGGCTGCTCATCGAGGAGACCGAACAGAAGCGGGCGTCGGCCCGAGCCGAGACGATCGGGCTCGTCCTGCGGAGCCTCGCCGCCGCCGGCGTGTGGTCGATCGCCTCGCTGTTGGTGCTCGGCCAACTCGACATCGACCTGGCCCCGCTGATCGCCGGCGCCGGCATCGGCGGCATCGCCCTGGGGTTCGGTGCGCAGTCCGTGGTGCGCGATTTCCTGTCCGGACTGTTCATGCTGATCGAGGACCAGTACGGGGTCGGCGACATCATCGACATCGGGCCGGCCACCGGCACCGTCGAGAAGGTCTCACTCCGCTCGACGGCCATCCGAGACATTCAGGGAACGGTGTGGCACGTGCCCAACGGCGAGATCACCCGGGTCGGCAACTTCAGTCAGCTCTGGTCGCGAGCGCTCATCGACGTCGAGGTGGCCTACGACACCGACATCGAGTTCGCCCAGGGCGTGATCCAGCGCGTGGCCGACGAGTTGTGGGACGACGGGCGGTGGGGCGGCGACGAGGTCATGGAGCGCCCCGAGGTGTGGGGCGTCCAGAGTCTGGGCTCGGACTCCGTCGCCATCCGACTGGTCGTCAAGACCGAACCGTCGGAGCAGTGGAGGGTGGAACGCGAGCTCCGCATGCGGCTCAAGAACGCCCTCGACGCGGCGGGCATCGAGATCCCGTTCTCACAGCGCACGGTCTGGCTCCGCCACCAGGGCGACCATCCGGTACCGCCGGCGCCCGACCCCGCTTCGGTCGTCACCCATCCGCCGGCCGAGGCGCACGACGACGAAGCGTCGGTCTAGGCATCCCACGAGCGCAACGGGGGTCTGACCCCAACTGCAACGGGGGTCTGACCCCCGTTGCAACGGGGTTATGGGGAGCGGCGGCGGATCATCGTGACGCCGTCACCGATGGTGAGCTGTGCGACGTCGACGCGGTCGTCGGTGGCCAGGAAGTCGTTGAGCTCCCGCAGGGCCGTCGTGTTCTCGTCGTCGGAGCCGGAGCCGGAGTCGGGGAGCACGGCACCGGACCAGAGGGTGTTGTCGATGAGGATCACGCCGTTGGGCGCCAACCGCTCGAGGATCGCCTCGTAGTAGCTGCGATAGCCGGGCTTGTCGGCATCGATGAAGGCGAAGTCGATCGCCGGCTCGGCCGGGAGCGCCTCGAGTGTCTCGATGGCGGGCGCGATCTCGAGGTCGATGCGGTCGGCGATGCCGGCCATCTCCCAGTGTTCGCGCCCGATCGAGGTCCATTCCTCGCTCACGTCACAGCAGAGCAGACGACCGCCCGGGGCCAGGCCCCGAGCGATGCAGATGGCCGAGTACCCCGTGAAGGTGCCGACTTCCACCGCGAACGACGGTTGCAGCGTGGACACGAGGATGTGCATGAACGCGCCCTGATCGGGCCCGATCTGCATCATCGCCGCGCCTCCAGCCCGCTCGGTCGTGGCCGCGATCAGTGCGGTCAGGACCGAGTCCGGCTGCTGACTGTGCCCTGCGGCGTAGTCGGCGATGCCGGATTGGGCGATGGAGGGGCGGTTCATGGCGGAGCGAACCTAGATGTTGGCGATGAAGGTGTTGAGGGCCTGATCGGCGGCTTCGAGGTCTCGCTGCGACGGGGCCTGGACCTCGACGCGCACGAGATAGTCCGCATCGACCGGGGCTGCCGCGAGGATGATGTAGTAGGTCTCGGTGCCGCCACAGCTGCCGTAGATCTGCAGGGTGCCCACGTAGAGACCGTCGTCGTAGGGCTCGGCCCCGAGATCCTCACACACCTCGGAGAAGTTGCGCTCCTGGAGGAGGAGGTCGATGTCCGAGGCCGGACGGTCGGGGGCCGACTCGACGATGATGCCGGGGACTTCCCAGCTGTCGAGATAACCCTGGAGATCGGGCGACGCCCAGATGCTCGGTCCGAAGTCGGGGTTGGCAGAACCGTCGACGTCGCTCCACGAGGCGGGGATCGACACCGAGATCAGGCCCGAATCGTCGGTGGCCGTGACGTAGGTGTAGGGCGCCTCGCCGCTGCCGACGTCGCCGCTGGTGTCACCCATGGACTCGCCGCCTTCCTCGATGACGGTCTGGGTGATGAGCGGCACCTCGATCGCCTCGCCGTTGACCTGACCGGTGAGGACCAGGTCGAGCGAGGGACGATAGACCTCGATGTCCATGGTTGCATCGGCACCCTGGGTGCGCAGCACGTCGCAGTAGTCGCTCATCGTGCCGTCGGTGGCGAGCACGAGGTTCTCGAGGGTGATCAGCACGTCGCCGGGCTCGATGCCGGCGTCGTCGGCGGGCGAGCCGCTCTCGACGCTGGCGATGAAGATGCCGGAGAGGCCGTTGTCGAAGAGCTGTGCCGTGCCGTTGATGCCCAGTGAGTCGACGTCCTGGCCGGCGATGAGCTGGTCGAGGACCGGGCGGGCGTCCTGCGCGGCGATGGCGAAGTTGGTGTCGAACTGGTCGTTGCCGGCGTAGTTGACGCCGACGACATCGCCGAACTCGTCGACGAGCGGGCCGCCGGAGTTGCCACCGAGGATGCGGGCGTCGTGCTGGAGCACACCGTCGACCGAGGCCCACGAGGTCTCGCCGCTGGCGTTGACCGAGCCGACGATGCCGTTGGTGAGGGTGTAGTCGAGGTTGTCGAAGTCGATCTCGTCGGACGCCGGGAAGCCGGCCGAGAAGACCTCGATACCGACCGTGACCTCGTCGTCGCGGAACTCGAGGGGTGTGTAGCCGTCGCCATCGAGATCGATGACCGCGAGGTCGCTGCACTCGCTCACGCCGAGGATCCTGGCGTTCATCGGATCGCCGTCGGAGAAGCTCACCGCGAGGGTGGCGGCGCCCTGCACGACATGGTTGTTGGTCACCACGAGACCGTCCTCGCTGATGACGAAGCCGGTGCCGGTGAAGCCGACGTTGAAGGCCGCCGCGCCGCCCGAGTCGACGAAGGTGCCCTGTCCCTGGATCTGCACGACCGAGGCTTCGACATCGGAGATCTGGAAATCGGTGTCGGCCGCTGCCGTGGTGGTGCCGTCGTCGCCCACGGTCGTACTCGACGTGTCGCCGCCGGCGATGGCGTCGCTACTGTCACCTCCGCCACATGCGGCGCCCACCAACGCCAAAACCATCAGTGCCACTGCCATCCGCCGCATATCGGCTCCCTTCGTCGTTCGACATATTGGCAGGTAGAACGCGAAGAGTGGTGATCGACCGAGAAGAATGTCGAGCTCGCCGGTGCGGCCGGCGGGAGCGGATCAGTTGTCGCTGCGGTCGATCGCCCGGTCGTCGGTGCCGAGGTAGCTCGCGATGACGAGTGGGTCGTTGCGCACGGTCTCGGGATCGCCCTCCGCGATCACCGACCCGGCCTCGAGGCAGTACACCCGATCGCTGATGCTCATGATCAACGGCATGTCGTGTTCGATGATGAGCATCGAGGCACCCATTTCCCGACGGATCTCCTGAATGAGCGGCCCGAATGCCTCGGTTTCGCGCTGGGCGACGCCGGCCGTCGGTTCGTCGAGGCACAGCACGTCGGCATCGACGGCGAGGAGGCCGCTGAGCTCGACGATGCGTCGGGTGCCGGTCGACAGATCGGAGATGAACGAATCGGCATAACGACCGAGGCCCAGGAAGTCGATGAGCTCGTTGGCTTCGCTGCGCTTGCGGCGTTCCGTGGCCATGTCGAGGAAGAGCGCGCTGCGAGCGAACGACGAGCGATGCCGGCCTTCGAGCGCGACCTGGATGCACTCGCGCACCGTGAGCTCGGGAAAGAGCGTGGCGGCCTGGAAGGTGCGGCCCAGGCCGAGCGTGGCGCGCACGGGCGAGCCGAGCGACTCGACGTTTCGGCCCAGCAGTTCGATCCCGCCCGCGGCGGGCACGTAGCCGCCGATCGCGTTCATGAGGGTGGACTTGCCGGCACCGTTGGTGCCGATCAGCCCGACGATCTCGTCCTTGCCGACCTCGATGCTGACGCCCGACACCGCGACGTTTCCGCCGAAGCGGACGCTCACGTCATGGGTGGCGAGGGTGACCGACCGCCCGGCGGCCGAGACGTTGAGGTTCGGATACTCGCGAGCAGGACGGGGCGCGGCAGCGGCGACGTCACGGTGGAACCATCGGGTGATGAGCGCGGGCCACAGGAACGGGATCACCGGCTCGAGGAGCAGGTAGAGCGAGTAACCGGCCTTGGTGCCGCGCGAACCGAGGTGGGCAGCCGAGGTCTGCGAGATCTCGACGAGCACCGCGAGGGCCCAGACACCCGAGACGGCGGCGAGGGCCATGTAGATGCCGAACCAGCCGTTGTCGCCGTCGCCGAGGAGGTGGTCGTAGGCGGTGTAGGCGGTGACACCGATGCTCGCGACCTTCAGGACGATCGTGATGCCGCTGAGGACGAACTCGACCATCGGCGAGGTCCGGTCGGGGGCCGGAGTGGTGGCCTCGCCGCCCCGTCGGAGTGCGTCGGGAGCGGTCGCTGAGCGGCCGACCCTCAAGTGCTCGTAGCGGGGCTCGACCCGGGCGACGATGCCGTCACGGACGCGGTAGAAGAGTTGGACGAAGCCGCCCGGGAAGTACATCAGCATCAAGAGGAAGCCGATGCTGCTGGTGAGCAGGCTGATCAGGGTGTTGTCGGGGAAGAGCGTGGGCAGTCCCTTCACCCAGAATGCGCCGATGACCGGGCCGATGACCGACCCGAGGCCACCGATGACGACCATGTTGACCACCTGTAGCGAGTCGGCGATCTGGAAGTGCGCCTCGCTGAAACGGATCTGCCGGGTGGCGTTGCCGAAGATCGCCCCGCCGAGACCGGCGATGCCACCGGCCACCGCGAAGGCCGTGAGCTTCATCCGTACGGGCGACACGGTGTAGGCGGACGCGGTGTCGGCGTTGTCACGCACGGCGATGATCGACCGGCCGACACCCGACCGCCGGAGTCGCCCGACGACCAGGATCGTGAGGGCGAGACAACCCACCGAGAAGTAGAAGAAGGTGCGCTGGTCCTGCAGGTCCCACCCGAAGAGCCAGCCGCGTTCGAAGGTGACCGAACTCTCGTTGTTGCTGAAGAACGGACGTTGGTAGATGTACTTCTCGGCCGCGATGGCGAAGGCGAACGTGGAGATCGCGAGCATGATGCCGCGCACCCGGAGCGCGCCGATGCCGGTGATGGCCGCGACGCCGGCGGTGAAGAACACGGCCAGGATGATCGACGGGATCGTCGGGATGCCGCTCCACTCGACGTCGAGGAGTCGGTTGCTGCCGTAGCCGATGTCGAGCTCGACGCCACGGTTGAACGCCGCAGCACTCAGCGCACCGATGCCGGCGTAGGCCATCTGGGCGAGCGAGACCTGGCCCGACCAGCCGGTGATGACCGTGAGCGAGGCGGTGACGATCGCGAAGGCGGCGATGGTGCTGTAGAGGAAGAACTGCGACGGTTTGATCCGGTCCGGTGGCATGTCCCAGAACCAGATGAACCGGTCGGCCCACTCGAACAACGTCTCGTGGTGCAGGGTGGCCAGGACCACGACGACCAAGAGGAAGCCGATGGCGATCCTCGGCATGTGGCGGATCCACCACACCCGCTGGAGATGCACGGGCAGCGGTGTGATCTTCGGCGCGAAGCTCAGCGGCGATTCGTCGTTGTTGCCTCGACTCTGCCAGTAGAGCGCCACGATGACGGCGATGAACACCAGCAGCGTGGACAGGCCGGGGTCTCGCGTGAAGTTGAAACCGAAGATGTTGTCGGCCAGGGCGATCGCTATGCCGCCGGCCATCGCGCGGGGAAACGAGCGCATACCGGCGATGACCGCCGCGGCGAGCGCATTGGTGAGGGTGAACGGGCCCAGGTTCTCGATGCCCGTCGCCGCCTTGCCGCTGCTGAGCAGGATCATCGACAGGGTGGCGATGAAGCCGCCGAGCGTCCACACGACGGTGGAGACCACGTGGGGATTGATGCCCGAGAGACGGCTCAGCTCCGGGTTGTCGGCCGAGGCGGTGATCGACTTGCCGAAGGTGGTGCGGCTCATCATGAGCCCCAGCAGGATGGCGACGATCGGGACGACGAGAAGGATCTGGACCTCGGGGCCCTTGATCAGGATGCCGTCGTCCTCGGCCACGCCGAGGAACTCGAGTGCGGAGAATTCGCCCCCGACGCCGTCCCAGCTCTTTCCGATGGCCGCGGGATAGCGGGTCTGGGAGCCCTCGATCTCGGGGAACGCCAACAACACGATCGCGCGCCAGAAGTCGGCTATGGCCACGGTGGCGATGAGCAACACGATGCGCGGTCGATGGAAGAGCCGTTTGACGACCGTGACCTCGGTGACGAAGCCGAGCAGGGCGCCGACGATCAGGGAAAGGGCCAGTGCCGGCCAGAACGGCCAACCCCAGTTGATCATCAGCAGGGCGAACAGTGCGGCGCCGGGCAGGCCCATGTTGCCCACCGCGAAGTTGATGACCCGGGTGGAGCGGTAGATGAGCACGATGCCCATGGCCAGGAGCCCGAAGACCAGGCCCTGGACGATCGTCCAGAAGAGGATCTGGCGCGTGACCCACGCGCCGAGCAACATCGTGGTGCCGAGGGTGGCGTCCATCAGCCGCCTTCTTTGCCGAGGAAGACGGCGCGAGCGAGATCGTCACGCTCGGCCAACTCCTGGGCGGAGCCCTCGAAGCGGACCTGGCCCTTCTCGAGGAAGATCGCCCGGTCGGACACGGCCAGGGCGACGTTGAGCGACTGCTCGACGATGATCATCGTCTGTCCGGCCGCGCGCAGGCTGTCGATGTGAGTGAGCAGGTCCTGCACCACCGTGGGCGCCAGTCCGAGACTCAGCTCGTCAATGATCAGCAGGTCCGGCTCGTGCAGCATGACGCGGGCGAGCGCCAGCATCTGCTGCTGGCCGCCGGACAGATCACCGGCTCGTTCGTCGAGCCGATCCGCGAGCGCCGGGAACATCTCGAGCACCCGAGCGATACGGCGGCGGACGTCGGCGGGGTCGTCGCGGTACTGGTAGGCGCCGACCTCGAGGTTGTCGCCGATGGTCAGGCTGGGCCACACGCCCTTGCCGCCGGGCAGCATCTGGATGCCGCGCTTGGCCCGTTCTTCGGGGCTGGCGAACGTGCAGGTCTTGCCGTGGTAGCGCACCACGCCGCGCTCGGGGGTCTCCAGACCGGCGATCACCTTGAGGATCGTCGACTTGCCCGCACCGTTGGTCCCCAGCAGGGCGAGCGTCTCGCCCTTGGCGACGTCGAACGACACGTCGAAGAGGACCTGGACCTGGCCATAGCTGAAGTCGATGTGGTTGACCTGCATCACGGGGATGTCGACGTCGTTGGACACGAGATCGAAGTAGGCCTGCTCCTCCTGGAGCTCCTCGACGACGAGCGAGAGGTCTCGGCGGATCGCCCGGCTTCCCTTGATGATGTTGTAACCGCCGATCGGCATCGCGACGATGGCCAGTGAGGTGATGGCGAACCTTTCGCCCCACTCGTCCTGCAGGAATCCGCTGAGCAGGCCGCCGCCGAGGCCGCCGATCGCCACCATGAAGAAGGTGATGATCGCGGTGCCCATGCCCCGGAGTCGGTAGGGGACGACGCCCTGCACGGACGGCTGGATCATCGCGAACGCGGCGCCCAGGAATGTGCCCGACAGCGTGGCAAGGATGGCGAACAGCCACACGTTGGGCATCGCGTACTGGATGGGGATGAGGATGCCGACCGGGATGAGGAGCGAGCCGACGATGCGAAGGGCGCGATCGGGCGCCTTGCGGAACGTTCGGTCGAAGCGGCTGCCGATGAAGGGGAGGAACAGGATGATCAGCGCGCCGGTGGGCGCCACCGCGTAGCCGCGTTCGAGCGCATCGAGCCCGAACTCCTCCTCGAGGTAGAAGGACTGGATCGAGCCGGCCGGGAAGAGGGCGAAGCCGATCGCCGCCAGGCCGATCGTCATGGAGCGGACGGTGTCGATGCGCCAGATGCGGTTGAACGCGGCGCCGACGGAGATCGGGATCTCGTCGACGTCGCTGCCGAAGCTGTGCCCGAGCACGTCCTTCTTCTCCCACTGACCTCGCTCCGGTTCGGGGATGGCGAAGGCGAGGATCGCCAGTACGGCGACGGGGATGCCCAGGAGCAGGTAGGCCCATCGCCAGCCCTCGACGCCGCCCGCCCACACCGCGATCGCGCCGACGAGTACAGGGCTGGCCGCGTTGAAGACGCGCCCGACCGCGGCGTTGAGCGAATACATCCGACCGCGGATCGCGATCGGGTACGCATCGGCGAGCAATGTCGAGTGGACGGTGATGGTGTTCGCCTTGGACATGCCCGTGAAGAAGCGGGTCCAGAAGAACATGAAGGCGTTGACGGCGAGGCCGCCGAGGAAGGCGAAGATCGCGAAGCCCATGCTCGCGATCGCGACGATCGGTCCGCGCTTGTAGCGGTCGGCGAGGTAGCCCATGGGGCCGGCGCCGAGGACGAAGAACACGATCGAGGCCACCGAGATCTGCGTGATGGCGCCATCGGAGACCCCGAAGGTCTCGCCGATGTCCGGGCCGAGGATGTTGACCGCCGCGCTCTCGAGCTCGTCGAGGGAGTTGAGGGCGAGCAGCACGAGGAAGGTGTAGGAGCCGCCCTTGGCGAAGCCTTCCTTGAGGGTCATCTCCTCGGACCCGACGCCGGGGAGGAGGTCGTCGGCGAAGAGCACCTCCTTCGAGCGGGCGGCCTGCGCGGCCTGCCGGGATGCCTCCTCGTCGAGCACCGATGCCGTCAGCGACCTCGCCGACCCCGCGTCTGTTTGCGAATCGCTCACCCTCGAATCCCCCGGGCCCTGTCCCTCGATGCGTCCCCATGGGCGGAGATGCAGAGGCGCACACTACTCGTCGCCCTCGTTTCGTTCCTAGCCGTGCGGTGCTAAACAACGCATCGTTGCCCGATGAACGGAAACCTCACGAATGGCATTCGAAACGACGACGCACGACGTGATCGCCGGAGTCGACCTGCACGGCCCCGTGGCGGTGGTCACCGGCGCAACCACGGGCCTCGGTCGCGAGACGGCGCGTACCCTGGCCTCGGCCGGGGCCCATGTCGTCGTCTGTGGAAGGACGGCGGCGAAGTGCGAGGCGGCGATGGAGGCGATCGTCGAGGCCCATCCCGACGCATCGCTCGAGTTCGAGGCCTTCGACCTCGGCGATCTCGCGACCGTTCGCGTCGCCGCTGACGCGATCGCAGAGCGACACCCGTCGATCTCCATCCTGATCAACAACGCCGGTGTGATGTTCACGCCCGAGGGGCGAACCGCCGACGGGTTCGAGACCCAGTTCGGCACGAACCATCTCGGGCACTTCGTCTTCACCAATCACCTGCTGCCCTCGCTGCGAGCGGCGGCGCCGAGCAGGATCGTGAACCTCTCCAGCGCGGGCCACGGTATGAGCGACATCGTGTGGGACGACCCGAACTTCGACGCCCGCCCCTACGACAAGTTCGAGGCCTACGGGCAGTCGAAGACGGCCAACATCTTGTTCACCGTCGGGCTCGAGGCCCGCGTCGCCACCGACGGCGTCCGGTCCAACGCAGTGCACCCCGGCATGATCATGACCGACCTGGCCCGCCACATGGACCAGCGGGACATGGAGGAACTCGGCGCCCGCGCCTCGAATCGGGCCGGGGAGGGCAGTGGCGGCGGACTTCCCCGGTTCAAGTCGATCGAGCAGGGCGCGGCCACCTCGGTCTTCGCTGCGGTGTCGCCGTCCCTCGAGGGAGTCGGTGGCCGCTACCTCGACGACGCCGATTTCGGTGACCCTGCGGCCTACGCGGTCGCCCCCGACGCGGCCGAGCGGCTGTGGACGATGTCCGAGAGGCTCGTCGGCGAGACCTTCTGAGGTCCGCTCAGCCGAGCAGTCGACGGAGGGCGACCACCGCCGCGGTGCGACTGTCGACACCGAGTGAGCGAAAGACGCTCTCGAGGTGCTTCTTCACGGTTCCCTCGGCGACATCGAGGCTCCGGCCGAGTTGTGCGTTCGTGCCGCCGCTCTCCGCCAGCGCGATCGCGATCTCGGCCTGGCGTTGCGTGAGCCCCAGGTCGCGCAGCGGCGCGGTGTCCAGCTCCGTCGGTTCGATTCGTCGCACGGCGACCACCGTGGGACCGCACACGACCGGGTGCACGACACAACGCCAGATGTCGCCGCCGATCACGACGTCGTGACTCGTCGCCGCCGCATCGTCCTCGTCGATCCCGTCGGTCCCCAGCAGCAGTGCGACGACTTCCTCGGGCATCCGTTCGCCCGCTCGCAACGGTGACGAGAGTTCGGCCGACGAAGTCGCCTCGATCACGCCGTCGGAACGCACGGTGACCACCGCCCAGCGATCGCGGTCGGCCTCGGCCGCCATCGCCCGAGACCGGTCGTCGTGCAGGACCATGCGGTGGTGCATGGCGAGGTGGCCCTCCAGCGAGTTGAGTACCTCGACGTCGCGGTCGCTGAACTCGCCCTCGTCCGGGGACCGGTTGAGGGCGTAGCCCACGGTGACGTCCGACGGCGAGGGCAGCGACATGACCATCTGGTAGCGGACCCCCATCGGCCGGTAGAACTCCCGGTACAACGTGGTCCCGATGATGTCGTCGTCGGCGTCACAGAACCGCTGGGCCCCGTGGCCGATGGGGCCACCCAGGTCGTCGATGAGTGGATGCTCGTGCATGTTGCGGTCGAAGGCGGGCTTGAGCCGAGCCATCAACGCCTCGTCGGGCACCGGCACCATGACGTACCGGAAGTCGCCCGTGGCCCAGGCGAGGTCGTTGAACGAGGCACTGGTGCAGTGGACGAGTCGGCGCAGCAGGGCGAGCACGTCGGCGAAGTCGGGCACCGGTGTCGCCACCAGGAGGTTGGCCGCGTCCAGCACGGCAAGAGTGTCGTCAGGATCGAGGGCCACGGTCCGCCGACGCTATCTACGTCGAATGACGTATGGCGAAACCCCTTCGAGCTGTCGAACATGATGGCGGGCCGCGAGTGTCCCGGCGCTGCGTCGCCGGGTCTTGCCGATGATCGAGGTGGCCAGTGAAACGAACGAACCGAAGCCCGCTCCTGGTGATCGCCGTCGCGGCGGCGCTCTGCGTTGCCGCAGCCTCGTGTGGCGATTCGTCCGACGAGCCGTCGGGCGCGCCGCCGATCGATACGTCCACCGATGGGGGCGAGACCGACACGACACTCGATGCGCCGCCGGATACCACCGACGGCGGGAGCGACGCCGACCCGACCGAGGCCGCGGATGTACTCGCTCCGGTCGCCACTTTCCCCATCGACGACGGCGAACTGATCAACTCGTTGGCCGTCTCCCCCGACGGCGCGACGATCGCCGTGTCGTTGCAGGAAGCCCTCGGCGAGCCCGTGACGATTCGGCTCTACGACGCCCTGACGGGTGAGGCCGGCGCGGAGACAACGTTCGATGCGATCGGCATTCGCCCGCTCTACTGGATGGCCGACAATCGTGTGGTGGCCGTCGACGAGGTCGACCTGCTCTGGCACAGCTTCGACGGCGAAACGCTCGACGAGTTCCCGGCCCAGCCCTTCGAGTACGACTGTCGGTCGACCGAAGTCGATCTGATCGCCGGCTACGCCTACTCGATCGTCGAGAACGAGAGCGCTGTGTGCCGGACCGATCCCGACACCGGTGAGATGGTGCGCACCGCCCCCGGCACCGTGACCGACGTCGAGTCGATCTGGGCTCGACCCGGGACCGGCGAGGTTCTGGTGGCGCACTACCCCGATCCCGACGGTCCACTCGAACTTCTCGCCCTCGATGGTGCCGAAATGGCCGCCGGCGAATCGACCGCCCTGGCCTTCGGCGACCAGGTGCGAGCGGTCGGCGCGACGACCTGGGTCGACTACTTCGAGCCGCGCGAGTCACTTCTGCAGCCAGGGTCCCTGCCCGCACCCGACATCCGCGACACGTTGTGGGAGAGCACGGCCGGCACGTACTTCGTCTCGGGCAACGGCAACGACGACAGCATCTACATCGACGCCGCCGACGGCACTGTGGTCGGCACCACGGCTGCCGCATGGAACCCCGCCCTCTTCCTCGGCTGGTCGGCCGACGACTCGGTCATGCTCCGGCTCGGTCTCGACTATCAGATCGAGCGCTACGAGTTCTGAGCATCGGGGGCGCTCGGCGGACCCGCTCGGGTGTGCCGGGTGCCGGCGGGGTCGACGGCCCAATCGGCCGGGGAGCCCCACACCCCTTCGTAGACGAGCTCGGACAGCGGCACCCGACGAACGGGTCCGTGTGACCCCTCGGGCCTGCCCAGGGTGATCGTGGCGGCGATCGTCGCGTCGTCCGGAAGCTCGAGCAGCGCGGCGAGTTCGTCGTGCACGTGGGCGTGCCACATCGTGAGCACCCCGCCGTAGCCGAGTCCTCGTGCCGCGAGGAGCAGGTTCTGGCACGCGGGGTAGATCGATGCGCCCTCGGTCGGGTTCGGTGGACGGACCCGGACCAGGCAGGGCAGCACGAGCACGGGGACCCGGTCGATCTCGTCGACGTAGCGCTCCATCGAGCGGGCCATACGAGCCTTGGGGGAGTCCGGGTCGTTGCCCGATCCGCGGTCGTACCCTTCGCGGGCTCGTTTGGCCGCCCACACGGTGCGGGCGCCCTGACCGATGAGGGCCTTCGCTTCGGCCGCGACCGGACCGTCTCGCAACACGATGAACCGGAACGGTTGCCGATTGGATCCGCTGGGCGCCCGGGTGGCCGCGAAGAGCATGTCCCGCAGCACCGAGTCGGGGACCGGATCGTCGGTGTAGCGCCGGATCGACCGGGTGGTCGTGAGCCCTTCGAGCAGTCCGACGGTGTCGGCGGCGACCGGACGGTCGCGTGGCGAGGTCACGCGCCGTCCGGCGGGGAGGACTGAAGCGACGCGCCGTCTCTGCTGAGACCCACGCCTTCGAAGAAGTGTCGCGGGTTGTCGTGGGTGAGTCGGTGGATGTCGTCGTCGCCCACGCCGAGGTCGGTCAGCTTCGGGACGATCTCCTCGTCGAATCGGGTGGGCACGAACTGCTCGGCGATGCGGGAGCGCAGGGCGACCGGCCACGGGTTGCCCTTCCAGCACCAGACCGAATCGTGTGACACCACGATCCGGTCGCCGGCGCCGGCCGCGACGAGACGGGCGAGGGCCGCGGCGCGGTCGTCGTCGGCGACGGTGGGGATGCCGAATCGGTCGAACCCGAGATAGCTACCGCCGCCCGCGATGCGCAGGTGGTAGTCGGTGTCGGTCGACCCGCAGGAGTGACCGATGACGATGCGACGGGCCGGTACGCCGGCCTCGACCAGCACCGTCTGTTGGAGGTCGCCGAGGGTGCCGTCCTCGGTGTGGGTGGTGACCGGAACCCCGGTTGCCACCGATGCCCGTGCGGCGGCGGCGAACACGGCGGACTCGTGCGTCGTGATCGAGCCGAGGCCCGTGCCGACCTTGATGATGCCGGGGCGAACGCCTGTCGTCCCGATGCCCTCGGTCAACTCGGCGATGAAGAGGTCGGTCATCACCGCGCTGATGTCCTCGAAGCGGGCTCGGAAACCCCAGTGCGCGTGGCCGCCCTCGTGCTCCTTGTAGAGCCCGGTCGCGCAGATGATGTTGAATCCGGTGGCCTCGGCGACGGCGACCATCAACTCGATGTCGCGGCCGAGGTCGTTGGGGCACGGGTCGATCATCGAGGAGTAGCCGAGCGCCTTGAGTCGCTCGACATGGTCCACGCAGACCCGTGTCGCCTCGGCTCGGTCGAACGGCTCGTCGGTGGCCGACTCCCATCCCGGGTAGCCGATGGCGAGGTGTTCGTGCATCAGGGTACGGCCGAGTTCGTGCGGGGCGATCGGCCCGGTCACGGTCTGGATGGTGGGTGGCGGCGCTGCGCTCATGAGGGTCACGGTAGGCGAACCATTAACCTTCGCACTCGTGCCGACCTTCATCCCTTCCTCGCCGGCCGACATCACGCCCGAGTGGGTCACCGAGACGATGCGATCCGCCGGCGTTCTCCCCGCCGGAGAAGTGACGGCGGTCGTGGTCTCCGATCTGGGCGGCGGCGGCACCGGATTCACCGGCGACACGGTGAGGGTGACGCTGAACTACGACGGGGACGGCGAAGGGCCGGCGTCGGTGATCGCGAAGTTCCCGACGAGTGACCGTCAGACCCGGGGGATGCTCGAGCAGTTCGACGCCTATGCCCGTGAGATCCGGTTCTACCGACACTTCGCGCACCGGATGCCCTGTCCGGTGCCGGGTTTTCTCGGCGCCGATTTCGACGAGAAGGGGGCCCGCAGCACCGGTCCCCGCATGTCGAAGCTCATCGACGCGTTGCCCGATCGAGTGCAGCTCGCGGTCACCTACGACGTCACGAAATTCATGCGGGCCACCACCCGTCGCTACGCGCTGCTGATCGAGGATCTCGGCGCGGCGACCACGGTCCACGACATGACGGAGCCGCCGAGCGTCGATGGTGTGCGCCGGGCCCTCGAGACACTGGCCGCGGTGCACGCCGAGTTCTGGGACGACCCGTCCCTCGCCGGCGACCCGGCCTTTCGACCGATCCTCACGACCACGCCCGGCCTCTACCGCACGGTCGGTCACAAGCGCTGTCTGCCGATGGCACAGACTCGGTGGCGCGACTGGCTCACCGACGAACAGGTCGGGTTGATACGCGAGTCACTCGACCGTTTCGCCGAGGATGTCGCGATCATCAACGAGCCACTCACGCTCATCCACGGCGACCCTCGCTCCGACAACATCTTGTTCCGCGACGACGGTCAGCCGGTGTTGCTCGACTGGGCGCTCACGGGCAATGCCCACCCGGGATTCGACGTCGGCTATCTGCTGTCGAGCTGTCTCACCGTCGAGCAGGCCGACGATCGCAACGGCCTCGTCGCCGACTACGAAGCCGCGCTCGCCGGTCAGGGTGTGACGACCGATGGACGACAACTCCGCACCGTGATCGACTCGACCTATCGGGCGCTGGCGGTGCAGCAGCTGATGAGCATCGTGGTGCTCAACAACGAGAGCTACGGCGACGCCGGCATCTACGACCTGTGGATGCCCAGGCTTCTCGCCGGTCTCGCCACCGACTGGTAGTCGTCCCGCCCGTCCGGATCAGCCGATGTCGCGGAGCCCGATCTCGGGCAGCGGGAACACGGTGAGGTCGTCGGTCTCGTCACCGACGTTGGTGCGGGCGTAGGACTGGTAGCGGCGCCGGGCGAACCACCAGCGGCCGTCGTCGTCTCGATCGAACCGATCGTGGTACACGCCGTAGACGTCGGCCCGGGTGCCGCCGGCGATGAACTGGCGGGCCTCCTGCATGTACATGCGCGCTCCCGCCTCGCCGGCGGCTGCGTCGATCTCCATCACCGTGTTGAGGATGACGAACTCGAAGAAGTCGAACTGCCGGAGTTGGTCGCCGATGAAGTCACCGATGGCCTGCGGTCCGTCGAAGTCGATGGCTCGGTCGATGACATCGACCGTGACGACGCAGTCCGGTCGCATGATCTCGTGGAGTTCGGGCCAGTCGCGTCGTGTGACGATGTCGGCGTAGCGGTTCTGGAGTCGCCGGATCGCCGTGTAGGCGATCATCTCGGCCACGTCGTTCTCGTGCGGGGTCGGCATGGGCCGTACGGTAGGCCGCCCATGCGGATCGGTATCAATTACTCCAACACCACCATGATCGACTCGCTCGAGCCGGTGCTCGAGTCGGCCCGGCAGTGCGACGCCGACGGGTTCGCGCACTGGTGGCTTCCCCAGGCCGGCTATCTCGATGCCCTCACGATCTTCGGCGCCGTCGCCGAGGCCGCGCCGCGGATCGAGATGGGCACGGCGGTCATCCCGACCTGGCTCTACCCGCCGCACACGCTCGCCGCGAAGGCACTCACCACTGTCGCCCTCATCGGCGACCGGCTGACCCTGGGCGTCGGCCTCTCCCATCAGGCGGTGGTCGAGAAACGACTGCGGATGACGTGGGCGAAGCCGATTCGCCATGCGATCGACTACCTGTCCGTCCTCGGGGCGATGCTCGACGACGGCCAGGTCGACTACGACGGCGAGATCCACGCAGCCAACGGTCGCTACGCGATGTTCACCGAGCACCGACCGTCGGTACTGCTCGGTGCGCTGGGTCCACAGATGTTGGGCGTCGCCGGGCGGCAGACCGACGGCACGATCACCTGGCTCACCGGACCTCGCACGATCCGCGACCACATCGCGCCGACCCTGCGGGCCGCGGCCGAGAAGGCGGAGCGACCCGCGCCGCGCATCGTGGCGAGCCTGATCGTCACCGTCACCGACGACGAGCAGGGCGTGCGGGAACGCCACGCAACGAACCTGGCCGGCTACGGGTCGCTGCCCACGTACCGCGCCATGCTCGACCGAGAGGGAGTGGAGGACCCCGGCCAGGTCTGCCTCGTCGGCGACGAGTCGTCGGTCCGTGAGCAACTCGCGGTCGTCGCCGCCGCCGGCGCCACCGACTTCGCTGCGGTCGAGGTCGGTACCAACCCCGAAGAGAAACAACGGACGAGGGCACTGCTCAAGGCGGTCGCCTCGGAAGGAGCCCCATGACCAGCCAGACACCCGCGCAGGTCCCGCCCATCGAGGACTGGAACCGGCTCCTCGACGGGCGGGTCGCCGTCGTGACCGGTGGCGGCGACGGCATCGGTGGTGCGATCAGCCGGCTCTTCGCCGAGCACGGTGCCATCGTCGAGGTCGCGGAGATCGACCCGGCCCGGGCCGAACAGGCGGTGGCCGACATCACCGGGGCCGGTGGCACGGCGCGGGCCCACGTCGTGGACGTCCGCCGCATGGACGACGTGCAACGCCTTCGTGATGCCGTGCTCGCCGACCACCCGGCCCCCGACGTGCTGGTCAACAACGTGGGCGACTATCGCCCCATCCTGCGCTTCCATGACTCGACGCCCGAGTCGTGGAACGAGATGTACGAGGTCAACTTCCTGCACGCGGTGCAGGTCACCCAGGCCTTTCTCCCGTCGATGATCGCCAACGGTGGCGCGTCGATCGTCAACCTTCACTCGGTCGAGGGAATGCGGGGCTATCCGGGTGACCCGGTCTATGGCGCGATGAAGGCGGCCATGGCGCACTTCACGACCTGCCTGGCGGCCGGCTACGGCCGCAAGGGGATTCGGGCCAACGGCATCGGACCCGACGTCACCCAGACACCACAGGTCGACTACCTCACCGGCTACGAGGATGCCGACGACCTGTGGGAATCGTGGGCGCCGGTCGGCCGGCTCGGGTGGCCCGACGACCCGGCGCGCGTCGCGCTGTTCCTGGCCAGCGACATGTCGTCGTTCGTCACCGGCCACAACATCCCGGTCGACGGCGGCACGAAGGCCGGTGGTGGCTGGTTCTACAGCCCGACGGCCAAGCGGTTCGTCAATCGTCCGAAGACGCTCTGAGCGAGCCGGGTCCTCAGATGGGCATGCCGTGGTGGGGTGGCACGTCGAGCGCGCCGACGGCGTCGGCGCGGCGATGCAGCAGGGCCACGGTGTCGCCGAGATCCATCGTGATGATGTAGCGCCGGGCCGCCGTCTCGGCGACGACGTGATCGCCCTGCGCGTCGAGGTCGGCTTCCCGCACCACGCGTCCGGACTTCTCGAGCATCGACTTCATCTCGTCGAAGGTCATGCTCTTTCGGCCGGTGCCCTGACCGACGCGCTGGAGCTCGTCGGGACGGTTGCGACTGGCGGTGAACAGACCGGTGCGCTGCAATCCTCCGGAGGGGTAGAACACCGATGCTCGGAGCTGTGTGTCCTCCATCACGAGATTGTGGTGGAGTGCTTCGGTGAAGCAGCTCACTGCGGCTTTCGAGGCGGCGTAGACCGATGCGGTGGGCACCGGCGCGAAGCCTCCGTCGCCGGACGAGGTGTTGATCACCTGACCCGGTTCGCCGCCTTCGAGCATGCGGGGCACGAATTCCGATGTGCAGATCGCGGTGCCGAAGACGTTCACCCCGAAGCACCAACGCCAGTCGTTGGGCTCCTGTTGCCAGGGCTTGCCGCCGCCGCCGGAGGTGACCCCGGCGTTGTTGTAGAGCAGATTGACCTTGCCGTGCCGTTCGTAGACCTGGTCGGCCAGCGCCTTGACCGAGGCCTCATCGGTGATGTCGGTGCGCACGCCCGAGACGGTCGCGCCGGCGGTACCCATCGCCGAGAACTCCTCGACGGTCGCGTCGATGGTGTCGTTTTCGATGTCGGCGATCACGACCGAGGACCCGGCTCGCAGCAGGGCACCGACGATGCCCTTGCCGATGCCGCCGGCGCCGCCGGTGACGACGGCGACGGTGCCCTCGATGTCGATGTCGGCGATCTCGTCGGGAGCGCTGCCGTCTGGGGTTGATCCGTCGTCGCTCACGCGACCTCCTGCACCTGGTTGAGGGGGTTCATGCCCGGGCAGCCCTTGGCCCGCTCGGGTATTTCGGCATAGTCGATGGGTGTCTCGACGAACTCCTTCGTCGGACAGAACTGCTCGGCGAGGGGCCGCAACGCGTCGAGATCGAAGTTGTAGATCTTGGCGGCGTTGTCGGTGAGCATCGTCGTGGTCTCTTCACGCGTCATCTGGGCGAAGGTCAGCCGCAGGTGCTCGTGGGTGTGGGGGTACGAGCCCTCGATGTGGGGATAGTCCGACCCCCACATGACGCGATCGATGCCGACCTCGCGGGCGATCTCGGCTTCGGCTGGGCGAAGGAACGACGCACCGATGTAGCACTGGCGTTCGAAGTACTCCGACGGGGTGAGCGACATCTGGGCGACGGCCTGGCCACCGAAGATCGACTCGGAGCCGTATTTCGAGTGCTTCATCCGGTGGTGGAAGCTGTCGAGCTTGGCCAGCGTGTCGGGCACCCAGGCGGTACCGGTCTCGGTGATCACGTAGGGCATGTCCGGGTAGCGCTCGAACACGCCGGAGAACATCAGGTGCCACAGGGCCCGCTGCGTCCACCACTGCACCTCGAGCATGAACATGGCGAGCGACGCGGGGAAGTGGTTGCCGTAGTTCGGTGTGGCGCCGCCGGCGTGATGGTTGAGCGGCATGCCGGCGGCGGCCGCGGCGGCCCAGATCGGCTCGTAGGCGGCCGAGTACAGCGGCTCGAAGGGCGAGTCGGGCGGGGCGCCCGGCACGAGGATGCCCCCGCGCAGGCCCTGCTCGGCCGCCCACTCGATCTCCTTGACCGAACCCTCGACGTCGCCGAGGAAGATCTGGATGATGCCGGCCCGACGTTCGGGTGCTTCGCTCACGAAGTCCGCGAGCCAGCGATTGTGGGCACGAAGGCCGGCCCAGCGGTTCTCGAAGTTGTCGCTGTAGGGCGGCGCTTCGAACGACGTGGCGGCGGGCGGCGAGAACGGGGGCTGCGTGTTGGGGAAGAGGACCGCGGCGATCACGCCGTCTTCCTCCTGCTCGCGCAGCCGCTTGGCCGAGTCGAAGTTGCGATATCCGAACTCGTCGGGATCACCGTCGACACCCACCTCCATGGGGGTGCGCTCCATGTCCTTGAACAGTTCCTTGCGGCGCTCGTGGTCCTCCTGCATGAAGGCGGCCCAACGGTCGAACTCGTCGAGGTACTTCGCATCCAGGTAGGGCCGATACCCCAGCAGGTCGGCACCGCAGTGGGTGTCCGCACTGATCACGATGTGGTGAGAGGAGTCGTGGCTCGAGGATGTGTGGTGAGAGGTCTCGGGGGAGCTCATGTGCACAGTCTGCCGCGAACCACCTCCCGAAACGAAACCGCAGTTGGGACGCTGGGGTCAGACCCCCGTCCCAACTTGGCGGTGTGGAAGTGGGGGAGCGGGCCATGGGCGACTGATTCCCGGCGGGCGGGCCGCGGGAACTACGTTGACGGCGGACACTCTCGAAGGAGCAGGCGTGGGCGCGACGGTCGGATACATCGGATTGGGTGCGATGGGCGGAGCCATGGCCGGGCGCCTGGCCGAGAGCGGATTCGACCTCAGGGTGTTCGACCTGAGCACCGACGCCGTCGCTGCCGCGGTCGCCAAGGGCGCGGTGGCCGCCGCGTCGGGCGCGGCGCTCGCCGGGGAGTGCGCCCACATCAGCATCTGCGTGCCCGACGATGCCGCCGTGATGGAGGTGGTCACCGGCGAGAAGGGCATCCTCGAGTCGTGTGCCGCAGGTGCGACCATCGCGGTGCACTCGACCGTGCATCCCCACACCGTGCGCGATCTCGCCGTGCTCGCAGCTGAAAGGGGTGTCGCCGTATTCGACGCCGGTGTGGCCGGCGGGGCGGCGGCGGCGGAGGTCGGCGATCTGTCGATCATGGTCGGCGTGCCCGAAGGCGGTCTCACCGATGTCGCCCGCAGCGTGCTCGATTGCTGTGGCGGTGCGGTGTTCGAGGCCGGGCCGGTGGGCGCGGGCATGGCCATGAAGGTCGCCTTCAACGTGATGACCTACTTCCAGCAAGCCGCCGTGAGTGCGGCCCACCAGGTCGTGGTGAGCGAGGGCAGCGACCCGGAGCAACTGCTCGCGGCCTGGCGTCACGTCGGCCAACTGGGGACGTTGTCCGAGCGGTTCTTCCCGCTCGTCACGATGGCGGCCGACACGAAGGTCGGCGACTTCGGTTCGTTCCTCGACAGCAACATCTATCTCGCCGAGAAGGACCTCGAACTCGCTGCGAGTCTCGGTCGGGAGTCGGGTCGGCCGATGCCGGTCGTCGAGACGGTGCGCGATTCGATGCGACTCGTCTACGGAATGCCCGCCAACGAGGAGGAGAGCTGAGATGCCCCATCAGGTCGATCCGGAGAAGTGGGCCCGCGGGGCCGCGAAGATGGAGGACGTCTACCAGGGCGTCGTGCCGGTCGTGCCGCAGGGCTTCATGGACTTCGCCGACATCATGACCGAGGACCTCTTCGGTGCGGTGTGGACCCGCGACGCGCTCGACGTGCGCGATCGGCGGCTCATCATCATGGGTGTCATCGCCGCCATCGGTGGGACACAAACCTGGAAGATCCAGTGTCTGGCGGGGTTGCGGCGCGGTGACTTCGACGAGCACGAGCTCCGCGAGGTGCTCATCCAGGCCACCCCGTACGTCGGCTACCCGCGGGCCGCCGAGTTCACCGTCATCACCGAGGAAGCCATCACCGAACACCAGCGCGAGAGCAAGAGGGACGACAAGTGAGCGCGATCAACGCCGGCGACGGTTGGACCCACGGAATCCAGCTGCCGATCCAGACCCTGACCCGCACCCTGGTCGACCCCTGGGAGGACGCCGCCTCGGTCGACGATCTCGTGGCGATCGCCAAGCGCTGCGACGAGCAGCACTACGACTTCGTCGGCGTCTGTGACCATGTCGCGATTCCCGACAACGAGTACGCGTCGCGGATGACCACCACCTGGTACGACACCGTTGCGACCCTCGGGTTCCTGGCCGCGCACACGAAGGACGTACGGCTCCTGTCGGTCGTGTGGATTGCCGCCTATCGCCATCCGCTGCAGACCGCGAAGGCGTTCGGCACCCTCGACCATCTGTCCGGAGGGCGGGCCATCCTCGGCGCCGGCGCCGGCCATGTGGAGGCGGAATTCGAGGCGCTCGGCGTCGACTTCAGCACCCGGGGCAAGCGACTGGACGAGACGCTCGATGCCGTGCGCGGGGCCTTCGCCGACACCTACGTCTCCCACGAGGGCGACTTCTACTCGTACGCCGACGTGGGCGTGGCGCCCCAGCCCGCCGGCGACCTGCCCATCTGGATCGGTGGGAGCGGAAAGGCGGCCTGGCGTCGCACCGGGCGAGTCGGTGACGGCTACATCCCGATGGGGAACCAGAAGGAGCAGTACGGCGAGATCGTCGACACCATCCGGTCGTCGGCGGCCGCCGCTGGTCGACCCGACGCCGGGTTCGACATCGGCTACATGCCCCCGTGGGCGTACCTGTTGGGCGACGTGCCCGAGGGTGTGATGGCGTTGACCGGCGGCGTCGAGCCGCTGGCCGAGGACATCCGGGCGGCCCGTGAAGTGGGGGCCAACACCATCCATCTGAAGTTCCGGGCCCGCGACCTGCCCGAGTACCTCGACCAGATCGACGCCTTCGCCGAGCAGGTCGTCCCGCTGGTGAACGAGAGTTGAGGACATGTCGCTGCCGGATCTGACGAAGACGTTCGAGGTCGAGGGATTCAGCCTGGCCTGGGACGAATGGGGGAGTGGCGACGGACCACCGCTCGTCCTGATCCACGGCTTCTCCGGTTCGGCCCACGACTTCGCGCTGCACATCCCGACGCTGGCCCAGCATCGGCGGGTGCTGGCCATCGATCATCGCGGCCACGGTCGGTCGACGAACTCGCTCGACGAGGCCACCTACACGGTCGACCATATTCTCGACGACGTCATCGACTGGCTCGCCCACACGATCGACGGTCCGGTCGACATGCTCGGCCACTCGATGGGTGGCGCGGTCGCTCTGCGCTTCGCCCTCGCCCGACGCGACCTGCTGAACTCCATGATCCTGATGGACACGACGGCGGGGAAGTTCGGTACGGACGACCCGGCCGTCGCCGAGATGATCGTCGGCTACTTCTCGTCGATCACCGTGGACACCTCGATGGATGGCGGCCCCGTCACTGCCGAGACACCGCTGATCGAGTCCGCCACCCCCGCCGACTGGCAGGCTCGCAAGGCGGAGTTGAGCTCGGCCTTCGACCCGATGGCGTGTCGGGCGCTCGGACTTGCGCTCTTCGCCGACAAACTCCAACCGGTCGATCACCTGCTCGGCGACATCGACATTCCGGTTACGGTTATCGCCGGTGAGCACGACCACCCGTTCGTCGATCAGGCCCAGCAAATGGCCGACGAGCTCGGCGACGGACAGTGCGTGATCATCGACGGTGCCCATCACTCGCCCCAGCTCACTCATCAGGCCGAGTGGTTGGCTGCGGTCGAGGCCCATCTCGCTCGCGTTGCGTAACCGACCGTGAGTCGCCCGAGGGACGTCGCCGCGATCGACACGCTGATCGGGTTCCGCTCGCCGGCCGATGTCGATCGCAACCCGGCCAACGTCCGCCCGTCGCAGCGAGGCGTCGATCACCCGGCCGACTACATGTATCGCGACATCCCTGCCTCCTCCGGGGTCGACGACGACGAGAGAGCGATGATCGCCGGCACGTTGGCGGCGATGGACGCGAACGGGGTCGGCGTGGGACTCATCACGCTCGGCCATCCTGCGGCCATCCCGGCGGCGGTCGCATTTCCCGACCGGTTCGTGCTCGCCACCCAGGTCGACGTCCACGACGTCATGGGGTCGGTGCGTCAGATCCGCACCGATCGCGCCGCCCACGACGTGCGGGCGGTCGGCGCGTTCCCGGCCGGCACCTCACCACCGCTCGCCATCGACGACGCGCACTGGTATCCGGTCTATGCGACCTGCGTCGAACTCGGCCTCCCCTTCTTCGTGACGGCGGGTGTGCCGGGGCCACGGGTCCCGATGATCAGCCAACTCGTCGAGGGCATCGACCGGGTGATGTACGACTTTCCGGAGCTGGTCATGGTGCTGCGTCACGGCGCCGAGCCATGGGCTGAGCTCGCGGTGAAGCTCATGCTCAAGTGGCCGGGACTCCACTACTCGACATCGGCCTTTGCGCCGAAGCACTACCCCGCGGCGATCATCGACTACGCCAACACACGAGGGACCGAGAAGGTGCTCTACGGCGGCTACCACCCGTTTGCACTGGAGCTCGACCGGATCTTCGCGGAGATGGACGACGTGCCGTTCCGCGACCATGTCTGGGAGCCGTTCCTGCGGGGCAATGCGGCCCGCATCCTCGGACTCCCGGCGTGAGCGGCTAGGTGACCGCGCCCTTCACCTTGAGGTCGATCACGTCCTCCATGTCCATGCCGAGGTCGCCGGTGAGGATCTCGTCGCCGTGCTCGTTGAAACCCGGTGCGCGCCCGACCGGCGACGCTGAACCGTTGAACTGCACCGGTGTGGTCACGAGCTTGAACGGCACGCCGGCCGCGTTCTCGAGGTCCTGGACGTAGTCGTTGGCGACGGACTGGGGGTCGTCGATGATCTCGAGCGAGTCGAGCACGGGTGTCCACTGCCCGTCGAAGTCGGCCAGATCGCGACGCACCTCGTCGAGGGTGCGGGTGACGATGAACTCGTCGACCACCGCCTTGGCCTCGGCCGCGTTCGCGGTGAGGCTCTCGTGCGTCGAGAAGCGCTCGTCGCCGATCAGTTCCTCGCGTCCGATCACCCGGCAGAAGCTCTGCCAGTACTTCAGCGGCTGAAGGCAGGTGATGTTGATCATGCGCCCGTCGGCGGTGGGGAACGTGCCGAGCAGCGGGTTGAAGGTCATGCCGCTGAGGTCGAAGGGCCGCCACGCAGATCCGTTGACATGACTCATGGCGATGCCCGATGCCATCGCCCACATGCCTGTGGCCAGGAGCGACACCTCGAGCGACTGGGGCTCGCCGGTGCGCTCCCGCTTCAGCAACGCGGCGCTGATGCCGCCGGCGATGGTCATGGCGCCCATCGAGTCGCCGTAGGCCGGCCCCGGCTGGTTGGGCATGCGTTCGTCGTCGACGAACCATGCGCCCATCGCCGCCCCGGATCGGCACCAGAACGAGGTCATGTCGTAGCCGCCGCGGTCGCCCTCGGGGCCCTTCGGCCCCCACGCCGTGCCGGCCGCGTAGACGATCGACGGATTGTGGGCGCGTACCTCGGCCTCGGTGATCTGCAGCCGTTCGCGCACTGTGGGGGGCTTGTTGACCAGGAACACATCACTGATGGCGATGAGTCGATGGAGCACCGAGAGACCGTCGGGATGCTGCAGGTCGAGGCCGAGACTGCGTTTGCCGCGATTGGCGTGCTCCATGATCGCGTGCACGTCGCCCGACAGGTCGACCGCGCCACTCTGGCCGAGACCGCGCGCCGCGTCGCCGCGCACGGCGTGCTCGATCTTGACCACGTCGGCGCCCCAGTCCGACAGGATCGCTGAGGCCGCGGGCACGAAGGTGTGATCGGCGACCTCGAGGATGCGAATTCCGTCCATGACTCCACTCATGGCCCATGTCCTATCACGGTCCGGTTTGCGATAGATCTTGGAGCGATGACTGACGACGTGTTCCAACCGAGTGCCGACCAGTTCGTGGCCCGCAATGCCGAGTGGGCGGCGGGCTTCGCTCACGCCGGTCTGCCGGTCAGCCCGCGACGCCATGTCGCCGTGGTGGCATGCATGGATTCCCGCATGCCGATCTTCGGCATCCTGGGTCTCGACCAGGGCGATGCCCACATCATCCGCAACGCCGGTGGCGTCGTCACCGACGATGTGATCCGTTCGCTCACGTTGTCACAACGGGCGCTGGGCACCCGCGAGATCATCCTTGTCCACCACACCGACTGTGGTCTGCAGAAGGTGACCGAAGCTGGGTTCAACCAGGAGCTCGAGGACGAACTCGGTGTGCGTCCTCAGTGGGCGCTCGAGTCGTTCGCCGACCCCTATGTCGACACACGCCAGTCGATGCAACGGCTCCGGCTGTCGCCCTTCATCGCCTACAAGGACCACATCCGCGGCTTCGTCTACGACGTCGACAACGGTCGCCTCGACGAGGTCATCCCCGACTGAGTTGGGACGGGGGTCTGACCCCAACGTCCCAACTAGAGGGTGGCGGTGGCGCGGTCGCGGAGCTCGTACTTGAGGACCTTGCCGCTCGCGTTGAGGGGGAGGGCGTCGACGAACTCGAAGTAGCGGGGGCACTTGTAGTTGGCCATCTCGGCGCGGCACCACGTGCGGAGCTCGTCGGCGTCGAGCGTCGCGCCGGGGGCGAGGATCACGAAGGCATAGCCGACCTCGCCGAGGCGCTGATCGGGCACCCCGACCACGGCGACCTGACCGATGCCGGGATGGTTCATCATCAGGTTCTCGATCTCGGCGGGATACGCGTTGAATCCACCGTTGATGAACATGTCCTTCACGCGGTCGGTGATGTCGATGTTGCCGGCCTCGTCCATCACCCCGATGTCGCCGGTGTGGAGCCATCCGTCGGCATCGATGGTCTCGGCCGTCTTCTCGGGGTCGTTGAGGTAGCCCTTCATCACGTTGTAGCCGCGGACGACGATCTCACCCGGCTCGCCGCGGGGCACCTCGTGGCCGTCGGGGTCGTGGATCTCGACCTCGACGTCGTCGACGGCGCGGCCGCTGGTCTTCGCGATGATCTCCGGGTCGTCGTCGTGGCGGCACATCGTGGCCATGCCCGACGACTCGGTCAGGCCGTAGCCGGTGACGACCTTCTCGAAGCCGAGTCGCTCGCGCATCTGCACGATCATCTCGACGGGAATCGCCGCCGCGCCGGTGACCGCGAGCCGAAGGGAGCTCATGTCCCACTGGTCGAGGTCCTCGGTGTTGAGGATGGTCTGATAGATGGCCGGCGGACCGGGAAGCATCGAGATGCGTTCCTCGGGAATCCGCTTCATGACCGAGGGCACGTCGAAGACGGGGTGAGGAAGGATCGTCGAGCCGGTCATCAAGCAGGCGAGAATGCCGGCATTGAGGCCGAAGGAGTGGAAGAAGGGGTTGATGATCAGGTAGCGATCCTGATCGAGGCCGATCACGCTCGCCCACGACAGATACGCACGGCAGATCGCCGAGTGGCCGAGCATGGCGCCCTTCGGGTCGCCGGTGGTACCCGAGGTGAACATGATGTGGCAGAGGTCCTCGCCGGTCACAGTGGCGGTGCGTTCAGCCCGTGCGGCGTCGTCGACCTGATCAGCTCGGGCGAGGAAAGCGGCGAACGAGGTGGTGCCCTCCGGCACCGCGCCCCGCATGACCACGATCTCTTCGAGCGTCGGGGGCACGTTCGCGTCTCGTAATGCAGCCACGTAGTCGGTGTCGAGGAAGTCGGTGACCGTGAAGAGCATCTTGGCGCCGCTGTTGCCCAGGACGTACTCGGCCTCCCGCCCTTTCCAGCGGGTGTTCACCGGCACGACCACGCCGCCGGCCACGTGCACGCCCAGGGCGGCCACGGCCCACTCCCAGATGTTCGGGGCCCAGACGGCGACGGTGTCGCCCTTCTCGACGCCGCTCGCCATCAGCGCGCGGGCGGCGCGGCGGATCTCGTCGCGGAACTCGACGAAGTTCCAGCGGACGTCCCCGTCGACCATTGCCTCGTTGTCGCCGAATCGAGCGGCGGCGTCGTCGATCAGTTCGGGAATGGTTGCCCACGGTGCTGTGCCCATGGGCGGTGACCCTACTGCGCCCGCATTCGTCCGTAGAAAGGCGGCCGCGCGATGATTCCTGCCGAACGCAGGGGAGAGCGAACATGCAGATCAAGGGACTACGAGCCGTGGTGGTCGGTGGCGCGTCGGGCATGGCCCGGGCGACGGTCGAGGCCATCGTCGCGGGTGGCGGCACGGTGGCGATCCTGGATCTCGCCTCGTCGGACGGCGACGCAGTCGCCACCGAGATCGGCGGCGGTACCACGTTTCATGCCTGTGACGTGACGGACTTCGACGGCACTGAGACGGTGCTCGCCGCGGCCGCCGCGTCGCTCGGTGGGCTCGACGCGGTCGTCAACACCGCCGGCGGCGGCGTGGCCAAGCGCACACTGTCGAAGGACGGGCCCCATCCACTCGACGACTTTCGTCGTGTCGTCGACCTCAACCTGGTGGCCTCGTTCAACATCAATCGCCTGGCCGCCGCGATCATGAGCGAGAACGAGCCGAACGAGGACGGCGAGCGTGGTGTCATGATCAACACCGCGTCGATCGCCGCCTTCGAGGGTCAGATCGGGCAGGTCGCCTACACCGCGGCCAAGGCCGGGATCGCCGGGATGTGCCTCACGATGGCACGGGATCTCGGGTCGCTCGGCATTCGGGTCAACGCCATCGCCCCGAGCCTCTTCGCCACCGGTCTCACGAAGGGCATCCCCGACGAGTTCGCCGACGCGCTCACCAAGGACGCTGCGTTCCCGAAGCGTCTCGGCCGGCCCGAGGAGTACGCCAAGCTCGCGCTCGCCATCATCGACAATCCGATGCTCAACGGCGGCTGCCTGCGTCTCGACGCCGGCCAACGCTTCGCTCCTCGCTGACCAACCCCGTGCGGATCAACCCCGTGCGGATCAACCCCGAAGTTCGTCGAGCAGGTCTTCGGCCTGCGGGGCGTCGATGGGGTCGAACGTCGGGTTGAGCGTCAACGCAGCGTCGAGCAGGCCGATCGCCCGCTCATCGTCGCCGACCGCAGCGGCGACCACGCCGGCTCGGTGGAAGAGCTCGGCGGACATGGGCCCGTTCGCCACCGCCTGCTGCATCAGCGGATCGGCCTCGGCCGATCGTCCGGCCGCGTGAAGCGACCATCCGAGCATGTCGTAGGCGCCGGCATCCTGTCGTTCGGCCAGATCGGTCTCTGCGAGACGCACGGCTGCTTCGGGGTCGTGGTCCACGAGGAACGACGCGAGATGTCGGCGCTCAGCGGGGTAGGAGTCCATGGTCTCGGCCGCGAGGTCGAGACCGAGTTGCACCTGGGTGTCGGCATCGGCGTCGTTGCCTCCGAGGCGAAGGAGACGGGCGAGTTCTCCGTGCAGGTCCGCGGCGGGTCCTCGTGCGAGCAGACCTTCGTAGATCGCGATCGCCTCGTCGAAACGTCCTTGACTGGAACGCACCCGACCCAGCAGTTCGTTGGCCCCCGGGTGTTCCGGCGCGATTCCGACAGCGTTCTCGAGCGCGGCCGCGGATCCTTCGACGTCGCCGCCTTCGAAGAGCACGTAGCCGAGCTGGAACCAGTAGAAGGCCGCGTCGGACGGACGCAGCGGGAGACCTTGGGCCAGTTCGAGCGACTCGACGGCCAAGTCGGCGGCCTGAGCGGTGTCGCCGTCGAGGTACGCGGTCCGGCTGAGTCGCGAGACGACGCCGGCGTTGCGGTCGAGTTCCGCGAGCTTCGTGAAGGTGGCCTCTGCGGCGGCGGTGTCGCCGAGCGACAGTTGGGCGTCACCCAATGCCGCGAGCGCGTCGACGTTGTCAGGCTCGCGTTCGAGTATCTCCGAACTGGCTTCGAGGGTGGCGGCGAACTCGTGGCGGGCGGCGAGTGCGTTGATGAGCAGGAGCTGGCCATCCGTGCTGCTGGGTGCCAGCTCGAGCACCTGTTCGGCGACCGCCTCGGCCTCGGAGTAGAGGTCGAGGTCGGCGTCCTCCCTCGCCTGGGAGAGCAACACGGAGCCGAGCAGGGTGAGCGAGACGTGGTCGTCGGGTGCCGCCGCGACGCGAGTTCGGAACTGCTCGGCGACCTCGGCGAGCGGCGCGCGGGTGTTGTCGATCTCGAGGCTGATGCCGAGCGACTGCGGATCGACCGGATCGATGGGCGCGACAGCATCGACCGACGCCGGAGGCGCGGTCGGCGTGTCTTCGACGTCGACGGCGTCATCGGCGTCGACGGCGTCATCGGCGTCGGCCGACGCTGAGGTCGGCGAGTCGCCGAGGCGTGCCCAACCGAGAGCGATGACGAGGCCGGCAGCGATGACCGCGAGGCCGGAGAGGAGGAGGAAGCGGACGGACCGACTCATGTCGAGAAACCTTCGAGAGAGGGGAGGGGATGGCGAGCGAGAAGTGGGAGGGGGCAGGAGGGGCCCAGCGAACGGGCGGGCGTTCGCTGGGCCCCGAGCGTGCCGATCAGCTGGTGATCGGGCGGGCGCCGAGGACCCTCGTCAGGAAGCCGGCTTCCTGGCTTCGGGTGACGGTGTCGCTCGGTGAATACGTCGTGCTCGAGGTGCCGGTGGTGATACCGGCGGCGAACAGGGCGTTGACGTCGGCGGTGTAGTACCTACCGCCGGTGTCGGTGAACGGACCGCTCGACGCGGCCGGGAACTTCAGCGCTCGGTTGAGGAACGCTGCCATCTGGCCACGGGTCATCGGCTCCTCCGGCGAGAACGTCGTCGGAGATGTACCGGTGGTGATACCGGCGGCGTAGAGCCGATTGATGTGGTCGGTGTAGTACCTGCCGGCGATGTCCGTGAACGGGCTGGGGCCAGCGTCCGGCAACCCGAGTGAACGGCTGATGAAGGTCGCCATCTGACCACGCGTCACCGGGGCGTCCGGTTCGTACGTGGTGGGTGATGTGCCCGTGGTGATCGATGCGGCCGCAAGCAGGTTGATCTCCGGCTCGAAACGATCTCCGGTGTCGTCGCCGAAGGCATCGACGATCTTGACCACGGTCAACGAAGCAGCCGGCTCGTCCCAGCCATGGGCGGGGAGCAGGTCGCCAACGGTGCCGTCGACGCCGGGATGGGCGGCGATGACGCCGACCGGGTCGGTGTCGACCGCAGCGGAGTCGTCGTTGCCATCGGGATCACCGTCGAGAACCACCGGACCGAGGTCCGAGCACGCATCGACGATGTCCTCGGACATCTCGGTGTTCTCCTCGCTACCGGCGTCGTAGCCCCTCAAGCTGAAGGTCTCCGACTGGTCCGGGAGCTCACCGCGGTCGAGGCCGGTGAAGCCGTCGTTGGTGCAGATGAGCATGCCGAACACCGACAAGACATCGCCGGGGCGAGCATCGATGGTGTAGACGGCGCGGTCCGCGAACCCGCTGATGCGAGTGTCGGACGGCGGCAGTGGTCGGCCGAGGTCGACGACGTCGGTGATGATCGCCGGCGACAACACCTTTTCGGCTTCGAGCGCAGCCACGAGCGGTGCAGGGTCGCCGTCGCGGGCGATTGCATTGAGCTCGTCACTTGCCTCGGCACCGAGTTCGGCGACCGTCACGGCGGTCGGGAGACCGGCGTTGTGCGTCACCGCGACCGGCGGCGAGAAGGGCTGTGCATCGGTGAGGTTCTCGAGGATCAGCGCATACGTCGTCGTTTCCGCGGGAGCGGAAGCGTTGGCGGCTGCGAGATACGGGAACGAGTCCGAGAACGGCTTGTCGTTGGCATCGACACAGTCGGTCGTGAGTGTGACCGTACCGACGTTGGGGCCACCAACGGCGCTCGCGTCACCGGTGACAACCGGCAGCGAGATGTCGATGACATCGTCGGCGAGGCCACGACCGTTCAACGGCGCGCCATAGCCGGCGGGGTTGCTGACGTCGATCGTCAAGATGTCCGGCAGGAACGCATCGGCCAAGGCGTCGGCCTCAGCAGGCGTGTAGCCGGTGTCGCCACCGAACGCGCTCAGCGCTTCGAGCGAAGCCGAAGCGGCATCGGCGAAGTTCGCCTGGTCGTTGTCGGGATCGGCAGCGTTGTACGCGTCCTCGGCACCGTCGGGAACCAGAACCGTCGCGATTGCCGGACGACCCATGCGGTCGACCTGGTCGATGCCGTCCCTGCCGGTCTCGGCCCAGACCCCGATGTTCGTGCCGGCGTCGGTGATCGAGTCGGAATCGACCTCGAGAACGATGGCGCTCACATTGAAGCCTGCGAAGAAGTCGACACCGGTGGTGTCGCCCTCGAGCTCACAGAACTGCGCGGAGCCCATTCCCTTGACCGTGCCTTGGAACGCGGCGAAGTCGAAGAAGAACGGATCGTCGTAGAGGCCGGCGATGGCGGTTCCGCCGTCGTCCAACGAGAACTCGGTGCCCGTCGTGCCGCTGCCCGATACCGCGCCGGAAACGGTGACGGCTTGGTCGCCGCCGGCGTTGGGGGTACCGAAGTCGAT
Source organism: Acidimicrobiales bacterium (assembly GCA_040219515.1). Taxonomy (NCBI): domain Bacteria; kingdom Bacillati; phylum Actinomycetota; class Acidimicrobiia; order Acidimicrobiales; species Acidimicrobiales bacterium. The sequence goes on from JAVJSI010000010.1 coordinate 57,162, forward strand.
CGAGATCGTCTTGTCCTTCGAGGCGTCGTCGTCGCCACCGAGCGTCGCGTCGGTGTCGACGTGGAACTCGTAGGTGCCGGAGGGGTCGAACGTGGTCGGACTGAGGGCACCGGCTGCCGGGTTCACGGTCATCACGAGCACCGTCTTCGACGGATCCTCCGGTGACTGGAACGCGTACAGGTCGTTGATGTCAGTTCGTCCGTCTGCTTGCGCGAGCGGTGCTTCGAGGTGGTCAGCGGCCTGGGAAGGCGTGATGCTGACGACGCTCGCCGCGAGCGCAAGCGCTGCTATCAGCGCTGCTCTTTTACGTGGCATGTGGTCTCCTGTGGAAAGGCGCGGACAGCGGGGTTGCCGAAGGCGCAGCGCAAATGAGATTTCTCACCTCCGCGTAAGCGGTTCGGAGCGGCGGACTCGATGGATTGGTGCCGCAGCCGAACCCGGGGCAGTTGCTACCCGTTCCGGCAGGCCTACAAACGTCGGGTCCAGACGGAGCGGGCGTCAGCGCCCGTCGAAGTCCGGGGGCCGCTGCTCGCGTCGCGCTCGGCTCGACTCCTTGAAGTCGCCGGAACGGCTCGACAACTCGATGGCCATGGCCTCGTCGGCGAGGTGCCGTGGGAGTTCGGCCGTCAGCGAGCGGTGGACGAGCCCCTTGGCCAGACCGACGGCGACGGTGGCGCTCGTCGAGAGCTGCTGGACCAAAGCGGTCGCGTCTTCCTCGACCCGATCGGCGTCGACCGATGAGTGGACCAGGCCCCATTCGGCCGCAGTGACGCCGTCGATCTCTTCGCCCAGCATCAGCAGTCGTTTCGCCCGGGCCACGCCGACGAGGCGGGGCACCAGCCAGGAGATGCCGCTGTCGGGGGTGAACCCGGACCGCACCATCGGCGCCGAGAGCCGAGCGTCGTCGGCCACGATCGCGAAGTCGGCGGCGAGCACGAGGCCGAGTCCGAGGCCCATCGCCGCGCCGCGGGCCGACACGACGATCGGCGTCTGTGTCTCGAGCATCGTCGGGATGAGTTCGTTCACCTGCCAGCGCATCCGGCGCTGGGTCGAGCCGGTTCGCGGTGGCGTGTCGGGCTTGGACCGGCCGGCGAGGTCGAACCCGGAACAGAAATGGTCGCCGGCGGCGTGAAGGTGGATCACCCGGGCATCGTCGTCGGAACCGGCCGCCTCGACGACCGTGATCAACGCCTGCACGATCTCGTCGGTGACGGCATTGCGTCGCGCCGGACGGTTGATCTCGACCCCGACGACGCCGCCCTCGCGTGTCACTGCGAGACCGTCGATCGGTGCGGGGTAGGGCTTCATCTTCGCTCGACTCGGGTCATGGAGGGTGACGCTAGTGGGAGCGGACGGGTGACCTGGATCGAACGCGACGTGATAGTCAAAGCGGATGGAGCAATGGGAACTCGATGCCCGCGAACAGATCCGTGACCTGGTCGCCCGCTACAACGCCAACGGTGACGCCGGTAGGTTCGGACCGGTGCTCGCGCTCTTCACTCCCGACGCAGTGATGCACATTCCGTCGGGCTCGCATCGCGGGCTCCCCGAGATCGAGGCGATGTTCGCCGGCGCGGCGGCGAAGACCGGTGGCGGCGAGTCCGCTCGGGCCCGCTTCATCCGCCATTTCACGGCCACCCTCCAGATCGATCTCGAGTCGCGGGACACGGCGTCCAGCCGGTGCTACTACCAGGTGCTGACCGACCGCGGACTCGACCACTGGGGCCGCTACATCGACCGCTACCGCTGCGTCGACGGGCGCTGGCTGTTCGCCGAGCGCAAGGTGACCATCGACGGTGGCATGCGGGGTGGGTGGGGAGACCAGAGTGGCTGATCTCGACAGAGTCGATCTCGATGTCACGTCGATGCTCCGGCCGCGACGGGCGATCACCGGGATGTCGGCGGTGCTGTTGCCGCACACGGCCGAGGGTGGGATCGATTGGGCGGCCACCGAAGCCCACATCGCCCGTACCCACGAGGTCGGCTTGGTGCCGGGGGTGAACATGGACACCGGCTACGTGCAGCTCCTCGACGCGGCGACCAAGTTGCGCGTGCTCGACCTGGCGCGAGAGGTGACGGGCGGCCGGTTCGCAGCCGGTGCCTTCGTCGCCGACCACGCGGGCGATCCGGTCGACGTCGGCGCGTATCTGGCGGCGGCGACCGACATCGCCGACCGCGGGGGAACCCCCGTGATCTTCCCGAGTCACGGCCTCAACGAAGGCACCGAGGGCGAGTGGATCGAGGCCCTCGCCTCGATCGGCGCCGGTCTCGACGAGTTCCTCGGCTTCGAACTCGGCCCGATGTTCGTCCCCTACGGCCGGATCTTCTCACTCGACACCTACCGGGAATTGCTCGACATCCCGCAGTGCGTGGGCGCCAAGCACTCGTCGCTCAGCCGGGAGCTCGAGTGGGCACGCCTCGCGCTGCGTGATGCGGTGCGCCCCGACTTCAAGGTGATGACGGGCAACGATCTCGGCATCGACATGGTGATGTACGGGTCGGACTATCTCCTCGGCCTGTCGACCTTCGCCCCCGACCTCTTCGCTCGTCGCGATCGTCTGTGGCGCGACGGCGATCCGGGGTTCTACGAACTCAACGACATGTTGCAGTACCTGGGGCATTTCACCTTCCGACCGCCGGTACCCGGTTATCGCCACGATGCCGCGATGTTCCTCGAGCTCCGAGGTTGGGCGTCCTCCGACAACGTCCCCGACGGCGCGCCCCGCCGCCCCGAGTCCGACCGAGCGGTCCTGCGTGACATCGGTGAACGACTGGGAGTGCTCTGATGCCACGGTTCACCCAGGTGAAGAAGCTGACCGATGTCGGCGCGTTCCGGGATCATCTGGCCTCACTCGGCGTGGAGATCCCGATCGACGACGAGATCGACCCGGCTGGTGTGCTCGCCGCGCCGATGACGATCACCGACGGCAGCGCCGGCACCCGGTTCGCCCCCAACCGATGGGCCGTGCTGCCGATGGAGGGCTGGGACGCCGAACCCGACGGACGTCCCTCCGATCTCGTCCGTCGCCGGTGGGGGCGTTTTGCGTCGAGCGGTACCGGCCTCGTGTGGGGTGAGGCCACGGCGGTGCGCGAGGACGGCAAGGCCAACCCCCGCCAACTCGTGCTCGACGAGACCACCGTCGACGACATCGCAGCGTTACGCGAGCTGCTCGACCCTCGCCAGGTGGCCGTGCTCCAGCTCACCCACTCGGGACGCTACGCCCGCCCCGATGCGTCGGGGCCTGCGCCCCGCACCCTCTACCGTCATCCGCTGCTCGACCGTCGGGTCGGGTCGGCCGATGGTGAGATCCTCACCGATGACGAGATCGACGAACTGGTCGAGCAGTTCATCGATCGCGCCGTGCTCGCCCATCAGGCGGGCTTCGACTTCGTCGACGTGAAGGCCTGCCACGGCTATCTGGGCCACGAGTTCCTCAGCGCCCACGACAGGCCCGGCCGCTATGGCGGCGACCTCCTCGGCCGCACCCAGTTCGTCCGCTCGGTGGTGGAGGGGATCAGGGCCAGGGCGCCGGGCCTCGGTGTGGGGATCCGATTGTCGTTCTTCGACCTCGTGCCCCATGTGCCCGGTGAGGGCGGCGTGGGCACGCCCGAGACCACCGGCGACTACCCGTATGCGTTCGGTGGTGACGGCACCGGTCACGGCATCGATCTCCGCGAGACCCATGCGCTGCTCGACGTGCTCCACATGCTGGGCGTCGGCCTCGTGTGCGCCACCGTCGGCAGCCCGTACTACGTGCCCCATGCGCAGCGCCCTGCGTTCTTCCCGCCCTCCGACGGCTACCAGCCGCCGGAGGATCCGTTGGTCGGGGTGGCCCGCATCATCGCCGCCACCGCCGAGGTGACGAACCACCACCCGGGGATGCGCATCGTCGGCGCCGGCCTCTCGTATCTCCAGGAGTGGCTGCCCAACGTCGGCCAGGCCATGGTGGCCGCGGGCGCGGCCGACTCGATCGGGCTCGGCCGCATGATCCTCTCCTACCCGCACATGCCGGCGGACGTCATGGCCGGCCGAAGCCTCGATCGACGGCTGTTGTGTCGCACGTTCTCCGACTGCACCACCGCACCTCGAGGGGGGCTGATCTCGGGCTGCTATCCCCTCGACGACTTCTACAAGGAGCGCGAGGAACGGGTGCAGCTGACGGTCTTCAAGAAGGAGGCGAAGGCGCGCCTCAAGGGCTGACCCGTGCCCGTCTCACATCCAGGACTCGTTGCCCAGGCCGAGATCGGGCCACGGGCCGCTGGCGATCGGCTGACAGTTGCCCCACCCCTCGGCCTCGCCGACCGGGTCGACGAGGCGCACCGCGGTGTCGCGGATCTGGTGGAGTCGACGGGCCATCTCGGGCGTGCTGCAGTCCGCGATGTGTTCACCGTCGATGTGGTCGACGCCCCGCCATTCGCCGTGGTGGTGACCGTCGAACCCGAAGTAGAGACCGGCACCGAGATGCACACCGGTGTCGCCCATGACCTCGATCGTGATCGGCCGGGCCGAACCGTCGGCCATGCGACAGTCGAGGGTGCCGCCGAGCAGTCGCCGGTTGTCGGGGTCGAAGCGGAGATGGGGGACGATGTCGACGATCTGATCCCTCGAACCGTCGGAGTGTTCGACCTGAGCCGTGACCATCTTCTGGCCGTGGTCACCGACGGCGTGCCAGGTGAAGTGCAGGTGCAGGGCGTAGTGGGAGCCGTCGGCGCGCTGCATCAGGGCCGGGCACCAGATCATCTGGAACCCGACGCCGTCGGGAATGCCGTCGCCGGGCTGGGTGTCGGTGGGCGGTGTGCCCACGTCGTAGCGCACGCCCCACGAGTGGTCACGGGTGCTCACCCATGAATCGGGTGTCATCTCGGTGCGCACACCGTCGACCTCGATCCAACCCGAGCACACGCCGGTCTGGTGGTAGCGCACCAGGTTGGTGGCCGTGCGATAGGCGCGGCGCCGAAACGACCGCTCCTCCTCGAACGGAGGCACGACCGCGTCGAACAGCCAGTCGAACGCGATGGGCTGGGTGTCGTTGGCCTCGAGCCGAAACCGCACCTTCTGCAGCGGTTCGACGACCTCGTAGTGGAGGGGTCCGATGATCGTGGTGGTCGGCTGCGGTTCGAGTTGCCGGCTGGCCCGCACGGTGAACTGCTCGACGCCCCGGCTCACTGCGCCGTAGCCGTCCATGACGTTGCGGTTGGTGTACTTGCCGAGCCCGAAGCCGATCTGGAGGCTGCCGTCGCGGGCCATCGCCATGGCGCAGACCTTCTCCGTCCACGACGGATCGCTCGATGCGACCTGGGCGAACGTCTCCGGGATCTGATGGGTGAACCCCTCGTCCTCGGGAAGCAGCGGGCCGAGCGGGTTGGTCATCGGTCCCACCAGCTTCCGTCGATCATCTGCTCGAGCACATGGCGATGAGGGATCACGTCGTCGATGTCGTCGGGCCACTCGCCCTCCCCGAAGTGCACCGAGCGCTCACGGACGCGAGCCATGACGATGGCATGCCGTAGCGCCGCGTAGACCTCGAACCACTCGAAGTTCTGCACTCGACGGCCCGATCGGGTCTCGTAGGTGGCGATCACGTCCTCGCGCCGCAGGAAGCCGGGCATGCCGGGGATCTCGAGGGCGTTGGCGATCTCCTGGAAGAAGGTGTGCAGAAACACCATCCAGGCGAGGTCCATCTCCTGGGGCGCCAGCGCGGCCATCTCCCAGTCGAACGCGGCGACCGGCGCGAATCCATCGGCCTCGTACATGACATTGCCGATGCGGCTGTCGCCCCAGCTGATCACCGTCGGACCCTCATCGGTGGGCCAGTTCTCGTCGAGCCAGGCGAAGGTGCGCTCGATGATCGGATGCCGACGATCGCCACGAATCCAGTCGTAGTAGTTCCGCTGGTACTGCACGTGGCGGGCGAGGGGCGTGCTGCCCGACGCCGGTGTGTCCAGGAACTCGACGTCGAGTCCGTCGATCGCGATGCCGTGGAGGTCGGCCAGGATGCCCACGGTGTGGTCCTGGAGTTCCCGTTGTTGCTGTGGCGATGCCTGCAGGAGCCACCCGTCCATCAGATACGGCGGGATGTCGGCCGGTACGCGACCGCTGACCCGGTCCATGACGAAGAACGGCTTGCCGAGCGGACCCGGGTCGGCTTCGTACCAGCGGGTGTTCGGCACCGGCACGTTGCTGTTGGCGCCGACCAGGTCCATCACCCGGTACTGGAGTTCGAGGTCGTAGGTGGGGAAGACCGGCACGTCGGCATCGTCGGGCTCCACCCGGGCGACCAGCGCCTGGGTTTCCCGGGATCCCCCCTCCGTCCACGTGGCGTCGAACAGCAGCGTTTCGCTGGACATGCCGCTGCCATCGGGACTCGTGACCTCCCCGAGGGTGACGTCGGCATCGGCGCCGAGCCGGGAGGTGAGCCAGGCGGTCATGGCGCTGCGAAGCTCGTTGCGATCGCGACTGGAACGGGTGGGGATGTCGACGGTGTCGGCGTCGTCGTGTGGGGACTCGGACATGGCGGCGAACCTACTCTGACGCGCTGATGACCACGAAGTGCCCAGCTGCGTGGCGAGGGTTCGGCGCGCCTACCATCAGCGGCCGATGGACTTGCGCTACACCGAGGAAGAGGAGCACTTCCGCGACGAACTGCGGTCGTGGCTCTCCTCCACCCTCCCCGACGTTCCGCCGCTGCCGGCCGACCACACCGACCTGGTCGCTCGGCGCGCCTACGACACGGCGTGGCAGGCCAGATTGCACGAGGCCGGCTACGCCGGGATCCACTGGCCGGCCGAGTTCGGCGGCCGGGGGAGCACCCCCACCGAGCACCTCATCTTCCTCGAGGAGACCGAGCGGGCCGGCGCGCCGTATGTCGGTGTGAACTTCGTCGGCCAGCTCCACGCCGGGCCCACCCTCATCGCCGAGGCCACCGACGAGCAGCGGGCCACCCATCTGGCGCCGATTCTCCGGGGTGACCACGTGTGGTGCCAGGGCTTCTCCGAGCCGGGCGCAGGTTCCGACCTCGCCTCATTGGCCACTCGAGCCGTCGACGACGGCGATGACTATGTCGTCACCGGCCAGAAGATCTGGACGTCGTTCGCGCAGGTGGCCGACTACTGCGAACTGCTCGTGCGCACCGACACCGAGGTGCCGAAGCACAAGGGCATCACCTGGATCATCATGCCGATGGATCTCCCCGGCATCGAGATCCGACCGATCGAGACGGCTCTCGGTTCGGGCGAGTTCGCCGAGATGTTCCTCGACGAGGTGCGCATTCCCAAGGTGAACCGGGTCGGCGACGAGAACGACGGTTGGCGGGTCACCAACGTCACCTTCTCCTTCGAACGCGGCACGGCTTTCATCTCCGAGGTGATCTCCTCGCAGCGACTGCTGGCCGACCTCGCCCGCGTGGCCCAGAAGGTCACGCGACGCTCGGGCACGGCCTGGGACGACATGGGCATCCGTCGCGAGCTCGGCGTGCTCGACGCCGAACTCGACGCGCTCTGGTCACTCACCAAACGCAATGTGAGCCAGGCCCAACGGACCGGTTCCGTCGGCCCCGGCGGCTCGGTCTTCAAGCTCGCCTACGCCGATGTGCGCAAGCGCATGGCGGACCTGGCCGAACAGATCCTGGGTCGCGCCGGTCTCGCCATCGGCGACACGCTCGATCTCAGCGACATGGACCATGTCGCCGAACGCCTCTACACCCTCACGCTGACCATCGCCGCCGGTACCTCCGAGATACAGCGCAACATCGTCGGTGAACGGCTGCTCGGCCTGCCGCGGGGAGATCGCTGACATGGATTTCGAACTGACCGAGGACCAGGAAGCTCTGGCCGAAGGGGTGGCATCGCTGTGTGCGGGACGCTTCGGCATCGAGGCCGTCCGGGCGATGGAGGAGAGCGGCCTCGATCGAGGTCGCTGGCGTGAACTCGCCGACACCGGCGTCTTCTCGCTGTGCCTCGCCGAAGCCGACGGTGGCGTCGGCCTCGGATGGGCCGAAGCCGCCGTGGTGTTCGAGCAGCTCGGTCGCCGACTGGTGCCGGGCCCGCTGGTCGCCACCACCCTGGCCGCCGGTCTGATCGAGGGCGCCGCGGACGGCAGCGTCGTGGTCGCCACGGTCGAGCGCACCTCGGGATCGGCAAATGTCGAGCACGCAGTGTGGGCCGACGTGATCGTGATCAGCGACGACGAGGGACTCTGGTCGGTGCCCGCCGAGGAACTCGTCGGCACCGACGCCCGGCAACCGCTCGACCCGCTCACTCCCGTGCGCCGGATCCCCGGCCTCCCGAAGGGCGTCCGGATCGCCGACGCCGACGCGGCCGACGAGTGGCGGCTGCACGGATCATTCCTCGTCGCTGCGCTCCAACTCGGTGTCGCCATCGGGGCCACCGAACTCGCCGTCGCCTACGCGAAGGAACGGGAACAGTTCGGCCAGCCGATCGGCCGGTTCCAGGCGGTCAAGCACCGGTGTGCCGACATGATCACCCGAGTCGAGGTGCTGCGTGCCGCCGTCTACGCCGCCGGTGCCACGCTCGACGGCAACGGTGTCGGTGCACCCGAACGAAGCGTGGGGGTGGCCAAGATCCTCGCCTCCACCGCCGCCGCGGCGTGCGGCAAGGACTGTGTCCAGGTGCACGGCGGCATGGGCTACACCTGGGAGGTCGACGCCCATCTGTACCTCAAGCGGGCGTGGGCCCACGATCTCGCGTTCGCCGATGGCGACGAGTTGGCCGAGGACCTCGCCGCCGGGTTGGTCTCGTGACCGACCGCCAACGAGTCATCACACTCGACATGGAGGGTGTGGTCACCCCGGAGATCTGGATCGCCGTGGCCGAGGAATCCGGCGTCGACGAGCTTCGCCGCACCACCCGCGACGAACCCGACTACCAGGTCCTCATGGACTACCGGATCGAGGTGCTCGCGCAGCATGACATCACGTTGTCGTTCATCCAGGACGTGATTCGCGGGCTCACCGTCCTCGACGGGGCTCGCGACTTCCTCGACGAACTGCGGAGCCGTCATCCGGTGGTGCTGCTGTCCGACACCTTCGAGCAGTTCGCCGAGCCGTTCATGGAACAGCTGGGTCGACCCCATCTCCTGTGCCACCGGCTGGGCGTGGAGGACGACCGCGTCGTCTCGTTCTCACCTCGGGTCGCCGATCCCAAGCGCCGGGCCGTGGAGAGCTACCAGTCCCTCAACTACCACGTGACCGCCATGGGTGATTCGCACAACGACCTGGGCATGTTGCTCGCGGCCGACGCCGCCAGCTTCATCCACCCGCCCGACGGCCTCCCCGAGAAATACCCGGAGATGCCGGTCGCTCGTGACTATCGCTCGGCGCTCGACTGGATCGCGTCGGTCGGCTGACCGGCCTGACGGCCGGCCAGCCGACGGTGACGATCAGCCCCGCAGGGTGAATGCGGAACCGTCCCAGTCGTAGACGAGGCCGGAGTCGTCGTTCATGTAGGCCTTGCCATCGTCGGTCGACGCGGCGCCGGCACTGGTCATCTCGAACGAGAAGCCACCGCTGGTGAGGGCAACGAAGTCCTCACGGGTGGGGTTGGGCCCGACGGCCTCGAGCGCCGCGGTGAGGAAGTCGAACGAGGCGCACGCCATGAAGGTGGAGGAGAGCGCGTTGAGCTCCTCCTCCTCCGGGAAGAAGATCACGGTCTCGTCGAGCGCTTCCTCGATCAGTGCGATGCACTCCGGCATGCCGTTGATCCCTTGCTCGGCCACCAGGCCGGGGTCGGGCACGGCCACCCCGATCATGTCGAGGTTCTCGAGCACGGCGCCGAGGCTGTTCAGCGTGCGCACGCCGATGATCGGTGTGATGAGCGTCATGGTGTCGCCGAGGCCGTTGTTGTCCAGCGCGTAGGCCGCACCGATCACGCCGTTGCCGACGCCGACCACGTGGGTCACCCCTTCGCTGTTCCAGACCTCGGCAAACCGGTCGTACTCGGTGAGGGCGGCGGTCGGGTCGTCGGAGTAGCTGACATTGGACACGGTCGTGGCGACGACATCGAGGCCGAGGGACTCGAGGTGGGCAGTGAGCTGGTCGGCGCGATCGCCGCCCCCGCCCTCTTCAGCGGCGGTCACCGCGATCTTGGCGTCGGCGAGTTCGTCGGTGAGTTGATCGATGCCACCGATCATCGCCTGGAACGTGTCGGAGAGAACGCTGTAGAGCAGGTTGTCGGACCGGGCGATCTCGACGTCGAGGAGATCGAGGCCGTTGACCACGAGGGTGTCACCCAGCTCCGTGTAGCACGTCATCGCGCCGAAGCCGGCCGGGGTTCGGGTGACGACGGCAAACAGCTCGTTGTCCTCGGTCAGCTCGACACACGCGGCGTCGAAGCCGGTCGTGTCGAGGAGGTCCCACTCGGCGATGACCAGCTCGATCTGGCGTCCGATCACGCCGCCGTTGGCGTTGATGTCGTCGACCACGACCTGATAGCGGGCGGCCTGGTCGCCACTGTTGTTGAAGGCGCTGACGTCGGGCATGGCGAGACCGATACGGATGGTGTCTTCGGTGATACCACGGGCGGAGGCCGTCAGCTCGACATCGCCGTCGACGGAGGTGTCCTCGGGCGTGTCGGTGTCGGACTCGTCGGTATCCGGCTCATCGGTGTCGGGCTCGTCACCCGTCTCGGTGGTCGTGGTGTCGGAATCCGAGGAATCCGACGAGTCGTCGCCACAGGACGCGGCCACGAGGGCGAACGCGACCAGGAGGCCGAGCAGGAAGATGAATTTGCGCATCGCGACGTTCTAGTCACCGCAACGTGACGAACCGACATCGGGCGAGGCAGATTCCACTATCTGTCGCGCACGCATCCCTCCGAGTGGGACGGCCTCCGACTGGGACGCGTACTACTTGCGGCCCCGCAGGGCCCGGGTCGACAACTCCCGGAAGAACTCTCGATCGGACTGGTCGGGGGCCCGACCGACATGGGTGACCGTGTCGACGTCGCTCGCTTCGGCCCGCAGCGCGGCCGCCGTGCACCGCTCCTCGGGCCGGACGGAGAACGGGTCGAAATCGAAGTGGGCCATCGCGTTGCGATGGGTGATCTTGGCGATGGTCTCGTCGTCGACCGAGGCGAACTGCGCGGCCAGACTCTCGGGGGCGAGTGGCCACGAGCTGTCACTGTGGGGGAAGTCCGATTCCCACATCACGTTGTCGAGGTTGAACTGGTCGAGCAGGCCGATGCCGACCGGATCCTCGATGAAGCAGCAGAGCATGTGGGTCTTGAAGACGTCGCTGGCGCTGGTCATGCCCGCGGGAAAGGTGTGTTCCGTCCACCCGTGGTGGCGGCGCTGGACGTGGTCGGCTCGCTGGAGGAGGTAGGGGATCCAGCCGATGTCGCCCTCGCTGAGCGCGAACTTCAGCGAGGGGAACTTGTGCCAGAGGTCCGACCACAGCAGATCGGCGAGGGTGTACATCGTGCTCACGGGCGACAGGTTCATCGGCACCGACTGGGGCGCGTCGAGTGACGTGTTCATGCCCTTCGACGAGGAGCCGATGTGGCAGCACAACACGACGCCCTCGTCGCTGCACGCGCCGAACAGCGGGTCCCAGAAGCCGGAGTGGATCGACGGCACACCGAGCGCAGCGGGGTTCTCGGAGAACGTGATGGCCCGCACCCCTTTGGCGGCGAGGCGGCGGACCTCGGCGGCCGCGAGTTCGGCGTCCCACAGCGGCACGAGGCCGCAGGGGATGAAACGGTCCGGGTAGGCGGCGCACCACTCGTCGACGTGCCAGTCGTTGTAGGCCTGGATCATGACGAGGTTGACGTCGCGGTCGGGGCCCTCGCTCAGCACCTGGCCGGCGAAGCCCGGCCAGTTCGGGAAGTTGAGCCCGGCCAACTGCCCACCGGCCGACATGTCACGGACCCGCTCGTGCACGTCATAGCAGCCCGGGCGCATCTCGGCGTAGGTGCTCGGGTTCACGTTGTACATCTCGGGCGGCTTGCCGGCGACCGCATTGAGGCCGAGATTGCGGCCCAATGCCTCGCCGTACCACCACTGCTGGAATCCGTTGGGATCGGTGTCGACCCGTGGGGCCCGGTCCTTGTAGCGGCCCGGCACGTGGCCGGTGAACATGTCGGCCGGTTCGCAGATGTGGTCGTCGACGCTGATGAGGATGAGGTCGTCGCTGAGCATTCGCGTCCCTTTCAGAGGGGATCAGGCCCGTCGCAGGACGGCGCCCTGGGGGTTGAAGAAGAAGCCGCCAGGGGTCACGAGGGCGGCCTGCGCCCCCTCGACCTGGCGGGGTCCGGCCGTGCCGCGGAGCTGATGTACAGCCTCGCGCACATGGCCGGTGCCGCGCGTGGCGCCCTCGGAGAGCGATCCGCCGTGGGTGTTGACGGGGATGCGGCCGTCGATCTCGATGCGCTGGGCGTCGTCGTTCCAGTGTTCGCGAAGGAACGATTCGGCGCCACCGGGCGGGCAGAATCCGCAGTTCTCGAACCAGGCCAGGGTGATGATCGTGAAGCCCTCGTAGGGATAGAAGAGGTCGATGTCGTCGATCCAGAGGTCGCTGTGTCGCCGCAGCTGTTCGACCACGACGTGCTGGCCAGTGCGGTGCAGGCCAACGAGCTGGTCCTCGTCGTTCTTGCCGACGATGCCCGAGGTCGCCGCATGGATCAGGACGGGGTGATGAGGGAGCGCGCGAGCCCGTTCCGCAGTGGTGAGCACGAACGCGTCGGCTCCGTCGACCGGCAGGTCCATGTCGTAGATGTTGAGCGGATCGCGGATCATCCGGGCCGCGTCATAGGCCCCGAAGGAGAGCGGCGTGGCGATCGCGGCGAGCGGGTTGTGAGCCGCGTTGGTGCGCGAGTTGATCGCGATCCGGGCGAACGGGTCCTTCGACGCGCCGTACTCGTGGATGTAGCGACTCGCCCAGGCGGCGTAGGCCGCGGCCTTGCCGGCATCTTCGGGAATGGGCAGGATCGAACTGCGGGTGCCTCGTCGCCACGGGTCGTCGGCCGCTCGTCGGGAGTTCCACGGCCCCATCACCACCGGCGTCACCACGAGGACGTGGTCGGCGGCGCCGGTGAACACCGCCCGAGCCGCGTCCAGCAGCGAGAACATGGCGACCGGCGTCGGTTTGGTGTGGTGGGTCGCCTCGGTGATGCCGAGGGCAGCAGCGATGACCTCGGGCCCGTCGGCCCCGGGCTCGCTGGTGGCCACCACGCCATCGATGTCGGCGGCGGTGAGGCCGGCGTCGCGGATCGCCTCCGTGGCGGCGGCGAGGGCCATGGCGAGCGGTGACCGGTCTCCGTCGCGGGTGAACCCGGTCGAGCCGAGTCCGACGATGGCCACCTGATCCTTCATCGGGTTGCGGGTCGTCATGCCGACCTCGTGCGGAACACCGGCATCGGCGTGCCGTCCCGGTCGATCCATTCGAGCTCCACCGGGGCACCGATCTCCAGATCGTCGTCGGGGAAGTCGGCCGTGACCGTGGAGGTGAACCGCAGGGCGGGTTGCTCCTCGAGTTCGACCGTCACCACCGGATGACCGTCGCGATAGTCGACTCCCTCGGCGGGCGGGCCCTGGTGGAGTTCCATGAGCAGATGGATGGTGCCTCGACCCGACACCTCCTCGGGTGTCATGTTCCACGACCAGCAATCCGGACACATCGGTCGGCTCGGGTGCTGCCAGCGCCCGCAGTCGCCGCAGCGTGACATGAGGAGTCGGCGCTCCAGCCGGCCCCGGAAGTGCGCCGCGTTGTCGCGGTTGATGCCGTGGCCGCCGAAGCGGTCGATCAGTTGCTGGTCGTCTTCGCGGTTCTCGGGCACCGCGTGACAGTATTCGCCGCATGCCGGACAATCCCATTCCACAAGCCGCCGCCGCCCTCGATGACCTGATCGCCGCCCTCACCGAGATCCGCGACGGCTATGTCCTCGACGCCGCCCGGTGGATCGAACCGCTCGAGCAGGTCGAGTCGATCCGCTACGTGGGTCAGATGCTCGCAGCGATGTCGGCGCTGTACTGGGAAGCGCAGCCTGAGCATCCCCGGTTCGTGTCGATCGTGGATCCCGGGCGCAAGCTCCAGGGCGACAACCCCGACGCGATCTACCACTACGCACGCATCGACGGCAGCCGGAAGTACCGGGTGACCGGACACATCACCGACGAGTGCTACACGTCGTTCACGTTGCACGGCCGGGCCGACGACGGTGGCATGGCCGGTCCGTTGCTCGGCGACATCAACGATCGGGCCCTCACCGTCGACGCCGAGGGCCGCTACTCCCTCACGATCAGTGCCGATCAGGCCGACGCCGACGGCGGGGATTGGATCGAGCTCGATCCCGGCACGATCGCCGTCATCGTTCGTGGCTACTTCCAGCTGCCGGTCTCCGCCCAGAATGACAGCGAGGTGCACGTCGACATCGACATCGAGTGCCTCGATGTCGACACACCGCCGCCATCGCTCACCGACGGTTTCCTGGCCGAACGGATGAACGAGGGTCTCGCCTTCCTGCGCCAGGTCACGACCAGGCAGGGTCGCTTCGGCGAGAGCGGCGTCGGGGTGCCCTTCGCCTCCACCGAGCCCAACGTGCTCCCGAAGCCGTTCAGCTTCCGCGATTCGGGACTTCCCGTTCCCGGCGCGGCCGACATCCACTACGCGATGTGTCGGTGGGACCTCGGTCCGGACGAAGCGCTCGTGATGCGGGGCACGATCCCCCCGGGCGTGTTCGTCAACGTCATGTTGTGGAACGCGCACATGCAGACGCTCGAGTACCGCGGTCGACAGAGCTCGCTCAACGGTGTGCAGATCCAGCTGGAGGACGACGGCACCTTCGAGATCTGGGTGTCGGCCAAGGACCCCGGTCACCCCAACTGGCTCGACACCGACGCGCATCGCCGCGGCACGGTCTTCTGGCGGTTTCTGCTGCCCGACGAGGACCCGGAACAGCCGACCAGTGAGGTCGTCACCCTCGGGTGATCAGCGTGATCGAGGAGGAGAACGCAATGGACAAGGCCGTAATGGACAAGGCTGCGATCGTACGGTTCCAGATGGTGGAGCAGGACCTGCCCCACCTGATCGACCAGTGGGTCGACGCGCAACCCGACACCCCGTTGCTCGTGTGGGAACCCCGGGACGGGCACACCCGGACCTGGACGTATCGCGAGTTCCGTGACGACACGCTGCGCATCGCCGCCGGTCTGGTGGCCCGAGGGGTGTCGCTCGGCGACCGGGTGCTGATCCACGCCGACAACTGTCCCGAGATGGTGCTGGCCTGGTATGCGTGCGCCCGCATCGGCGCGGTGGGGGTCACCACCAACACTCGCTCGGTGGCCAACGAGGTCGCCTACTTCGCCTCGCACACGAAGGCGGTCGGCGCGATCACCCAGCCGCAGTACGCGGCACTCGTGAAGGATGCGGCGCCGCAACTCGGCTGGCTGGTGGTGACCGACGACGACTGCGGTGAGCCGGCGAGCGCCGAGGTGCCCGACGGGTTCGACGCGTGGGAGTCGCTCTTCGGCGACGCCTCGTCGGTGCCCGAGCGGCCGGCCGACCCGATGCTGCCGGTGGGGGTGATGTTCACCTCCGGCACCACATCGCTCCCCAAGGCCGTGGTGCACACCCACGCCAACGCCATCTGGACCAGCCGCGTCGGACCCCGCAACATCGACCTCCGCCCGGGCGACACCTACCTCATCTATCTGCCGTTCTTCCACGTCAACGCCCAGACCTGGTCGTTGTGGAGCGTGCTCGGCGTCGGCGGCACGATCGTCCTGCAGCCGAAGTTCTCGGCCAGCCGGTTCTGGGAGGTCGTCGAGCGTCATTCGGTCACCCACATCTCGCTGATCCCGTTCGTGTTCAAGGCCATCGGCGGGCAGGCGGTGCCCGAGCACACGATTCGCGTCGGCGTGTTCGGACTGGTCATGCCGGCGCTCGAGAAGATGCTGAACCTGCGGATCCTGCCCGCCTACGGCATGACCGAGACCGTGATCCACGCCATCCACGCACCCCTGCATCACCCGTTCCCCGACCGCACGATGGGCTGGCCGACGCCGGGCTACGAAGCGCTCGTGGTCGACCCCGACAGCGGCGAGATGTGTGGTCCCGAACAGACCGGCGAACTCTGGTTGCGTGGCACCCGTGGCATCCAGCTGTTCCTCGAGTACCTCGACAACCCCGAGGCCAATGCCAAGGCATTCACCGACGACGGCTGGTTCCGCACCGGCGACATGGTGATGGTCGACGGCAACGGGCAGTTCTTCTACCAGGAGCGCGACAAGGACCTGCTAAAGGTCGGTGGCGAGAACGTGTCGGCCAAACAGGTGGAGGACACCTGTCGGGCCGTCGGTGGCATCGCCGACATCGCCGTGGTCGGGCGCAGCCACGAGATGCTCGACCAGGTGGCGGTGGCGTTCGTCATCAGGGGCCCCGATGCCCCCGAGGACGAGGCCGCGCACGGCGCGGCCATCATCGAGCACTGTGCCGCCCAGCTCGCCGACTTCAAGGTGCCGCGGGCCGTGCACTTCGTCGACGACTTCCCCCGGGCCACCCTCGACAAGGTGGCCAAGAACAAGCTGCGCGACCTGGCCGAGTCGCTCGCCCAGGACTGACGTCGTGACCCCACGTCCGAGACCCGCAGTCGACGCGCTTCCCGCGTACCGGCCCGGAAAGGCCGCGGCCGAGGCCGAGGCGGAACACGGGATCACGAACGCCATCAAGCTCGCGTCCAACGAGACCCCGTGGGCGCCGGTGCCGTCGGTCGCGGCCGCCATCGAAGCGGCGGCGAAGGGCGTCAACCGCTACGCCGACCATCGGGCGACCGAACTCCGGGTTGCGCTGGCCCGATCGCTGCGGGTGGATCCGGCCGCGGTGACCGTCGGGTGTGGTTCGGTCGGCCTCCTCCAGCAGATCTGCCTCACCTACGTCGATCCCGGCGACGAGGTGGTGTATCCGTGGCGCTCGTTCGAGGTCTATCCCGTCTACACCCAGCTCGCCGGGGGAGTGGCCGTGACCGTTCCCCTGGTGGACCACGCGTTCGACCTCGATGCGGTGGCGGCGGCCGTGAACGAGCGGACCCGGCTCGTCTTTCTCGCTTCGCCCAACAATCCGACCGGCACCGCCGTCACCACCACCCAGCTCGAGGAGTTCCTCGATGCGGTTCCGTCGTCGGTACTCGTGGTCATCGACGAGGCCTATCGCGAGTTCAACGACCCGGCGGTGGGCGACCCGGTGCACGAGGTGCTGCCGCGCCACGACAACGCCGTGGTGCTGCGGACCTTCTCGAAGGCCCACGGACTCGCGGGTCTGCGGGTCGGCTACATGATCGCCGACCCCGAGGTGGTCGTGGCCGTGGACAAGACCCTCGTCCCCTTCGCGGTGAACGCATTGGCCCAGGCCGCCGCCATCGCCGCGATCGACGCATCGGCCGAGATCGTCGAACGAGTGGCACTGGTCGAGCGCGAACGCAGCCGCGTCGTGGAAGCCCTACGAGCGGCCGGGCACGAGTTCCCCGATCCCACCGCGAACTTCGTCTGGTTGCCCTTCGGCGAGAGAACCGACGACATCCACCTCGGTCTCGAGCGTATGGGTGTGGTGACGCGCCCGTTCCCGGGCGAAGGCATCCGGGTGACGATCGGGACCACGGAGGAGAACGACCGCTTCGTCGCTGCCCTCGCCGACGTGGTCTGAGCGCCTAGCGCGCCACCGACCGGCCGCGCCCGGCGGCGAGGTGATCGGGAATGGTGATGCCCATCTCGGCGGCGAGCGGCGCCAAGCGCGGATCGATGGGCGCGCCCACGGCATCGAGAACCCGGCTCACCATCGAGAAGTTGCCGGCGATCATCGCGACGCGGTCGGTGGACGCCGATCCGAGGGCCTCTTCGAGCGTCGCGCGGGCACCGTCGATCTCCTCCTCGTCGCGGAGCACGACCGCGTCGACGAACGCAGTTATGGCGGCGCCGTGATGGATCCCCGTGTCGCCCACACCCCTGACGATCGGGCCCGGTACGAGGGTTGCCTTGCCGATCGAGGCGCCGGCGCGGAGCATCGCGGTGTGCTCGAGCAGCCCGTGTGCGCAGCGACAGAGCGCGGCGGTGCGCGCCGCGACGAGCTCCATCTGGGCACGGGTGAGGCCGTTGCGTTCGACCCGGGGTTCGGCCATTTCGTCGATCGTGAGGTAGAGCGATCGCTGGAGGTCGAACATCGCCTCGGCCTCGGCCGGCACCGCACTCAACGACGAGACGGCGTCGGTTGGTCCGACGGTCGGTGCCCAGCCCGTGGTGAGCGCCGCTCCTTCGCCTCGCTGACGGGTCGGCTCGCCGGCCTCGGGTTCGGGAAGGAGTGGCGCCTTCTGGTCGAGACCGAACGCGGTCACGTCGAGGCCGACCACGCGACTGACGATGCCGACGACCTCGACGTAGGGGAAACCGGCGAGGCCCTCGTGTTCCCACCGGGCGACGTCGATGCCGCGCACGGTTGAGGCATCGACCGCCAGTCGACGAGTGGCTTCCTCGACCGGCCCGGGCAGCACTCCCGAGAGTGGTTCACCGCCGGCGGCCCGCCGGGCGTCGGCGGCGATGGCGAGCCGCTCCCCGGCCGTCCACCAGGTGCCCGGTCGGGCGAGTCGAGTCCATTCGCGGTCGACCAGCATCTCGAACACCACCAGTGGCGGCGGTCCTTCGACTTCCAGCGGCGGATTGCGTCGCTCTTCGACGGGAGAGGCCACCGGGATCGTCCGGGGTTCGACGACGGGCTCAGCGACCGTTGCGCGCTTCCTTCGCCTGAAGAGACCCATTCGAACATTCTCGCAGCTGGCGACCACTTCCTCGGGTTTCACCCCGGTCGGCAGGTGTTGACGCATTCGCCGAGGCCGTCGATCGTCGTGCGCAGAACGGA
The DNA here is from genome assembly GCA_040219515.1 of Acidimicrobiales bacterium. Taxonomy (NCBI): domain Bacteria; kingdom Bacillati; phylum Actinomycetota; class Acidimicrobiia; order Acidimicrobiales; species Acidimicrobiales bacterium. The sequence continues at coordinate 76,016 of JAVJSI010000010.1, forward strand.
CCCGTCGCGCAGCCATTCCGGCGGGGTACGGGCCGCACCCACGCCGCCGGGGGTGCCGGTGGCGATCACGTCGCCCGGCTCGAGCGTGAGGATCGTGCTGAGGTCCGAGACGATGTCGATGGCGTTGAACACGAGTTCGCTGGTGTTGCTGGACTGCTTCACCACACCGTCGACCTCGGTGGAGATCGCGAGCCCCGAACCGTCGCCGATCTCGTCGGTGGTGACGAGATCGGGGCCGAGGGGAGTCATGCCCTCGAAGGTCTTCCCGGCCAGGAACTGGGTGGTGCGACGCTGATAGTCGCGCACCGACACGTCGTTGAGTACCGTGAAGCCGGCGATCGCGGCCATCGCCTCGCGGGCCGATCCGTGCCGCAACTCACGGCCGATCACGATGGTGAGTTCACCCTCCCAGTCGATGTGCGTCGACACGTCGGGGGAGGGGAGGATGATGTCGTCCCGGGCTCCGATGAGGGCCTGGCGGAACTTCGCGAAGTAGGTCGGCGCCGTCGGGACGTCGCGACCCATCTCGGCGATGTGATCGCGATAGTTGACGCCGACGCAGACGATCTTGCCCGGGTGGGTGACGAGCGGCGCGAGCGCGAAGTCGGCCGCCGGTCGGGCCATGTCGTCGCCCGCGGCGATGCCCCCGTCGCGGAGGTACTCGCCCACGTCGCTCGCATCGAGGAGCTCCAGCTCGTCGCCCTCGACCCGGGCGGCGCGGGTGCCGGTGTCGGTTCGGACGGTCGTCAGTCGCATCCGGTGAGGCTAACCCTGCGGCTGATCGCCGAAGTCGTACGAGACCTGGGGAACGGTGCGCTCGAAACCGTCGGCGCCGAACAGCGCGAAGTTCCGCGGGTCGGCGAAGCGGGCGATGAACACCCCGGGGAACGTGCCCCGCTTGTTGCGCAACAACGTGACCGTCTCGTTGTAGAAGGCGCGGGTGCCGGCGATGCGGTTCTCCGTGTCGGCCAGCTCTTGTTGAAGTCGGTGCACCGTGGTGTCGGCGCGGAGCTCGGGATGGTCCTCGATCACCACCAGCAGTTTCTGGATGGCATCGGTCTGCTCGCGGACCTCGGCGTCGGCCCGCTCGACCGTGGCCGCGTCGGGCACATCGCCCACCACCGAGGACCGGGCAACCGCCACGGTCTCCTGGGTGTGGCGTTCGTGCGCCATCGTTTCCCGTGCCACGGTCGCCAGGGCGGGAATGAGGTCGCGGCGGCGAGCGAGCTGCACGTCGATGAGACTCCAGGCCCGCGCCGCCCGCTGGACGAACGACTGGAGCTGATTGAACACCGTGAGCGACACGGCGGACAGGAGCAGCAGCGCGAGCGCGCCGATGGTCAACGGCAGTGCGATCGGGTCGTCGATGCCGCCGGCGCCCCAGATGGCGAGGGCGACGCCGCCGGCGAGGAAGATCGGCACCGCGATGCCGGCCCGGCGGGTGTGCGATTCCTCCGGTCGGGTCGAGATCACGAACGGCCGTCCGTGATCGATCCGGGGCACCGCTGCGTCGCCGGGCATCGAGGCATCGCCGACCACGAACAGGGCGTCACCGATGGCGATCGCCGTCTCGGTGTGGCGGTAGCGGCCGGTGCGGTCGTCGAGGCTGACGAGGCGAGCGAGAAACCCCTTCTTCTCCCCGTCGCGGAAGGTCTCGTTGGCCAGCGTGCGGGGCGAGATCGACGCGTCGGCGAACACGACCTCGATGGCGCCGGAGTCGTCGACGACGTGCACGCTCGGGTGGGCGCCCGACTTCGTGTCGATCTCGTGCCACTCCGTGTAGGTCTCGGTGCGGGTGCTGGTGCGCCCCTCACTGTCGGTGTCGGTGACGGTGCGCGTGTGTTGCCGCTCCTCCTCGAGCCGATAGGTCCACCAGACCGACGGCGTGTTCGTGAGGTGGCTCGAGAGGGGGGTCTCGTGCCAGGCCCGACCCTTCACTTCGTTGCGGCCGGCGTAGACGGCGGCCGCTGGTGTGGTGCCGAGATCGGCGTAGACGCGGCGGCGGCGGTCGAACGACCAGGCTGCGACGAACGCCAGGGGTGCGACGAACAGCGGCCAGATCATCTCGAGGCGACGTGATTTCGCTCAGCGTTTGAGCTGGCTGACGTCGCGCACCGCGCCGCGATCGGCCGAGGTGGTCATCGCGGCGTAGGCCTGGAGCGCCGCGGAGACGACACGGTCACGGCCGACCGGCTGCCATCCGTCGGCGCCCTTGGCATCCATGGCGAAGCGGCGGGCGGCCAGTTCGTCATCGCTGATGCGCAGGTTGATCGAGCGGTTCGGGATGTCGATGTCGATCATGTCGCCGTCCTCGATGAGGCCGATGGCACCACCCTCGGCCGCTTCGGGCGAGGCGTGCCCGATGGCGAGCCCCGAGGTGCCGCCCGAGAAGCGGCCGTCGGTGAGGAGCGCGCATTCCTTCCCGAGACCACGGCTCTTGATGTAGGACGTGGGGTAGAGCATCTCCTGCATGCCGGGACCGCCACGGGGACCCTCGTAGCGCACGATGACGACGTCGCCGGGCTGGAGGACCGACTCGTCGAGGATGCCCTCGCAGGCGGCGTCCTGGCTCTCGAACACGCGGGCCGGCCCGGAGAACACGTGGATCGACTCGTCGACGCCGGCCGTCTTCACGATGCAGCCCTTTTCGGCGATGTTGCCGAAGAGCACCGCGAGTCCGCCCTCGGCGCTGTAGGGCTTGGCGACGGTGCGGATGCAGCCCTCGTCGCGATCGGTGTCGAGGGTGGGCCACCGCTCGGCCTGACTGAACGCGACCTGGGTGGGGATGCCGGCGGGTCCGGCCCGGAAGAACTCGGTCACCTCGGCGCTCGGGTCGCGCATGACGTCCCACTGGTCGAGGGCAGCAGCCAGGGACTCGCTGTGCACGGTCGGGAGGCTGGTGTCGAGCAGCCCGCCGCGATCGAGTTCACCGAGGATGCCCATGATGCCGCCGGCCCGGTGCACGTCCTCGACGTGGTACTTCTCGGTGCTCGGGGCGACCTTGCAGATGTTGGGTGAATTGCGGCTGAGGCGATCGATGTCGGCCATCGTGAAATCGACCCCGCCCTCCTGGGCGGCGGCGAGGATGTGGAGCACGGTGTTGGTCGAGCCACCCATGGCGATGTCGAGAACCATCGCGTTCTCGAAGGCCGCCTTCGTGCAGATCGAGCGGGGCAGGACCGTGTCGTCGTCCTTTTCGTAGTAGCGGCGGGCGATGTCGACGATGCGGCGGCCGGCTTCGAGGAACAGCTGTTCGCGATCGGCGTGGGTGGCGAGGGTGGTGCCGTTGCCCGGCAACGACAGGCCGAGCGCTTCGGTGAGACAGTTCATCGAGTTGGCGGTGAACATGCCCGAGCAGGAGCCACACGTGGGGCAGGCCGACCGTTCCATCTGGAGCAGGTCCTCGTCGCTCACCGAGCTGTCGCCGGCCGCGATCATCGGGTTGATGAGATCGAGCTTGACGCTCACGCCCGCGAGCTTGGTCTTGCCGGCCTCCATCGGGCCGCCGCTCACGAAGATCGTGGGGATGTTGAGCCGCATCGCGGCGTTGAGCATGCCGGGCGTGATCTTGTCGCAGTTGGAGATGCAGACGAGAGCATCGGCGCAGTGCGCGTTGACCATGTACTCGACCGAATCGGCGATGAGGTCGCGGCTCGGAAGGCTGTAGAGCATGCCGCCGTGGCCCATCGCGATGCCGTCGTCGACGGCGATGGTGTTGAATTCCTTGGCCACTCCGCCGGCCGCTTCGATCTCGCGGGCGACGAGCTGACCCAGGTCCTTCAGGTGCACGTGACCGGGCACGAACTGGGTGAACGAGTTCGAGATGGCGATGATCGGCTTGTCGAAGTCGTCGTCGCCCATGCCGGTGGCTCGCCAGAGAGCGCGGGCGCCGGCCATGTTGCGGCCGTGGGTGGTGGTGCGGGAGCGATACTCGGGCATGCATCGAGCCTACGGCTGGCGTCGGCGCTCGGCCCAGTTTTCTCGGGAGGGCTGGTCTATCCTCGCCGAATGCTGCTCGCTGCCTACCAAGACACGCCCTACAACATCATGCTGTTCGTGCACATCCTCACGATGTTCGCCGCGTTCGCGCCGATGTTCGTCCATCCGTTCATCGATCGCGAGACCCAGGGCAATCCGTCGGTGCGTCAGGCGATCTTCGCCGGCATCGCCACGCGTTCGATGCGGATCCACAGCACGATGTTGATCATCGGCGGTCTCCTCGGATTCGGTCTGGCGGGGATGTCGAAGGTGGGCGACGAGCTCCTCTACTCGGTGAGCGACGGCTGGCTCTGGCCCGCCGCGGTCCTCTGGTTCGCAATGGTCGGTGTGCTCCACGCCATGGTCATCCCGGGCGAGAAGGCCATCGCGTCAGGGGACGACACCGTCGGCAGGAAAGCAGAGATCGGCGGCATGCTGATCACACTCATGTTCCTCGTCACGCTCTACCTGATGGTCTTCAAGCCCGGGGCCTGAACCCGTTCCCTTCGGTACCGCTATTCCCGATTCATGACCGGACCGGGAAAGCCGGTCGCCGACTGGGCGTAGCAGAGGAGCTTGCGGTCGCCGTCGTCCCACGCGTCCTGGGCCGGGTAGAAGTGGCCCTCGAGCGTGTCGTCGGGGACGTTGTCGAGGTTGAGAAGGGTCGGGTCGATGGCATCGAAACACGCGTCGGTGGCCGGGGTGTCGCTGAGCGCGAACGGGTCGAGGCCGGGCCACGCGGCGCCGGCGGGCAGGGACGTGACCACCAGGATCTCCACCTCGTGGAGGCCGTCGCAGGACTGGTCCTTCACGTCGCGGATGTCGTCGGTGCCGGTGGGCGCCTCGAAGCAGTCGCCGGCTTGGAGGTCGTCGGCGTTGGTCTTGCCGCGACCGGCGAACCATCCGATGAGCAGCAGCACCACGATCACGCCACCACCGATCAGCAGCTTCTTCGGAACGCGCTGGAGCAGCGACGGCGACTCGGTCGGCGCAGGCACCGAGACGGCGCCCTCGGCACCGAGCGCGACCCGCGGCGGTGCCGGAGGGGGCGTGGCGCCCGGGGCGGGCGGCACCGGCGGTGCGGGCGGGGGCGGGGGAGCAGCGGACTCACCTGGCAGCGGATCGCGCTCGGCGTTCGTCCTAGGCTGGCCGGGTGCAGGCACCTCTCCGGCTTCTCCGTGCCGCTCGGATGGGTGCCCCGCCGGGCCTGCTGCTGGCGGCCGCCGTCTCGACAGCGGTCTTCGTGGCCACGCCGATTTCGTTGTCGTCCATCGCGGAACGGTTCGATGTCGGTTCGGGCACCGCGGGCATCTTCTCGGCCGCCCAGCTCGGCATGTTCGTGCTGGCGTCGTGGTCGGCCGGCCGGTTCATGGTGGCGAGTGCACGGGGATTCCGCCTTGCGCTGGTCGTCCTGTCGGCAGCGAACCTGGCCAGCGTCGTGACCGACACGTTCCCCGTGTTCGTCGTGGTCCGCGGCTTCTCCGGGATGGCGCTGGGTGTGCTGACCTGGCTCGCCTGGTCGCAGGTCTTCGGCGACGAGGACCGACAGGGCGACATCGCCGTGGTCGGCCCGTTGGCCGGGATCGTCGCCTCACCCCTCTTCGGCCTGCTCCTGGAAGCGGGCGACGATCGCTGGGTCTTCGGCGTCCTCGCCGTCGCCGCGCTGGTGCCGTTGGCGTTCACCCCCGACTTCGCTGATGCTGCGGCTGCGCCGGAGAAGGCGGCCCGTTCGGTTGCCGTACCGCAGGCCACTGCGCTGATCGCCTCGTTGACGCTGCTGACCCTGGGAGGGTCGGCGGTGTTCATCTACAGCGGGGTGATCCTCATCGACGAGGTGGGTATGAGCCCCGGAGTGTTGTCGTTGATCTACGCGGCCAACGCATTGGCGAGCGTGCCGTCGTCGCGCTGGCGGGGGCGGCGGCCTCGGGCCGGGCTCTGGCTGGTGGTGACCGCCGCGTGTGCGCTCGCGCTGCCGATCATCACTCAGGCCTGGATGGCGTGGCTCGTGTTGACGGTCTGGGGCTTTGCGTTCTGGGCCGGGGTGCCCGGCATCTTCACCTTGCTGGCCGAGCGCTCGGCCCATCCTGCGGAACGGGCCGGCGACGCCCAGGCGGCGATGGCGGCGGGTCGTGCCGTCGGCCCGCTGTTGGGGGGCGCACTCGTGTCGGGATGGTCCTACCTGGGACTCGGCGTGGTCGGCGGCGTGCTGATGGCCGGTGGTGGCGCGGTGAGCCTGGCGGTCGAGCGACGCCAGACCAACCGGTAGCGTCTCGCCATGGCCACCGATCCCGTGCTGTTCGATGTGGACGGCGTCGAATCGCGGGTCACCAGCCCCGACAAGGTGTTCTTCTCGAAGCGGGGCGAGACCAAGCTCGATCTCGTCGAGTACTACCTCGCCGTGGCGGAGCCGTTCATGCGGGCGGTCGGCGGGCGGCCACTGCTGCTCGAGCGCTACCCCGACGGGGCGAGCGGGAAGAGCTTCTTCCAGAAGCGGGTGCCCAAGGGCGCACCGGACTGGCTGCGGACCACGTTGGTCAGCACCCCCAACGGCACCACGTCGAACGCGCTGATCGCTCACGACATGGCCCACATCGTGTGGGCCGTGAACATGGGGTGTCTCGGCTTCCACGTGTGGCCGTATCGCGCCGACGACGCGGTCCATGCCGACGAACTCCGCATCGACCTCGACCCCCAACCCGGCACTGACTTCGACGATGTGCGGGCCGCCGCCCTCGAGGTGAAAGCTGCCCTCGACGAGCTGGGCATCCTCGCATGGCCGAAGACCAGCGGCTCGAAGGGCATCCACATCTACGTGCGGCTCGAGCCGAGGTGGGACAGCTACCAGGTGCGCTATGCCGCGGTCGCCCTGGCCCGTGATTTGCAGCGCCGCCGTCCCGACCTGCTCACCTGCCAATGGTGGAAGGAGGAGCGCGGGGAACGCGTCTTCGTCGACTTCAACCAGAACGCCCCGCACAAGACCGTGTTCGGCGCGTGGTCGGCTCGGCCGCGTGTCGGCGCCCAGGTGTCGACCCCGATCACCTGGGACGAGGTGAGCGACGTCCGGCCCGAGGAGTTGACGATCGCCACGGTGCCCGCTCGGGTGGCCGAGCGTGGCGATGCGTGGGCCGGGATCGACGACGACCTCCAGTCGATCGACGCGCTGCTGGAATGGCACGAGCGCGACTGGGCGAACGGGCTGATGGACGCGCCCTGGCCGCCCGTCTACCCGAAGCAGCCCAACGAGCCGCCCCGGGTGAGTCCGAGCCGGGCCAAGAAGGACCCCGACGCCGACCAGGAGGGCTGACCGCTCACATCGCTCCATGGCAGGCCGATGGAGTCGATGACGACTAGGTTGGAGGCACTGTGGAGTTTCCCGGGATGCTCGGAATCGCGTTGTACCGGCTGCGCATGTTGATGCGGCTGCTCCCCATCGCGTCCCTCGGGCCCCTGCTCGGGATCATGGCGGCCGACATGGCGGTCGACATCATGCGGGGGAGCTATGGGTCGGTCATCATCGAGCTGGCGATCGCGCCGCCGATGGCGATGACGGTTGTCTTCACCGCGCAGCGTGATCACGCCGGACTGAGTGGTCCCCTGCTCTTCATCCTCGGCATCGTCAGTGGCTTCGGTGCCATGGTCCTGCTCACCCGGGGCTTCGCCATCGGATCGGGCGGCGTCGTGATCATGGGATTGCGACACCTGGCAGTGTGCGCCTATGCCTGGGCGGCGATCGCCACAGAACCGGCGCCGCGGAATCCCCGTCCGGCATTCGCTCACATCTGACTATCGCTGCGGGCGGGGTCGAACCCCTGCGTTGGCGGCGACCGCCACTGCCTCGATCTGGCTGTGGACTCCGAGCTTTCTGAGCACCGCACGGACGTGTGACCGGACAGTGGAGACCGCGACGGTGCGCACCTCGGCCATCTCCTGGACCGACTGTCCCGCCACGAGACCCTCCAGCGTCGATCGTTCGCTGGAGGTGAGGGACGACAAGGCGTCGACCTCGCTGTCCTCCGCTCGCCGGTGGGAGTCGAGAAGGGCGCGAAGCTCCTCGCGCTGGCGAGCGCCCATGGGGTCGCGTCCGTGCAGGAGGTCCTCGATCTGATGGGTGACGTGGTCGAACGAATCGATCTTCGTGATCACCGCGCAGGCGCCGGCATCGAGGAACTCGGCATGACGAAGTCGCTCGACGACACCGGTGATGATCGCAACGTCGATCTCGGGAGCTTCGACACGCATGCGAAGAAGGATCTGCATGCCCGCGTCTTCGTCGTCGCCGAAAACGGCGTCGAGAAGGAGCAGGTCGGGCTGGGTCTCGATCGCTCGCTCGGCCAGCCGTCGATCGGTCGCATCGATGGTCAGGGCCTCGTGACCGCGTTCGACCAGGTGACCCACCAACATTTGTGCCAGGAGCCGATGATCGTCGAGCACCATCACCTTCGCTCGGGGCGCCACGGATCGGCGGATCACGTCACGGCCGGCGGCATACGGCGAGGGCTCAGCCATGCGATCGCAGCGGGATCGCCAGCGGTGTCGCGAGATGTTCCTCGTCGACAGTGGGTGGTACTTCGGGCGGATGAGTGCGCAGCGTGAGTTCAAAGGCAGCGCGCCGCACCGTGGACGCGCGAAGGCTGCCACCGATTCGTTCCGCGGCGCTGCGGGCCGCCGACAGCCCGAGACCGGAGTGGTTTCGGGGATCGGTGGTCACGCCGCGGTCGAAGATCGACTCGTGGAGGGCCAGAGGAACACCTGGCCCTTCGTCAGCCACCACGATCATTCCCCGGTCGCCGACCCGGCACATTTCGACCGTGATCGAACCCTCGCCGTGGGCAATCGCGTTGTCGATCAGTGTCCGGACGATCTCGACCACCTCATCGGGCGAACCCCAGACCTCGACGCCACTCGGGTCGACGACGCTCACTGCCGGACCCAGGCTCCGGATGCAGGTGATCATCGGCTCGAGTGTGGTATGGAGATCGAAGATCCGGTGCTCGGCGAGTTCGTCGGTGAGGGTGCGCTGGAGTCGCGATGCCTCGGTGGCGACGGCCGCGGCGAGGTCGCCCGAGGGATTCTGCTGGAGGCGCCGCGCCGCCGCCTCGATGGCCAGCAGGGCGCCCCGCTGGTCGTGTGCGAGTTGGGCGTGCCGCGAGGACTGGGTGTGGAGGCGAGTCAGCGCGAGGGCCTCGGATAGGCGGATGGTCTCGACCCGCGCCTCACGATAGGCGAGTGCCTCGAACACGGAGACGGTGGATGCTGCAAGTGCACAGATCGCAGCGACGATCGACACACAAGCAGCGCCCACGGTCAATTGGACGTCGCCGCTGGACAACAGGAGCAGGCCCCCGAAACCGAACGAGAGTGCGCACATTCCCATTGCGGCCACCTCGCCCTCGGTGTTGCGCTGCCCCCGGATGAAGTCGAAGCCCCCGATGGCGACGACCGCGGTCGCCAGCGCGAGGGTCGCGGCATCGGCCTGCCAGACGTTGTCGGCGCGACCGTCGAGCTCGAGAATGACGGAGAAGATCGCGAGCCCGGCCGCAGCGTCACGAACGACCCGTGCCGGCAGCGACAGATGATAGAGGTTCAGCCCTCGGAGGAGAACGACGGCGGCGACGGCGGTGGTGCGGACAAGCGTGGCAGCCCAGGGGAGCGACGCGAACGAGCTGTCGAGAATGGGGTGACCGATCATCAGCACGACGATCGCGGCACCGAACCAAGCCGGCCGAGCGCTTCGGCGGATTGCCGCGGCGATGGCGAGTACGAGCGCGGCCCCGAGCACGGCGGCGACGATCGCCACGAGCATCTCTCCGTGAAGGTCGCCGATGTGGGCCTTCGGATCGGGGTAGCCGAATGCGACAGGGAGGAGGACGGCGAGCACGGTCGCGCCGAGGCCATAGGTCCACCGCTGTTCCTGTTCGCGCCGCCAACGCGACCGGTGGAGATGCCTGCCGGCACCCTCCACGGGGTCAATCGCCACTTCGTCCTCCCGCATGTCCTGATTATTCGCCCGGACTTCACGAAGTGTGGTCGAAATACTCACTCGCCGTCAACAAAACTTTCCCCTGTATTGACCACCTCAGCGCGCAGGTTCCCCAATATTGAGGATGTTCCGTCGCCGAAAGACTGGTCCTGTGAGGCCACCTGATCCACGACGTGAACGGGAGGTCCACAATGATCGGGAATACGAAGATGACCATGGCACTGCGAGAGTTCGCTCGTATCGCAGCCGGCCGAATGAATGACGACCGCGGGGCCACCGCAGTCGAGTACGGAATGATCGTGGCGTTGATCGCTGCCTTCATCGTGGCCGTGGTCACGACCGTCGGCGTCGATGTGCAGGCGGCGTTCCAAACAGTGGCTGACGCGATCTAGAGGATTGCGTCGGCTAGGCCGGCGAGACATCGCCGGCAAGGCACGTGGCCCGGTCCTCTGGGCCGGGCCACCGCCCGTTTCCGTGAACCATCTCGAACCGAGATGGAGAAGGTTCCCGATGCAGGAGATCTCGAATGACGACGAACTTCCGATCACAGAGCAGCGAAACGACGACCGAGCGCGGCGCGACCGCCGTTGAGTACTCGATCCTGGTCGTGCTGATCGCGGCGCTCATCGTGCTGACGGTGGAAGCCGTCGGCGTCGACGTGGCCGGACTCTGGGCGAGCGTGAACTGGTGAGCGCCATCACCTCATCCACGCACGAACGCTCGCGAGGAGCGGCGCTCGTCGAGTTCGCGCTCGTCATGCCGATCCTGATCTTGTTGCTCTTCGGCATCATCGAGTTCGGTCGTGGCTACCACGTGAAGACCACGCTGGCCCACGCCGCCCGAGAGGCTGTCCGCATCGCGGCTCTCGATTCCGGCGATCCGGCACAGACCGCTCGCGACGCGGCCCCGAATCTCGACCCCGGGAGCATCACGGTCACCGTCATCCCGAACCCGTGCGTGCCCGGTGATCCGGTCTCCGTCACGCTCGACTACGACCACGACTACGACATCCCGCTGTTCGGCACCGGCACGTGGTCGTTCTCCGAGGACGGAGTCATGCGATGCGGAGGCTGAACCCGCGTTTGAGCGACGATCGTGGAGCCGTTGCGATCGTGATGGCGCTGTGTCTGGTGATCATCACCGTGATCGCGGCGTTGGTGATCGACGGCAGCAGGTTGTACCAGGAGCGCGCCGAACTACAGAACGGTGCCGACGCCGCGGCGTTGGCGATCGCCCGCGACTGTGTGGAGGGCGCCTGCGGTGCCGTGTATACGACTGCCGAGGCGTATGCCGATCCCAATGCCAACGACGGCGCCAGCCGGGTGCCCGGCGGGGGGATCACGTTTCCCGGCACGAACACTGTCCGCGTGTTGGTTTCGACCGACGACGCCGGCGCCAACATCGACGGTGATACGACCACCGTCGACTACACGTTCGCCCGGGTGGTGGGACTCGACGGCAAGGAGGTCAGCGCCGTCGCCGTGGCCAGTTGGGGCTCGGTCGGCAGCGGCTCGAGCATCCCGCTCACCGCCTCCCTGTGCGAGTTCAACACCGCCACCGCCAACGGGAGCAACTTTGCGTCCGGCCCGCCCTTCAGCGGTGCGCCTGTCGTCATCTCCTTCCACAGTGGCGGACCGCAGGACCCCACGTCGCCCTGCCCTGCCGGCCCCGCCGGCAAGGACATTCCCGGCGGATTCGGCTGGCTCGACATCGACAGCCCTTGCCAAGCCGTCATCGATGAGAACAACTTCGTCGGTGCCAATCCGGGCAACGGGAATCCTGGCAACGGTTCGATCGACTGCACACAGGCGGACTTCCTCGGCCCGGGGCTCTCCGGTCAGACCGTCCTGCTACCCATCTACAACGACGTCACCGGCACCGGCCAGCCGGCTTCTTACCGAATCGAAGGATTTGCCGCATTCCACATCACCGGCATCAGATTCCCCGGCGGTCCGTCCTGGCGTATCAACATGTCCACCGCCGAATGCAAGAACAACCAGTCCTGCATCAAGGGCTACTTCACCGAGTTCATCTTTCCCGGAGAGCTCGGCCCCGGCGAAAGCGATTTCGGCGCCAAGACGATCTGGTTGGTGAGCTGACCATGACCCGATTTCCGCCGTCGCCCGAGCCCATCTTCCAACTTCGAGATTGCAAGGAGTCAGCATGAACAAGCGTCTGATCGGGGTAGCGGTCGCGGCATTGCTCGCCGCCCTCGGAACGGTCGTCATCCTTCGCTACGTCAACGACGCCGACGAGCGGGCGCAAGCCGATGCCGAGCTCGTGGAGGTGTTCGTCGTCGAGGACGGTGTGTCGGCCGGTGCCGACGAGGCCGAACTTCGCAGCGCCATCGGCACGACCGAGGTGGCGGCGAGCACGGTTGTCGATGGTGTGCTCACCGACCTCCTCCAGCTCGATGGCAAGGTTGCCGCGGTCGATCTCGTGCCCGGTGAGCAGGTGTTGTTGAACCGTCTGATCGACGAAGCCTCGTACAACTCGGGTCGTTCTCGCCTCACGTCGGTGCCCGACGGTCTCCACGAGGTCACGGTGTCGCTCGAACCGCAACGACTGCTGGGCGGCCAGGTGGAGCCCGGCGACACCGTGGGTGTCCTGGCGACCTTCGACGAGGCGTCGATCAATGGCGTGTCGAGCGAGCAGATCCGCGTGCTGGAGACCAGCCCACCCGCCGAGTTCCTGGCCCAGATCGAGCTACTGAAGTCGATCGGACCTGATGTGAAGCTGGTCCCCGAAACCCACTTCCTGCTCCACAAGGTGCTGGTGACGAGGGTGCAGGTGGAACAGCTGCCGCAGGAGCAGCTCGACGCGGACGGAAACCCGATCGACACCGGGATCCTCACTCCGACGGGCAACCTGCTGGTCACGCTGGCCCTCGAGACCGAGGATGTGGAGCGGCTGGTCTTCACCGCCGAGTTCGGCACGATCTGGATGTCCTACCAGCCCGAATCGGCCGGAGGACCGGACGAAGCCCCGGGCGTGAATCGGGGCTCCGTGTTCGAGGATTCTCCGGAACCCGGTGGCGACGCCCCGAGCACCATCACCCTCCCGGCCGACGGCGAAACCGGCGGGGAGGAATCGTGAGCAGGATCTGTCTGGTCGGATCGACGTCCGAATTCGCCACCTTCGTGGAGGCCGCGTTTGCCGGCGGCGCGCCGATCACGATCACCCAGCTGGAACTGAGTGGCTTCGATCCCGAGACCGTGGCGGAGATCGTTTCGATCGACCCCGATCTGGTGGTGGTCGGCCCGGCCATCTCCGAGTCCGACGCCCTGAAGATCATCGGCGAGGTCGATGTCGCCGCGCCCCATCTGAGTTCGATACTGGTGGCAAACCCGACGGTCGAACTCTGGCCCCAGAGTCTCCACGCCGGCGCTCGTGACATCGTGGCACCGCTGTCCAATGGTGCCACGATCAGAGAGTGCTTCGAACGGGCGATCGAGGCCGGTCGCCGTCTGCGAGGAGCGGCGTCCGACGTGCCCTCCTCGCCGTCGGCGGGTCGGGTGTTTGCAGTGGTGTCCCCCAAGGGAGGTAGCGGCAAGACCACTGTCGCCGCGAACCTCGCCGCGACCGTTGCGCTCCAGCGACCCGACGATGTCGTGGTCGCCGATCTCGATGTGCAGTTCGGCGACATCGGCTATGCGTTTCGGCTCGAGCCCGAGTACTCGTTGCTCAACGCCGTCGCCCCCGGGGTCACCCCGACCGTCCTGAAGGGCTTCCTGACGCCCCACTCCTCGAAGGTTCTGGCGCTCGCCGCCCCGGAGCATCCGGAGGAGGCCGACGACATCAGCCCCGAGGCCGCCAAAGAGGTGGTGCAGACTCTCTCGCGGCTGTTCGGCGTGGTGATCGTCGACACCCCAGCGGGGCTGGACGAACGCACGCTCACGGTGCTCGACGTGGCGACCGACATCGTCCTCGTCACGGCGACCGACGTGCCGAGCGTGCGTGCTGCAGTGAAGGAGCTGGCGATTCTTCGACGACTCGGGCTGCTCGACAAGCGGCGACACCACATGGTTCTCAACCGGGCCGACGCCCGTGTGGGCCTCTCCGTGAACGACATCGAAGAGACGATCGGGTTGAAGGCGACCATGACGCTGCCATCGACGAGATCCATCCCCAGCGCGCTCAACCTGGGTGAGCCGGCGGTGCTCGCCGACCAGAGGAGCAATGTCGCCCGGTCGTTCCAGCGGTTCGCCGAGGACCTCGGCATCATGCCGGCAAGCGACAGCAATCGATCGTGGAGGTTCGGGCGATGACATTGAAGGACCGACTCGCGGCCGCGCCGCCCACGCCCTCCCCGGCGCCACAGGGAGCGTCGCTCGCTCCGCCACCTCCGCCATCGAGCCCGGGCACCGTCGCCGACACGCCCACCCCGGTCAGCGGTCCCGATCCCTTTGCCGCCATGCGGGCCAGCGTCCAGGACCTCTTGTTCGCCCAACTCGGCAGTCGGATCTTCGACCCGACGCTCGGCGCGGAGCAGATGAAGCTCCTGGTGGTCGAGCGGCTCGAGGAGCTCCTGGGTGAGACGTCGATCCCGCTCACCCCCGAGGAACGAGCGGAGCTCGTCGGTCAACTGACCGAGGACGTGCTCGGCTACGGGCCGATCCAGCAGTTCCTCGAGGACCCGAACGTCACCGAGGTGATGGTCAACTCCACCGACGAGATCTATGTCGAACGCAACGGTGTCGTTGAAGCTACCGGACGGCGGTTCCAGACTCACGAACACCTTCGGCGCGTAATCGATCGCATCGTGTCCGAGGTCGGACGCCGGATCGACGAATCGTCGCCGATGGTGGATGCCCGCCTACCCGATGGCTCCCGTGTGAACGCGATCGTCCCACCGCTGTCCGTCGACGGGGCGATGATGACGATCCGGAAGTTCTCGGTCGTTCCTTTCCGGACAGAGGATCTGATCGCCTTCCGCACGCTGAGTCCGCGCCTCGCTGCGTTTCTCGACTCGTGCGTACGGGGCCGGGCCAGTGTGCTGGTCAGCGGCGGTACCGGTTCGGGAAAGACGACGCTGCTGAATGTGCTCTCGGGATTCGTGCCGACCACCGAACGGCTGATCACCATCGAGGATGCTGTCGAGCTCCGACTTCGTCAGCGTCACGTGATCCGCCTCGAGAGCCGTCCGCCCAACATCGAGGGCAAGGGCGAGGTCACGATCCGCGACCTCGTTCGCAACGCCCTGCGTATGCGCCCGGATCGGATCATCGTCGGCGAGGTTCGCGGGCCCGAGGCCCTCGACATGCTCCAAGCCATGAACACGGGCCATGAAGGATCGCTGACCACTCTCCACGCCAATTCGCCTCGTGATGCGCTGGCCCGGTTGGAGACGATGATCCTGATGGCCGGAATGGAGTTGCCGCTGCACGCCATCCGGGAGCAGATCGCGTCGGCGGTCGATGTCATCGTCCACGTCAGCCGCATGGCCGACGGCTCACGGCGGGTGACCGAGGTGTCCGAGGTGTCGGGGATGGAGGGCCAGGTGATTCAGCTCAACGAGCTCTTCCTTCTCGATCCGCACGGTGAGCGGGACGAGGAGGGCCGACTTCTCGAGACTGCCCAACCCACCGGCTTGCGACCTTCGTTCGAGGCGAGCTTGAAGACGACCGCAACGATCACCGATTCGTACGTCGAACCTGCCGTCAACGGCAATGGGACAATGTCGTGAGACGGCACGTGGGTCGACTCGGCGCGACCGCTCTCGTGTTGGCGACTCTGTTCGGATCACCAGCGGGCGCGCAGAACTCTCCTGCAGATACAGAGCTCGGGAGCGGTGAGATCTCGGTGGTCGACTTCCCGACCGTGGAAGCGATCGTGTCGTTGCCCGCCGCAGCGGCCGAGGGCCTCGACCCCTCGGCCTTCACCGTCACCGAGGATGGCACCGTGGTCACCCCCAGTGTGACCTCACTTGCGGCCGGCGACCTGGACGTCGTCCTCGCCATCGACACCTCGGGAAGCATGGCCGGTGCGGCTATCGAGTCCGCTCGGCGAGCGGCTGCGGCTTTCGTCGGCGAATTGCCGGTCAACACCCGGTTCGCCGTCGTCGGCTTCGGTCCGGAACCACTCGTCGCGTCGTCGCTCACACAGGATCGCGCCGTCGTCGCTGCCGCGCTCGACGGTCTGCGGGCCGGCGGCGAGACCGCCCTCCACGACGGTGTGATCGCCGCCGCCGACCAGGTCGGTGGGAACGCCGAGGCGCGTACTGCACTCGTGGTTCTGAGCGATGGTGCCGACACCGTGAGCGCCGCTGCGCTCGACGATGCCGCCGCGCTGGCGTCGGCACGATTCGACGTCGTGCATGCCGTCTCGCTGACGACCGGCGAGCAGGACGTCGCGGCCCTCGCCCGACTCGTTTCGGGTGGCGGCGCGGTCGTCGAGGCGGAAGATCCGGTGGCGCTGGCAGCGGTGTACTCCGACGTCGCGTCGCGCATCGTCAATCAGTACACACTTCGCTGGGACTCGACGGTCGAGGATGACGCATCGGTCGTGATCCGCTTCGACCAAGGCGACCTCGCGCTGGTCGCCACCCGCCTGCTCGACCTGGACGACGACCTCGTTGCCTCGCTGGCCGCGCCCCCGGCCACCATCACGGCGCCCCCACCACCGGTCGTCACCGAGCCGATCGTGAGCGCTCCGGTGCCGGTGGATCCTGCAGATCCGGTCCCGTCGTGGTTCCTCTGGGTCGGAGTCGGTTCCGTTGCCGTCGCACTCTTCGTCGCCGGCGTCGTCGCCAGCGCGCCGAGGCAGCGCCAACGCAACCTGGCCGCGGAACTCCGTCAGCGGATCCCCGATGGCCATGAGTTGACCGGGATCGGTCGCCGGATCGTCGGCGGGGTGGAGCGCTTCCTGCGTCGCGATCCCGACCGGGAGATGGGGCTCGCGTTGCGGCTCGATCGAGCGGGAACGTCGATCAGCCCCGGTGAATTCGGTTCGATCGTGGTCATCGGTACGGCAATTCTCGCCCTTCTCGGACTTGGGCTGTTCGGCGTGTTGGGACTACTCATCGGTGGGGCTATCGGCGTTCTCGGCCCCTTGGGATGGGTCGATTCCCGAGGAACGCGTCGTAGCAAGCTGTTCACGGAGCAGCTCGACGCGACCCTGCAGCTCATCGCCGGAAGTCTGCGATCGGGATTCGGGGTGATGCAGGCGGTCAACACTGTGGCGGTCGAGACCGAATGGCCGACCAACGAGGAATTCACCCGTGTGCTCGGTGAAGTCCGCCTGGGTCGGGGATTCGTCGAAGCGATGGAGGCCAGCGCGCGGCGCATCGACACTCCTGACTACACGTGGACGGTCCAGGCCATGGCCATCAGCAACGAGGTCGGCGGCAACCTCGCCGAGGTGCTGGGCAATGTCAGTCAGACGATCCGCCAGCGAAACACGCTCCGGCGTCAGGTGGCGTCGCTGTCGGCGGAAGGTCGAGTTTCGGCTGTGATCCTGCTGGCCCTCCCGGTGGGGATGTTCGCCTGGATGTCGTTCTCGAATCCCGACTACGTCGGTCTCTTGACCGGTCGTCCGGGCGGGCGCATCGCCCTCGTGGCGGGGCTGGCCCTGATCGTCACCGGCGGGTTGTGGATGCGCAAGATCGTGAAGATCCAGTTCTAGGAGCCACCTGTGCCGATACACATCACTCTCGCAGCCATCGGAATCGCCCTGTCGATCCCCGTCCTCGGCTGGACGATGGCGTCAACCCGCTCGCAGAGCACCCTCATCCGCAGGAATCTCGGCCCGGCGCTCACCCGGCCGCTGGCTGCGGCGAGGCGTCCGAAGCTGCGCAACACGCTGCTGCCGAAGGCCTATGTCGATGACGTCGGCCGCCGCCTCGATCGTGGCGGTTTCCAGGTCGAGGTGGAGAGCTACCTGGCGATCAAGTCGATCGCCGTGGTCGTGGCCGTCCTCGCCGGCGGCCTGTGGGGAATTGCTCTCGGTGGCTCGCTGGCGGTGATCTTCCCACTGGTCGCCGGACTCGGGGCTTGGGTCCTGCCCGATCTGCAGGTCGGCGGCAAGGCGAGCGCCCGCGAGCTCCAGCTCGATCTCCAGCTGCCCGACGTGCTCGATCAGTTGACCATCAGCGTGGAGGCGGGTCTCGGGTTCGACTCCGCCCTGAAGCGGATGACGGAGAGTTCCGACGGCCCGGTCACCGATCAGCTCGCTCGTGTGCTTCAGGACATGCGGCTCGGCCTGTCGCGCGATGGTGCCCTGAAGGCGCTCGCCGAGCGAACCGACTCACCCGATCTTCGCTCGTTCGCGAACTCGATGGCTCAGGCCGGTCGCCACGGCCTGCCGATCGCTTCGGTGCTGCGGGCGCAGGCGGCCGAGGCCCGAGAGAAGCGCAAGTTCCGAGCGGAGGAGCGAGCCCACAAGGTGCCGGTGAAGATCCTCCTTCCCCTCATCCTCTGTGTGCTGCCGTGCTTGTTCATCGTGTTGATCGGTCCCGCCGTGATCCGCTACCAGGAAGGGTTCGGTGGCTGATGGCCCTGCTGGACGACATCAATGAGGTCGAGCGTCACTTCGCAGTGGCATCGCTGCTGCGACCGGCGACGGACGGACTCACGGTGGTGCGTGACACGGCAAGGCTGCCGACCGGGTTCGATCCCCTGGACCGTGTACTCGGCGGCGGATTCCGCCGCAACGACCTCATCCTCCTCGGGGGACGACCCGGCGTGGGCAAGACGATCGCCGGGCTGCAGTGGGCGCGAGCGGTCGCGATGTCCGGCGCGACCGCGTTCGTGGCCAGCTACGAGCACGACGAGCAGACCCTTCTGGGTCGGCTCATCGCATTGGAGATCGGCATGTTCGACCTCGGGCCGGTCGACATGGAGACCGAGGCGCTCGTGGCCGGGATGCTGAACGGCGAGTTCGCGGCAAACTCCGACGCCGGCCGGCACCCGCTCGTGCGTGCCGCGATCTCGCGGGTCGAGATGTATGCCGACCGCCTCGTACTCCTGCCCGCGGCACGATTGAGGATGGATCTCGATCGACTCGAGAGCGCGTATGCGTCGGTTGACGCGGAGCGCAAGCTCTTGGTGATCGACTACGTCCAGAAGGTCCCCATCGCCGGGCCGGTCTCGAGTTGGGATGCGGATGGTGCGCGCATCGTGGCGGGCCGCCTGAAGGATCTCGCGATGTCGACCTCGTCTGCGGTCGTGGCGATCGCCGCGGTCGATGACGCCGGCCTGCAGTCCAGGCGAGTGCGTGTCGAGCACCTCCGATCGGCCGCGTCGCTCAGCTATGAAGCCGACATCGCCATCATGATGAACGAGAAAGCGCTGTGCACGAGCCGGGTGCACACGGCCTACGACCTCACTCGGATCGAGGCGTTCGAAAAACTGGTCGTGTTCTCCATCGAGAAGAATCGTTCGGGTCGATCGGCGCTCGACCTCGAGTTCACGAAAGACTTCGAGCGGTTCCGGTTCGTCCCGACGGGACACTTCGTGGCCGAGACCCTGATCGACGGCGTCGCCGTCGATCAGTAGCTGGACTCATCTCTCCGCAGCGAGCAGAGCGGCACCGAGGGCGGCGGCGTCGGCACCGAGTTCCGCCGCGACCACGTCGGGGATCGGGCGGTGGTCGGCGCCGAGGAGCAGTTCCCCGAGCCAGTGGGTGACGCCGGCGATGAGCGGATCGCCGATGTCGACGAGACCGCCACCGATGACGATGCGCTCGGGGTCGAGGGTCAGCACGAGATCGGCGAGGCCGCGGGCGACTTCCCGACAGAAACCGTCGAAGACGATCCGGGCGTCGTCGTCGCCGGCCCGCATGAGTTCGACGACGTGCTGACCGACGAGATCGTCGAGACGGTCGACGTCGGCGACGGCGTCCGGGAAGCGACCGGCGGCGGCCGCCTCCCGACCCATACGACCGAGGGCGTTGCCCGATGCGTAGTACTCCCACGGCCCGTTCCGGCCCGTGATGTGCGTCGGGCCGTTCGGGTCGATCACGACATGGCCGACCTCGCCGGCGAACCCGTTGGCGCCGAGCGCGAGCCGACCGTTGATCACGAACCCCGCCCCGATCCCGGTACCGAGTGCGACATAGGCGAAGTCGTCGGCGCCGCGACCGGCGCCCAGCTTCGCCTCGGCCCAGGTGCCGGCGCTGGCGTCGTTGGCCGCCAGGACCGGAAGTCCGGTGGCGCTCGAGAGTCGCTCGGCCACCGGGAATTCGACGAGGTCGGCGAGGTTCGGGGAGTAGCGGACCACGCCGTCGCGGGTGACAAGGCCGGCGATGCCGAGCCCGACCGAGGTGGCTGCTTCGTCAGCCGTCAACTCGTCGACGATCGACCCCAGTGTCTCGATCAGCTCGTCGGGCGTTCCCGCGCTCGGTCGGCGTGCACGACCCCGCACGCTGCCGGTCTCGGCATCGATGGCGAGACCGAGGGCCTTGGTTCCTCCGACGTCGAGTCCGATGATCACCCGCCGCACGGTAGTCGCCGGCAGACCGGTGAGGTGGCGAATCTGTCTTGACAGAAAGCTTTCTGCAAAGTTACATGAGGTCATGGCCGATCTCACGACTGTCACCCTCCTGTTGGGGCGACTCTCGCGACTGAACGAGGCCGCGGTCACCGACGTCTGTGCGACCCATGGCACCACGCCGGCGGAGGTGCGGGTCATGGCGCTGCTCATGCATCGTCCAGAGCGGTCGGCCAGCCCCTCCGACATCGCCGCCTTCGTCGTGCAGACGAGCGGAGGCCTCACCGCAACACTGCGCCGCCTCGAGGCCGACGGGTATGTCGAGCGGCGCAACGATCCCGCCGACGGCCGCGGCCGTCTGGTGCAGCTCACCGACCCCGGTGCCGAGTTCCACGAGCGTGTGATCGATGCCGTCACCCGGCGGGTCAGCCGGGCGTTCCTCGACCTCGATCTCGATCTCGCCGACCAGGTCATCCGCGACCTCGTCGACGGTTTCGAGCAAGCCGAAGGCTCGGCGTCGAGCTCCGGCTTCGTCGCCGGCATCACCGTTTCGTCCCACCGCTCCCCAGCCACGAGGTGACCCACATGTCCACGACCGACTCTCCTGCCCCCACTGCTCGTCTCGACGTCGAACCGCTCAGCGGGAGGCTGGCTGCGGAGGTGCTCGTCCCGCTCGACGTGGTGCTCTCCGACGAGGGTCTCCACGCCGACCTGCGCGCCGCCCTCCACACCCACGGGGTGCTGGTGCTGCGCGCCGCGTCGCCCACGCCGGAGCAGCAGATCGCGCTGGCGGGAGTGTTCGGCGAGCCCGCGCCACCCCAGCCGCAGAACCCACGTCATCCCGACTTCGATCTGGTCTGTGTCTTCGACAGCGCCGGTGGCTACAAGGCCGACAAGTGGCACGCCGACGAGACGTTCACCGACCATCCGGTGAGCGGCGCCGTGCTGTCGATGCAGGTCAAGCCCACGGTGGGCGGCGACACCATGTGGACCAACACCGAGGCGGCCTACGACGCGCTCTCCACCGGAATGAAGACGTTGCTGGAGAACCGCCGGGCCCGGCACGAGATCTCCGAGTCGGTCGCCGCAGTGCATCCGGTGATCCGCACCCACCCGGTCACCGGCCGGAAGTCGATCTATGTCAACGACATCTTCACTCGGGGCATCGTGAACCTTCCGCCCGACGAGAGCGACGCGATCCTGCCGTTCCTCAAGCGCCATGTGCACCGCCCAGAGTTCACCTATCGCCACACGTGGGCCGCGGGCGATGTGATCGTCTGGGACAACCGCCGTACGCAGCACTACGCGCTCAACGACTTCGAGGGTCGCCGCGTCGTTCACCGGGTCGGGTTCAACGCCGAGCCGTTCGAGGACTGACCGATGCAGAGCGGACCCACCAACCCGTATCTCGCCGCGTCGTCCTACGGCGTTGCCCACGGGCGCAGCGATCAGCAGGACAACGTGCCGTGGCGAGGCCCGGAGGGCCCCACCGAGGTGCTCGACGAGACCACCGACGTGGACTACGCGTGGCTCGGCCCCTGTCACTTCGGCGGGCTGATCTCGGGGCCGTACCCCGACGGCAAGCGCACGATCTGGAGCAACGGCAAGCAGAACATCGTCAAGCTCGACTACGACACGCTCGAGGTGTTGGCCGACCACGAGATCGTCGGTGGTGGCGGCCGCTCGCCACAGTCCGAGCTCGAGGAGAACCTGCGAGGGCTCGACGAGAAGGACGGCTGGCCGGCGATCGAGCACGCCATCGAACTCTCGATGAAGTACATGACCGGGCTCGACGGCGTCTACGCCCTGCTCGACTGCGACCACACGCTCTTCCTCGGGCGCAAGGACCACGCGGTCGCCTATGTCGAGGTCGACCCGACCGATCGCACGTCGGCGATCGTCGAGCGCGACCGCTGGTACAAGCCCGACCACATCGCCGGCGCGTTCGTCGGGATGAACATCACCTTCGACGGTCGGCTCGTGATGTCGACCGACCGCGGCTGGGTGGTCGTACTCGCGCGTGACTTCAGCGAGTACCACGCCATCCAGGTGGCCGGCGGCGCCGAGCACGCCGAGAGCTACTGCACCGAGATGGAGGCCGCCGGTCGCGTCGGCTACGGCTGGATGCGCACCAGCATGTGCGTGGACGACGACAACGCCATCTACTGCTCGTCCAACGACCACCATCACAAGCTGCGCTGGACGGGCACCGAGCTCACCGACGCCGAATCGGCCGGCGGCTGGACCATCGCGTACCGCAACGGCGGCGGCACCGGCTCGGGCACGACACCCTCACTCATGGGATTCGGTCCCGACGAGGACAGGTTCGTGGTGTTCGGCGACGGCGACGAGGTGGTCAACATCACCCTCGCCTGGCGCGACGACATCCCCGCCGACTGGGTGCAGCTCCCGAACGCTCCCGATCGCCGTATCGCCGGCCTCGGCCCCGCCAACATGGGCGACCCGGACCTGCCGACCATCCAGACCGAGCAGTCGATCACGGTGTCGGGCTATGGCGCGATGACGGTCAACAACGAGCCGGCCACGATCCCCGACGGGTTTCCTGCCCAGGGGGTTCGCATGCTCTGCTTCATGCTCGGCCACAAGCCCGAGTTCACGCCCCACGGGCTGCACAAGTACGTGTGGGACCCGATCGCCCGTGAGCTCCGCGAGGCCTGGGTGAACCACGAGGTGTCGTCGCCGAACTCGGTGCCCTTCGTGGCCGAGGCGAGCGGACTCGTGTACACCTGTGGCGTTCGCGACGAGAAGTGGACCATCGAGGCGGTGCACTGGGAGACCGGCGAGGCCGCATTCCACTACGTGCTCGGCGGGTCCAAGTTCAACACCATCGGCGCCGGGGTGACGGTCGACGACGACGGTCGACTCTTGTTCGGGTCGATGTACGGAAAGACCCGGATCCGCCGGGGGCCCGGTCCGGCCTGATTGGAGCTGCCGCATACCGGGTAGGCCCCCCGCATGGACACCACGACTTCGATCACCAACCACCCCGTCGCGCTCACCGAGGCGCTCGAGCACCACGGAGCAGGGACCGCGACCGTGTATCTGCCGTCGCCCAGCGACAACCTCGAGGCCGACGATCGGTTCTCGATTCGACGGCGCAACGTGGCGGGCCTGCTCGACAAGGCCGGCGCGTCGCCCGCGACGATCGCGACCATCGAGACGGCACTCGAGAACTGCGAACACGGTGACGGCGAAGGTTTCGTCGTCGTCGCTCGCGATGAGGAACTCGTACTGGTGCACGAGACCCGCCGACCCATCGACGGCGATCACGTCGCGGTGGGCCCGCTGCCACAGCTCCTGCCCGCCATCGCGGCGACGCAGCACGACCTACCGCATCTCGCAGTGCTCCTCGACCGAACCGGCGCCGACCTGTTCCTGCGCTCCGGGCCGGGCGCCGTGGTTGCCATCGACGAGAGCGAGGGAGACGACACCCGGATCCAACGGAGCCACCCGGGGGGATGGTCGCAGCGTCGCTTCCAACAGATCGCCGAGAATGCCTGGGAGAACAACGCAAAGGACGTGGTCGCCGACATCCTCTCCGCCCATCCCGATGTCGAGTTGCTGGTGGTCGGTGGCGACGTACGAGCCGTCGGGTTCTTCGAGGAACACGTTCCCGAGAGGTTGCGCCCGGTACTCCACGCGCCCGGGTCTCGCCAGAGCGATCACGAGGCCTTCCTCGCGGCGGCTGACACGTTGATCGCCGATGTCGTGGCCCGGCAGATGACCGAGGTCTTGCAGGAGGTTCGCGGGGCGGTGAAGAGCGGCGGCGGTGTCGAGGGTGACGAAGTCCTGGATCTGTTGTCGCAGGGGCGCGTCCGGCGACTGATCGTCGGCGACGACACCCTCGAAGATGACCGTCCGACTGCGTACTTCGACCTCGCCGGCGGGTTCCGCAGCGGCCCCGAAGCGCCGGACGGGTCAAAGGGTGTGGAGGCGGTGTCGACCGACGCCGCGCTCTTCCTCGCGCTGCGTCTCGGTGTCGAGGTGATCGTCGCGCCCTCGTCGGCGATTCGTGCCGTGCCGCCGCTGGCGGCAGTGCTCCACGAGTGATCTACCCGTCGGGTCGCCGACGCTGAATCAACCCGGCACACCCGCCGTGCCGCACGGTCAGCCGAGGATCCGGCCGAAGCGGGCGATCGCGGTCTCGACATCGGCGGCGTCGACATCGAGGTGGGTGACGAGCCGGGCGGAGGCGCCACCATCGCCACTGGACGACGCGAGAACGCGGACGCCGGCACCGGCCAGCTGGTCGACGAGGTCCACGGGTGCGTCGCCGATCCGGAGGAACACCATGTTCGTGTTGCGGGCGACGATGGTGACCGAGCCGATCTCGGCGAGGCCCTCGGCGAGCCGGGCGGCGTTGGCGTGGTCATCGGCCAGCCGGTCGACGTGATGGTCGAGTGCATGGAGGCCGGCCGCCGCCAGCACACCGACCTGGCGGAGGCCGCCGCCCAGCATCTTGCGCCAGTGTCGGGCCTCCTCGATCAGTGCGGCCGAGCCACTCAGCACCGATCCCGCCGGGGCGCCGAGTCCCTTCGACAGGCACAGCGACACGGAGTCGAACGGGGCCGCCAGCTCGGCGCCGGTGATGCCGAGCTCGGTGACCGCGTTCCACATGCGGGCGCCGTCGAGGTGCACGGCGAGGCCGTGGGCACGAGCGACGCCCACCGCCTCGTTCATGCGGTCGACCGACTGGGCCGCGCCGTCCTTGGTGTTCTCCAGACACAGCAGACGGGTGCGGGCGAAGTGGTCGTCCTTCGGCTTGACCGCCGCGGCGATGGCGGCCGGGTCGGGCAGACCGTCGGCCAGCATCGGCACGGGCTGGGGCTGGATGCCGCCGAGAACGGCGCCGCCGCCGCCCTCCCAGCGATACGTGTGGGCCATGTCGCCGACGATGTACTCGTCGCCGCGCCCACAGTGGGCGAGCAGCGCACACAGATTCGACTGGGTCCCACTGGTGACGAACACGGCCGCTTCCTTGCCGAGCCGTTCGGCGACCGTGGCTTCGAGCCGGGTGACCGTGGGGTCGTCGCCGAACACGTCGTCGCCCACCTCGGCCTCGGCCATCGCGGTGCGCATGGCCGGCGCCGGTCGGGTCACGGTGTCAGAGCGGAGATCGATCACCCGCCGAGTCTGCCCGGTCTCGCCGCGCTCAGTCGATGTCGCGTCGAACGAACAGCCAGGTGGCGAGCGTCGCCATGACCATCGCCCAGACCAGGGCGATCAGCCCGCCGCGCAGATAGTCGTGGGCGTAGACCGTGAGCCATTCACCCCGCAGCCGCACATAGCGGGGAACATTGGCCTCGCTGATGAACGCGAGGGCGTTGGTGAAGAGCTCCCAATGCCGGAAGTTCCGGGCCAGCAATTCGATGAGGATGTTCGACACCGCGAACCAGCCGAGGATCAGACCCACCGAGGCGGTCGTGTTGCGGGCGATGACGGCGACCGACATGGCGATCACGAAGAAGAGACCACCGACCAGGGCGGCGCGGAGGATCACCGAGATCACGTCGACCCAGAAGCGGGTGTCGACGCCCTGGGTCGTGCCGTGGAGATCGGCCAGGAGCAGGAACAGACCGGCGAGCCACGCCAGCACGACCGTGGTGACCACTGCCGATGACACGAACCCGGCGACGAACTTGGCGGTGAGTACGCGCCCTCGCCGCGGTTCCCAGAGCAGCAGGTTCTCGACCGTGCCCGACTTGTACTCGGCGCCGACGAACGACGCCCCGATGATCACGGAGAGCACCAGCGAGAACGTCGCAACTGCGGGGAGTATGCCGACCAGCCCCTCGCTGGCGTTGCGGAAACGGTCGGCGCCGATCGTGAAGTCGTCGGCCCGATTCGAGCTGGGCCGTTGTTCGCTCCAGTCGGTGATCGAGCTGGCGGCGTAGCCCTCGGTGAGGAGCTCTGTTGCGAAGAAGCGCTGGTCCTCGCCGCGGAACCAGACCGGATCGTTGAAGCAGTAGTCCTCCCGCAGGCGACGATCGATCTCCGACTGTTCGAACCCGTCGAACTCGGGGAAGTCACGTTGGAACTGTTCGTCGGTCAGCGACTCGAAGTAGGACAGGCAGTCGTCGGTCGCAATGGCGGCCTGCTCGACGGCACCATCGTCGGTCGGGGCCTCGCTGCTGGTCTGGGTGAAGCTGATCCCGAATGCGAGCAGAATGACCGCGCCGGCGATCCCGGCCGTGATCCAGACGATGCGACGGCCACGGAAGCGGGCGAATTCGGTGCGGATGAGACGGCTCACGATGCCGCCTCGTCGTCGACGGAACTCGGCTTCTGGGAAGCCGTGAGTTCGAGGAAGGCGGACTCGAGGGAACCCTGTGGCGCATCGAGGCCCCGCAGGTACAGGCCGGCCCGGGCCAGGGTCTCGGTGATCCGGGCGCCCTCGGAAGGGGCGAGGTCGACCTCGAGGGTGTGCGGGGCGCCGCCGGCTCGGGCGGGAATGCCGGCGTCGGCCAGGACCACCAGCGCCGCGACGGCATCGTCGATCGTGACGCGCAGGCGGCCACGGCTCACGCTGTGCACGACGTCGTCGACGGACCCGCTGCGGATGACCCGGCCCTTGTTGATGATGGTCAGCACGTCGCAGGTCTGCTGCACCTCACCGAGTTGGTGGCTGCTGACGAACACCGTCTTGCCCTCGGCGGCCAGGTTTCGGAGCAGCGTCCGGATCTCGACGATGCCGGCGGGGTCGAGCCCGTTGGCGGGCTCGTCGAGGATCACGACGTCGGGATCACGCAGCAGCGTCGCACCCACGGCGAGGCGTTGCTTCATGCCGAGCGAGTAGGAGCCGAACGAATCGCGGGCCCGGTCGTCGAGCCCGACGACCTCGAGCACCTCGTCGATGCGGGTGTCGCCGATGCCGGCCACGCTCGCGAGCATCCGCAGGTTCTTGCGGCCCGAGAAGGTGGGGAAGAACTTCGGTGTCTCCACCAGTGCACCCACCCGGTGGATCACGGTGTGGAGGTCGGCGACGTCGGCATCGAGCACGCGGACCGATCCCGCCGTGGGCTTGATCAAACCGAGCAGACAGCGGATCGTCGTGGTCTTTCCCGACCCGTTGGGGCCGAGGAAGCCGTGGACACCTCCGCCCTCGACCACGAGGTCGAGATCGTCCACGGCAACGGTCGCGCCACCTCGTCCGTACTCCTTGCGAAGGCCGATCGCCTCGATCACCGCCACGGGCGTCTCCTTCACGAGCGCTTGGTCGGGTCAAGCTACGCCAGGAGTTCGCCGATCCAGCGTCAGAGTCGGTGTGGAATCTGGTCGCTGTGTTGGACGACGAACGAGGTGCCGGCGCGATGGAAATCGCGATAGCGCTCGAAGTGCCATTGGGGGTGATCGCGGGCGAACTCGAGCATGATCGACTGCTCGCCGGAGATACGTGTCGGCGTCCAGCAGTAGTAGTCGTCGAAGGCCAGGATCATGCCGTGCTTCAGGCGGGACTCGAGGAACTCGAAGACCGTCACGGCGCTCGAGTACATGTTGCAGTCGATCAGGCAGACGGCGATGTCGGTGGGGTCGCCGTCGGTGCCGAGCCGGGGAAGGGTGGTATCGAAGTAGCCCTCGGTCGCCGTGTAGGCCTCTCGCGGAATGCCGTGGCGGTCGCAGGCCTCGTAGAACTTCCCGACACCACCACCGCCCATCGGACCGCCGGGTCGCCACCCTGGGTGGTAGTCGCGGTCGTCCTTGGCCTCGGGGAGCGGTTCGAACGAGTCGTAGGCCCACATGTGGCGATCGGATCGACCGGTGAGCACCATGGCCTGGTAGGCCATGTTCATCGTGTTGCCGCCCCACGAGCCGAACTCGACATAGTCGCCGGAAATGCCGTTGATGTTCTGGCTGGTCCAGGCATCGTAGAAGAACACGAGGTAACCCTCGAGCGCTCGCTGCACGGCTCGCGAAATCGGGTCGACGTCGTCATCGAGGTACATGAGGGGCCGAGAGTAGCGTCTGGTCGGACTCAGGCGCGCACCACGAGGTGGGCCTCGTGGCGGCCGTTGCCCCGCCACTCTTCGGAGTGGTGGAGGATCGTCGTGCCGTCCACCAGACCGGGGAGCTCGCCGGGTTCGAGCAGGAACGGCGCACCGGGTCGTTCGTGGCGTTCGAGGTTCGTGGTCGTGGCGATCACCACACCCAGCAGACCTCCCGGGGCGAGCCGCTGGATCATCGCCGGGAAGAGATCGCGCTGGAGGTAGTTGGCCGCCGTGATGACCTGCCACGGCCCGTCCGGTGGCGGCTGCTCCTCGAAATCGATCTCGAGTGTGTCGAGTTCGAGTCCCTCGGTTCCCGCCAGCTCGCGGGCCTGGGCCAGTGCGATGTCGCTGATGTCGGCGACCGTGACCTGAAGGCCACGCCGGGCGAATTCGATCGAGTCCGATCCGGCGCCGCCGGCGATCTCGAGGAGCGTGCCCGATGGCGGCAGCCACGGCGCGAGCAGCTCGGCCAGCCTCGATCCGTGCGTCGTGCCGACACCGGCCGAGGCCCACTTCCGGTTCCAGCGGTCGCGGTCACCCGCGGCCATCAGCTCGCCTCGGCTTCGGGCTCCAGTTCGGCGATGACCTCGATCGTGGTGCGGTCGGTGACGGTGCCGGTGGTGACCGACTCGATCATGCCGGCGGCCTTGACGTCGTCGATGACCTGATCGAGGAGATCGAGTTGCGCCTTCGTGGCGGCGAAGGTGGCCGAGGTGACCGGGGTGCGGAGCTTGCGCTTCGCCTCGGACTTCTCGCGACGCACGATGCCGAGCGCCTCGGTGGCAACGTCACTCGGCCCGGGGCCGGTGCCGGCCCCGGCGGCGCGCAGATCGGTCGAGGCGGGCCACTCAGCCGTGTGGATCGAGCCGTCGTGCCACCAGTTCCAGACCTCTTCGCTGACGAACGGGAGGAATGGCGCGAACAGTCGCTGCAGGGTCGAGAGGGCAAGCCGCAGCGAGTGCTGGGCAGAGGCCGCTCGGTCGTTGCCGAATTCGCCGTAGGCACGGGCCTTCACGAGCTCGACGTGGTTGTCGGTGAACCACCAGAAGAAGGCCTCGGTGCGTTCGAGCGAACGGGCGTAGTCGAACGCGTCGAAGGCCTTCGTTGCGTCGTCGACGAGGTCGGCCAGCTTGTCGAGCATCGACCGGTCGAGCGGTTCGGTGATCGCCGCCGGGTCGATCGTCGAATCGCCGTCGCCGAAGCCGAGCACGAACTTGGTCGCGTTGAGCAGCTTGATCGACAGTCGGCGCCCGATCTTCATCTGGCCCTCGTCGAAGGCGGTGTCGGTACCCGGTCGGCCCGACGACGCCCAGTAGCGCACCGCGTCGGAGCCGTACTGCTCCAGCAGCTCGGTGGGAACGACGACGTTGCCCTTGGACTTCGACATCTTCTTGCGGTCGGGGTCGAGGATCCAGCCCGAGAGCGTGGCGTTCCTCCACGGGGCGACGCCCTCGTCGAAATGGGCCCGCACGACGGTGCTGAACAACCAGGTGCGGATGATGTCGTGGGCCTGCGGCCGGACGTCCATGGGGAACGTGGCGGCGTAGAGCTCGGGGTCGGTCTGCCACCCGCACGCGATCTGGGGCGTGAGCGACGAAGTGGCCCACGTGTCCATGATGTCGGGCTCACCGATGAACCCCAGCGGTTCGCCGCGTTGCTCGGCGGTGTAGCCCGGGGGGACATCGGTGGACGGGTCGATCGGCAGGCTGTCGAGCTCGGGCGTGATCGCCTCGTCCCAGTCGGGTTCGCCCGATGCGTCGAGCGGATACCAGAGCGGGATGGGCACACCGAAGAAGCGCTGGCGACTGATCAGCCAGTCACCGTTGAGGCCCTCGATCCAGCTGGCGAAGCGGGACTGCATGTAGCCGGGGACCCAGTTGATCTCGTCGCCGCGAGCGACGAGCGCATCCCGAAGATCGGTGTCGCGGCCGCCGTTGCGGATATACCACTGGCGGCTGCTGACGATCTCGAGGGGCTTGTCGCCCTTCTCGAAGAACTTGACCGGGTGGGTGATGGGTCGGGGCTCGCCGTCGATGTCACCCGATTCGGCGAAGATCTTTGCGATCTCGTCCTGGGCATTCTTCGAGCGAAGACCGGCGAGGCGCTGGTAGGCGGCTCGGCCGGTGTCAGAGGTGATCCAGTCGGGTGTCTCGTCGGCGAACTTGCCGTCGCGCTGGATGACGGTGCGGACGGGAAGGTCGAGCTCGCGCCACCAGGTGACGTCGGTGGTGTCGCCGAAGGTGCAGATCATGGCAATGCCGGTGCCCTTCTCGGGGTCGGCGAGCTCGTGGGCGAGGACCGGCACGTCGACGCCGAAGACCGGCGACGTGACCGTGGCCGTGTCGAAGTAGGGCTGGTAGCGCTCGTCGTCGGGATGGGCGACCAGCGCGACGCACGATGGGACCAGCTCGGGCCGCGTGGTGTCGATCCAGATATCGGGGTTGCCATCGGTTCCGGCGAACTTGAGCTTGTGGTAGGCGCCGGGCATCTCCTTGTCCTCGAGCTCGGCCTGGGCGACCGCGGTCTGGAAGGTGATGTCCCACAGCGAGGGTGCCTCGACCTGATAGGCCTCGCCCCGTTCGAGATTGCCGAGGAAGCCGAGCTGGCTGATGCGCCGGGAGTGGTCGTTGATCGTCTCGTAAGTGCGGGTCCAGTCGACGGAGAGGCCGAGCCGCCGGAAGAGCGCCTCGAAGATCTTCTCGTCCTCGACCGCCAGCTCGTGGCAGAGCTCGATGAAGTTCGGGCGACTGATCGCGACGGTCGGGCGTTTGGCGATGGCCTTGGGGTCGCCGGCGTCGTCGGGCGCGGTGAAGTCGGGGTCGTAGAGGAGCGAGGGGTCGCAGCGGACACCGAAATAGTTCTGGACGCGACGTTCGGTGGGCAGCCCGTTGTCGTCCCACCCCATCGGGTAGAAGACCTCTTTGCCCGCCATGCGCTGGTAGCGGGCGACGGTGTCGGTGTGGGTGTAGGAGAACACGTGGCCGACGTGGAGTGAGCCGGAGACCGTGGGCGGCGGTGTGTCGATGGAGAAGACTTCGTCGCGCGACTTCGACGCGTCGAAGTGGTAGATCCCGGTCTCGTCCCATACGGCATCCCACTTGTCCTCGAGGCCGGCGAGGTCGGGCTTTTCGGGAATGCGGGACGTGCTCATAGACCGCCGAGACTACCGTTGCATTCGGGGTCAGACCCCCGTTGCAGTTGGGGTCAGACCCTGAATGCAACGGGGGTCTGACCCCAGTGCTGCACGCCCGTTGCGGTTTTGGCTCAGCCGAGGGCGGCGAGGGTCCAGAGGACGGGCATGCCGATGAAGAGGCAGAGGGCGACGCTCTTCGTGCGCCAGGAGATCAGGGCGACCACGACGATGGTCAGGTGCCATTCGTCGACGCCGCGGAACCCGTCGTCGGCGTAGAAGATGGCGTTGGCGGTGATGGCGGCCAGCACCGCCGGCGGGATCATCGACAGCACGGTGTTGATCCGGGGCGGGATCTCGCCGATCCGGCCGGCCAGGGCCACGAAGCTCAGCCGGAGGAGATAGGTGCCGATCCCGACGATGACGATCTGGGCGACCGGGCTCATCTCGCGGCCTCGAGTCGTTCGGAGAGGTACGCGCCCACCGCGATGCCGGCCAGCGCGCCGAGCATGATGTTGATGCCGCCCGGCGCGGCACGGGTGCCCACCGCCACCGCGGCCCCGACGACGGCCGCCGCCAGCTTCGGGCGTGTCGTCAGCGTCGGCACCAGCAGCGCCATGAACATCAACGGCACGGTGAAGCCGATCTGCCAGCTCTCGGGGATGTCGCCGCCGACGAGCACACCGAGGGTGGTGCCGATCCACCACGGCAACACGAACCACGCCGCAGCGCCGAGCGCGAACCAGCGCCGGTACTCGGGATCCCGTTGCGTCTCGAATTCGAGCAGCGAGATGACGGCGGTCTGGTCGGCCATCACGTAGGCGAGCCCGAACCGCCACCGCGACGAGAAGTCGCGATACGCCGGCGCGAGTGACGCGGAGTAGAGGGCGAAGCGCAGGTTGATGGTGAGCGCAGTGATGACGGCCACGAACCACGGGGCGCCGTCGTCGATGAGTTCGACGAGCGCGAGCTGGGCTGCGCCGGCGAGGATCGCGAACGAGGCGAAGATGCCGGTCGCATCGCTCAGCCCTTTGTCGACCGCGGTGGCGCCGTAGACGATGCCGAACGGCCATGCGATCAGCGACAGCGGAAAGATCCGGCGGACCCCGTTGGCCATGGCGGTTCGGCGACTGAACACCGAGGCAGTGTGCCAGCTCGCTCCGGACATCCTCGGACGAATTCGCCTCCGTTCGTGCCATGGCGCACCGCAGTCATGGACAAGTTGAGTAACATACAAGTAAAATACAAGTTGTGTCCGAGGTCGAGCTCGCCGTGATCTTCGTCGCCGCAGTGCTCACCGCGGCGCTCACGGCGGTGGCGGGGGCAGGCGGTGGCGTCGTCCTGCTCGTGGTCATGCTCCAGTTCCTCGATCCGGCGGTGGCGATCCCCGCGCACGGTGTGGTGCAACTGGTGTCCAACGGCACCCGCACGCTCACCATGCGCCACGACGCCGACACGTCGTTGTTGCGGTGGTACCTGCCGCTCCTGATTCCGGCAACCGTGGCCGGCTACTTCATCGCCGACGGCATTCCCCGCGACAGCGGGAAGGCCGTGGTCGGTGTCTTCGCGTTGCTCGCGGTGTGGTGGCCGGCCGCCACGGCGTGGCTCGCGCCACCGGGTGGGGGAGTGCGGCGGCTCAGCCTGGTGGGCGCGGTGGCCGGTCTGCTCAACCCGACGCTCGGCGCCCCGGGTCCATTGCTGGCGCCGGCGTTTCGGACGGTGACGAGCGATCATGTGGGCTTCGTGGCGACCTTCTCGCTCGTGCAGTTCATCAACCACGCAGTGAAGGTCGTCGTGTTCGGTGTGGCCGGGTTCGTCTGGCGCGAACACCTGCCGATGATCGTGCTGGCCGGTACCGGCGTGGTGATCGGCACCCGGGTCGGCGCTCGCCACATCGGCCGCTTCGACCCGATCGTGCTGGGCCGTGTCTTCCAGGTCGCGGCCACGGTCGGCGCGCTGCGGCTGATCGTCTGACCCGGCGCTGACCCCGGCTAACCGCGATCGACGAGTTCGTCGACCTTCGCGGTGAGCGTCTCCTCGGTGAGCACCCCGGTGTGGACGTCGACGACCTCGCCGGTGGCGGTCACGAAGACGGTGGTCGGCAGCCCGATCGCCTGGAAGCGACTGAGCGCCGAGCCATCGGCATCCCAGAGCGTCGGGTAGCTGATGCCGGTGGCGGCAATGATGCGTTGTCCCGCTGCGGCGGTGGCGTCCTCGGACAGACCCACGAAGTCGACGGTGTCGCCGAGGGCCCGGTGGACGGCGTCGAACGCGGGCATCTCGGCCACGCAGGGCGCACACGACTCGGCGAAGAAGTTGATGACCAAGGGGCGGCCGTCAGTGTGGCGCAGTTCCGCGGGCTGGCTGTCGAAGTCCCGGACCGCGATGGGGGTGAAGGCATCGGCCTCCGGTTCGCTCTCCCCGCAGGCCGAGGCCAGCGTGACGATCGCAAGTGCGATGGCCACGACTCGCCGAGCGGTGGAGGAGCGCATGGACGTGACGGTATCCGCCCCGGCCTTCTGGCACGCTGTCGCGATGGTGAACCGCCGACCGCATGTGGCGATCGTGGGGCAGATGGGGGTGGGCAAGTCAACGCTCGGCCGCGCGCTCGCGTCGGCGCTCGATCGTCGCCATGTCGACGGTGATGATGAACTCGAGGCCGGTACCGGACGGAACGCCACCGGGATTCTCGACGAGCTGGGGCTTGCTGCGCTGCACGAGGCCGAGGCGGAGGTGTTCCTCGCCCGACTCGCAGAATCCGAGCCACTGGTGATCAGCGCGTCGGCCTCGGTGATCGAGTCGCCGATCTGCCGATCGGCGATGGCGGAGCATGCGGTGGTCGTGTGGATCGACGGGTCGCCACTCGACGTCGCGGTCCGGTCTGCTGGAGCGGCGCACCGACGTCCGCTCGACGATGCCGAGGTGATGGCCATCGA
The DNA here is from genome assembly GCA_040219515.1 of Acidimicrobiales bacterium. Lineage (NCBI taxonomy): Bacteria > Bacillati > Actinomycetota > Acidimicrobiia > Acidimicrobiales > Acidimicrobiales bacterium. The sequence continues at coordinate 110,473 of JAVJSI010000010.1, forward strand.
CACCCGCCGGCGGCCGCTCTACGAGGCCGCGGCCGATCTGGTGGTGGACAACGACACCGGTGTCGACGTCGTGGCCGAACGGGTGAGTCCGCTTCTGGAACAGTGATCAGCCGGGCGGCGCCGGTTTCGTCGTGTGGGCGACGACGACCCTGTTGCCGCCCTGGGTCCTTGCGTGGTCGAGGGCGCCGGCGGCGCGGTGGAGGATCTCCTCTATCGTGCCGCCGGAGGCCGATCCGATCACGCCGATCGACAACGAGAACGGGGGATCGTCACTGTTCGACTGGGCCAGTACGAGCTCCTCGCGCAGTCGTTCGAAGGCGCGGGTGGCGTCCTCAGGACTGGTGCGCGGGAGCACGAACAGGAACTCGTCGCCACCGATGCGACCGATGACGTCGCCGGGGCGCACGGCCTTGCGGGCCACCCGGGCGATGAGCTGGAGGGCCCGGTCGCCGGCCTCGCGGCCCTCGGTCTCGTTGAGCCGGCTGAAGCGGTCGATGTCGGCGACGGCGACGGTGAAGGGCTGGCGGTCGCGCAGCATCCGCAGGACGCGTTCCTGCATGGCCGAGCGGTCGGGGAGACCGGTCAGCTTGTCGATGTCCTCCGCGGTGGCGGCGGTGGAGATCGAGGCGCGCAGGATCGCCAATCGGGCGCCGACCAGGGTGGCGACGTCCTCGAGGAACTTGACGTCGTCGCGGCCGGGCTTCTCGCACTCGGGACCGAAGCCGTACATGACGCCGAGGAGCCGTCCCATCACGTTGACCGGGATCGCGATCGCGGACATGGGCTGGTGCAGGCGTGAGACGAGGTGGGTACAGACGTCGAGGCGGTCGGTGGTGTCGTAGACGATCGTTGTGTTCGTCCTGGCCGCGAGCGACTCCCACGGGGAGCTGCGGGTGCCTTGCTTGGTCTGATGATCGCCGGTGGCGACCGCGAGCTCCAGCACCGGATCGATCGGGTCGACCAGGTGGAGTTCCACCGGCTGCATGGAGAGGTGCTTCTTGAACGCCTCGCGCACGATGTCGATGGCGTCGGCTTCGGTGGGTGCCAGGTCGAGCGCGGCGTCGAGTTCGCGGAGCACAGCCCGTTCGACCTTCTCGTCGTGCAGCTCGCTCTTCACGGCCGAGAGTCGGCGATTGCTCTCGCGTTCACGGTCGCGATGGCGGCGGCTGAGAAGTGATCGACAGGCGATGGCCGTGGCGGCAGCGGCGACGATGGCCGGGGCCGCGACCGAGAGGACACCGTCGACGAGGTCGCGCCCGCTGGTGAGGAGGAACACGACGGCCGCAGTGACGGCGACGGCGAGCGCGACGACGAACGCGACCATGGCAGTGCGGTCGCTCCAGCGTGGTTCGTCTCGTCGTCGGGATTTCACGTGGACTCCTATCGCACAAAACGGGGCGAAGATGAGGTGAAGCAGTTGGCTCGGGACTGGAATCCGTCCGATGGCGCAGGATCTCGCCGGTGGCCGGATCGGGGGGTTGCCAGATCCCGTCCGGATCCGTACTCTCGTTGTTGTTACCGGTGAGTAACCACCCATCTCCAGGAGACCCCCATGGCCGAGTTCTCGCTCGAACTGAATGAAGACCAGCTCCAACTCCAGAAGTGGATCCACGAGTTCGCTGTCGATGTCATCCGGCCGGCGGCCGAGGAATGGGACGAGCGTGAAGAGTTCCCGTACCCGATCGTCCAACAGGCCGCCGAGATCGGCCTCTACGGCTGGGAGTTCATGGCCGAGGGCATGATGGGCGACCCCACCGGTCTGACCATGCCGGTCGCCATCGAAGAACTGTTCTGGGGCGACGCCGGCATCGGCATGGCCATCATGGGCTCCGGACTCGCCGCCGCCGGAATCGCTGCGTCGGGCACGCCCGAGCAGGTCATGGAGTGGGTGCCGCAGTGCTACGGCACGCCCGAGAAGCTCGCCCTCGGCGCGTTCGCCGCGTCCGAGCCCGATGCCGGTTCCGACGTCGGCGGCTACCGCACCCGGGCCGTCTACGACGAGGCCAAGGACGAGTGGGTCCTCAACGGCACCAAGGCGTGGATCACCAACGGCGGCATCGCCGACATCCACGTCGTCGTCGGCGTGGTCGATCCCGAACTCGGGACGAAGGGCCACGCCAGCTTCATCGTGCCGCCCAACACCAAGGGCCTGTCCATGGGCCAGAAGTACAAGAAGCACGGCATCCGTGCGTCGCACACCGCCGAGGTCGTGCTCGACGACGTCCGTGTCCCCGGCTCGTGTCTGCTCGGTGGCAAGGAGAAGCTCGACGAGCGCCTCGCCCGAGTCCGCCGTGGCGAGAAGGGCAACTCCCAAGCTGCGATGCAGACCTTCGAGGCGACCCGCCCCGCCGTGGGAGCCCAGGCGCTCGGCGTCGCCCGTGCCGCCTACGAGTACTCGCTCGAGTACGCCAAGGAGCGCCACGCGTTCGGCCGGGCGATCATCATGAACCAGTCGATCGCGTTCATGCTCGCCGACATGGCGACCGAGATCGACGCCAGCCGCATGCTGATCTGGCGGGCGGCCTGGATGGGCAAGAACGGCGAGTTCAAGAACGCCGAGGGCTCCATGGCCAAGATGAAGGCCGGCCGCACCGCCACCTGGGTGACCGAACGGGCCATCCAGATCCTGGGCGGCTACGGCTACACCCGCGAGTACCCCGTCGAGCGCTGGCACCGTGACGCAAAGATCCACGACATCTTCGAAGGCACCGAACAGATCCAGCAGCTCGTGATCAGCCGGGCCATCTCCGGTCTGCGCATCGAGTAATCGGCAAAACGTCCCCGCGGGGACGTCGTCGGGTGCTCAGCGTTCGAGGTCCAACGAGATGACCTCGACAGTGTCATCGGGTCGGAGATCGGCGTAGACGGCGACGAAGGGCACGGTCATTCCTGCGGTGACCATGATCCGGGTGCGGGTGTCTGGCGCCGGGATCATGGTGCCTTCGTAGTCTTCGGCGAGGGTGTCGATGATCGCGGTCAGGTCGTGGAGCATGAAGTCGGCCGTGGACGGCTCGCCGCTGGCAGATCGTTCGTCGGGAAGTAGTTGATCGAGGCGATCGAAGAACTGGGGAAGTACGGTGACGCGGCGCCGCGTCACTTCTGATCGGCGCGTTCGGCGCCGAGTCGTTTCGCGGTCTCGAAGATCCGACCCCGAAACTCCTCGGGGATCTCGGCGGGGTCAGTCACGATCCGGTCACGGAACGCCTTGGCCCGCTGATCCGGCGTCATGGCATCAAGTTCTTCGGCGGTGAGGGTCTCGTACTTGTCGGCCATTGGTAAGACTGTACCTCTGCCGGCTGACACGCTTCGGGGCGCCAAACTGTCGGTTCCGGGTTCCCGGCACTCGGTGTTGACCGCGACGCTTTCACGCTGCTCGCTGACCCGCGCCCGGGTGCCGTAGCGTCGGGTCAGTGCACGACGTCGACCCGCCATCCGGCCCGCCCGAACCGATCGCCCGGACGGTCCCGCACCGGTGGGGTCGCCCGAGCGGGCCGGTCGACGATCCGTACGCCTGGCTGCGCGACCGCGACGACCCGGAGACCATCGCCTACCTGCAGGCGGAGAACGCCTACTGCGACGCCTGGTTCGCCGACCGGGCGGCACTCGTCGACGAGTTGTTCGGCGAGATCCGGTCGCGCGTCCAGGAAGACGACGTGTCGGCACCGGTGCGCAAGGGCGAGTGGTACTACGCATCGCAGACCCACGAGGGTCAGAGCTATCCGACCCACAGCCGTGGTCGGACGGCGGCGATGGCCACCGACGACGTCCTGCTCGATCAGAACGTCGAGGCGGACGGTCACGACTTCTTCGACCTGGCGGCATTCGAGATCAGCCCCGATCACGGCCGCCTGGCGTGGTCGGCCGACACGGCCGGCGACGAACACTTCACCCTCCGGATCCGCGACCTCGGCCGCGGCGTCGACCTCGATGACGAGGTGCACGACACGACATATGCCGGTGTTGCGTGGTCGGCCGACGGTCGGTTCGTGTTCTACGTGGCACCCGACGACCAGGAACGCCCGTTCCGGGTCATGCGCCACGAGGTCGGCACCGGCCAGTCCGACGACGTCGAGGTGTACCGCGACGACGACGAGCGGTTCTTCGTCGGCGTCGAGGCGACGCGCAGCGGCCAGTGGATCGTGATCGGATCGGTCAGCAAGACGTCGTCGGAGTTCGCGTTGATCCCCGCTGCGGCGCCGACATCGGCGCCGACCGTGGTCCGGCCACGGGTCGCCGACGTCGAGTACCGCGTCGACCACTGGGTCGACCGCTTCGTGATCCTCACCAACGACGACGCGGTCGACTTCCGGGTCATGGAGGCGTCGCTCGGGGACCCCGGCGAGTGGACCGAGCTCGTGCCCCACGAGCCGGGACGCCGAATCGTGACGATCGAACCGTTCGCCGGCCATCTCGCGCTGCTCGAGTGGCGCGAAGCTCAGCCGCAGGTGCGGGTGGTCACCGGCGACGGGGCCGACCGACTGCTCGACATCGACCCCGAACCCCACGACATCGAGTTCGGGCACAACGAGGAGTGGTTGACGAGCGTCGTCCGTCTCACGCACCAGTCCCTGACCTCGCCGGCGCGGGTGATCGACGTCGGGCTCGACGACGGCGACATCACCGTCGTGAAGCAGATGCCGACCCCGAACGTCGACCTCGGCGACTACACCGCGACCCGGCGATGGGCCACGGCCGCCGACGGCACCAAGGTGCCGGTCGACGTCGTCCGTCACGTCGACACCCCCGTCGACGGCACTGCACCGTGCTGCGTCTACGGCTACGGGTCCTACGAGGTCTCCCTGCCGCCGTGGTTCTCGGTCGCCCGGCTGTCGCTGCTGGACCGCGGCGTCGTGTGGGCCCTCGTGCATCCGCGCGGCGGCGGCGAACTCGGTCGGCAGTGGTACCTCGACGGCAAGCTGCTCTCGAAACGCAACACGTTCACCGACACGCTGGCGGCGACCGACCACCTGGTCGACGTCGGCGTCGCTCATCCCGAGCGGCTGGCCATTCGCGGCGGGAGCGCGGGCGGGCTGCTGGTCGGTGCCTGCATCACGATGCGCCCCGAGCGCTACGCCGCCGCGGTGGCCGAGGTGCCGTTCGTCGACGTGACGACGACGATGAGCGACCCGACCCTTCCGCTGACGGTCACCGAGTGGGAGGAATGGGGCGACCCTCGCGACGAGCCGCACGCGTCCTACATCGCCGGGTACTCGCCCTACGACAACACGGTGGCGGCCGACTATCCGGCCGTGTACGTGACGGCCGGGCTCAACGACCCGCGGGTGAGCTTCCACGAGCCGGCGAAGTGGACCGCGAAGCTGCGCTCGGCGCGGACCAACGACGCACTCGTGCTGTTGCACACCGAGATGGGCGCCGGCCACGCCGGCCCGAGCGGGCGCTACGACGCCTGGCGTGACGAGGCCAAGGTCATCGCGTTCCTGCTGGATGCCCTCGGCTGAGCCGGCAGGTGCCGTCGCGATCTGCGGTGGGCCGGGTCGGGGGCGATGTCACGGCTCATTCGGTTGACGTGTTCGATGACGATCGCGTCGCGACCATCGATGACCCCGATGGTCACCTCGAACATCGTGACACGCACCGAGGCCACACATGACCTCGCAGACACGACGGAACGCGCTCACTTCGCCGCCAGGTGACGCGGCGTGCACCTCTCATCCCCAGGGACCAGAACGTGGATGAATGGCTGTGGATATGCCTCCACTACGGTGCCTCCATGATCGTCGATGACCTCACCGTGGATCGCCGGGCCTTCGAGGCGCGCACCGGTTGGCAGCTCAAGCCGGAAGGCGCGTGCAAGGGGGAGCTCTGCATTCCGTTGGTCGAGCCGTCGGTGGGGGACACGGTCCAGCTCGATGTGATCGCGGACCAGCTCGGCCTGGCGCTCGTCCACGATCCCGACGTCGGGCTCTGGGCCACCGGTCCCGAGACCATCGGCGCTCGGGCCCTCGCCACCGCCCAGGCCCCCAACCTCACGCTCCCCGGCCTCGACGGATCCACGTTCGAGCTGGATTCGCTGCGGGGAAAGAAGGTCGTCCTCTACGCCTGGGCACCGTATTGAGGTTGCTCCGGTGACCTGCCCGTGTGGCAGGCATTCCGCGAGCAGGTGAAGGACAAGGGCGTCGAGATCGTCACCGTGGGCATGGATGCCGCCGGCGCGGAGGCCTGCCGTCCGTTCATCGAGGCGGCGTCGCCCGCCCACCCGTCGCTGATCGACACCACGCACCGCATGGCCGAGCAGTTCGGCGTGATCAACATTCCCAACGCGGTGTGGATCGACGAAGAAGGGATCATCGTGCGTCCGGCCGAGCTCGCGACGGCACCGCCGTCGATCAGCAACGACCGCAAGAATCCGATGGCGGGGATGACCGAGATCCCGGCGCGGATGATGGACATCTTCACCGAAGCGATGCAGTTCGAGGCCGACCCGGCCGCCTACGAGGCCGCGCTGCGGGACTGGATCGAGCACGGTTCGGCCAGCCGCTTCGCGCTCGGCCCCGCCGAGGTCGTCGAGCGTTCACGGCCTCGCAGCGCCGACACCTCGAAGGGGCAGGCCCACTTCGAGCTGGCCTGTCACCTCGAGCAGGCGGGTGACCACGAGGCTGCCATCGGTCACTTCCGCGAGGCGCATCGGCTGGTGCCCGACAACTTCGCCTACCGCCGCCAGGCCTGGTCGCTCGAACCGGCGCCCGAGGGCCCGATCCAGCGCTTCTGGCAGGGCCCGGTCGAGGGAGCGGAAGACGACTGGCCCTACGACAGCGAGTGGCTGAGCGACGTGCGAGCGATGGGCCCGGCCAACTACTACCCCAAGGTCGATCTCTGACGAGCGGGTCCCACGTCCCGCCGCTCCGGCCGGCCGAGGTCGGGGTTCGGTGTCGGCCTCGCGAAGAAGTACCCCTGCCCGAGCCGGCAACCCAACTGCGACAGGGTCTGTGCCTGCTCCGCGGTCTCGATTCCCTCGGCGATCACGTCGAGGTCGAGCTCCGCCGCCAGGGAGAGAATCGTGCGGACGATGGCGATGTTGTTGCTGGCGCCACCGATCTCAGCCACGAAGCTGCGGTCGATCTTCAGGCTGTCGACCGGGAGCATTCGCAGATACGTGAGCGACGAGTATCCAGTGCCGAAGTCATCCATCGAGAGCCGCACCCCGAGTTGGCGCAGTTCGGCCAACGCGTGGAGAGACACGTCCAGGTCGTCGATGATGGCGGTCTCGGTGATCTCGAGAACCAGCGCGTCCGGCGGTAGCGAAACCGACTCGAGGATGCGGCGCACGCGGGCCGGGAACAGTTGGTCGCTCAGCTGTCGCGGGGAGACGTTCACGCTGATGTACAGACCTGGTTGGTCGGCGTCGGTGCTGTCGCCGCTGCGCCATTCAGCGAGCTGACGACATGCGACCTCCAGGACCCAGTCGCCGATCAGACCGATCAATCCCGCTCGCTCCGCGATCGAGATGAACTCATCGGGTCCGACGGTGCCCAGCCGCCGGTTGGTCCAGCGCACCAAGGCCTCGCACCCGACCGGGTTCTGAGCGGGAAGCGAAACGATGGGCTGGTAGACGACGGAGAGTTCGTCGCGAGCGATCGCCCCGCGGAGCTCCACCTCGATCTCGGTGCGGCGTCTGGTGCGGATTTCGAGTTCGTCGTCGAACAGCACCGCCATCAACTCGGGACGTCGTTTGCTCTCGTAGAGCGCAACGTCGGAACGACGGAACAACTCCGTCGCCGACACGGTGTCGTCGCCGACCGCCCACGCAACGCCGACGCTCGCCGAGAGGTGGTGCTCCAACCCGTCGATCTCGACCGGTAGTTCGAGCGCCTGCGCCACCTGGGCCGCGATTGCGGTGAGGGGTTCCCTGCTCTCGACCCGGTCGCAGAGCACGGCGAACTCATCGCCACCCATCCGGGCGATGAGGCCGTCGGAACCCACGCAGGACGCCATCCGGCGCGCGACAACCCCGAGAACACCGTCCCCCGCAGGGTGACCATGGCGGTCGTTGATCTTCTTGAAATCGTCCAGGTCGATCAGCACGATCCCGACGCCGGACCCGTCCGACTGTCGCCGCTCGAACGCCTGGCGAAGTCGATCACCGAACAACACGCGGTTGGGGAGACCGGTCAGTCCGTCGTGGGTGGCCTGCACGGTCAGAAGGGTGTTCACCTCCTCCCGGTCAGCGAGTTCGCTCATCGTCGAGGCGACCACGAAGCTGGTGACGAGGGCGATCGCGAGAAAGAACTGGATCGAGATCACGTGGGGTTCGCCGTCACCGGCTGCGAACGGTCCCCAGCCGTGCGAGGTCGCGATGTTCGCGGCGAGTGAGACGATGAAACCTGCCCCGGCCGCCGACCGCAGGCCGAATCGCATCCCGGTCCACAGGAGGACGACCAGGACGAGATAGGGCACCAGGGCCGAACCCGTCGGGCCGAGGTTCGCGAAGCTGAGAGCCACAGCGGACACCATCAGGGTGCCGAGGGCGAATCGCTCACGGCCGTTGCGGGGGGTACCCCGCCGACTCGTGTACGTCATGAGGAGCGGGACCATCACGAGTACGCCCAGGCCGTCGCCGACGACCCATTCGAGCCAGGTGCTGCTCCATGACCGGTCGTAGGCGCTCAGGGTGCCCGCCGTACCGATCGTCGCGCCGACGACCGGGGCCAACACGACTGCGCCGAGAAAGAAGATCGCCGTCATGCCGTCCTGACGGGAGTCACGGGAATTGCCGTAGCGGCGCAGGATCGTTGCGCCCAAGGCGGGCTCGACGACGTTCGCCACTGCCCACCAGATCGCCGGAACGAGCGGCATCATGCCCAGCGCGAACGCGAGGGCGGTCGGCGACACGATGCCGGCGATCACCCATCCCCACCGGCGCACCGGAACGACCAGCATTGCCACGACCGCCAACCCCGCCGCCGGCCAGAATCCCGCGGACGTGGTGGTGACGTCACCCCGCCAGACGACCGTCAGGCTGAGCACGATGCACAACGCCCCGACCACAGCGGAGATACGCAGGCCCGAGGTCGAGGCGATCGTGTCGCCATCGAGGGACCCGCCGCGCAGCGTACGAATCGTCCATGGCGCGGGCGACGGCGGGTACTCCGCTCCCGGGAACGATTCACTCTTCATTCGCCGTGGCCTTCATGTGCTCCGTCCTCGACCTGATGGTGTCCGTCTCGTCGAAGCCGACAACCAGGGGCCGTGAGCGAAGTGATCGCCGAACTCCGACGTGCACTCCAATCGGCGTGCGGAGAGAGATCTTGAGCAGGGGCAGGTTCAGACGGCGTTTGCGCAGCGTTCCCGGCGGGAGGAACGTGCGGGCGCTAGCTGACCCATTCGATGCGATAGGAGAGGTCGTGTCCCGCCTTCTCCGAGTACTCGCGAATCGATTTGCGGGCGAGCTTCAGCGTCACTGCGGCGGGGAGCAATCCGCTGACCCGGCCGAAGAGCGTGCGGCGCTCACCGATCGGAGCAGCGTTCCCCGTCGCGAACGTGACGTCGACGCGAGCCTGGCGGTGGCCGGCCTGGTCCAACAGCTTCGAGAGTCGCTCGAACATCTGAACGAGAGGATCGGCCCGATGGGTCGACCAGTTGGCCGGCGGCACGAAGTCGACGAAGTGCATCAGGTGGTAGTTGAGATTGATCCAGAGGCTCTCGGCGTCGAGCGACAGCGGCTCGTTGTCGATGACCCGGTGGCAGTGGAGGGCCTCGAGGTCGTCGAGCCGGTGGAGGTTCTCCTCCAGCTCGTCGAGAAGGTCCCCGTCGTAGAACAGCCGGAGGATCGACGGGAACGCCTCCACGTGGCGCGCCTCGAACTCGGTGAGGAGTTCCCTCAACTCGGGGATCTTGGCAGCGTCCATGGCGAAGGTGTTGGTCGCGGTGCCCAGAATCGAGTGGAGAAGGGCCACGTTGGGCGAGTGTTCCGGGTAGTGGCGGGCGGAATAGTCGTGACAGAAGACGAGGTGCTCGAGGAAGGTGCCGTCGGCGTGTTCCATGCTGAAGTCGCACTCGCGCACCATGAAGTCGATCAGGCGCTGATCGATCGGTGGTGCCGGCTGGGCGGTCTCGGCGGCGGCGTAGGCGGCCTCGACCTCGGCCGCCGCGTCGGCGTCCCAGGTCGCCTCCTTGGCGAGCTTCTCGTCCATGAACTTGCGGGCGAGACCCTCGAGGCCCCCGAAGATCGTCCGGCCCATGTCGAAATCGGCCATGCGGGTGACCCGGACCTGTCCGGTGTGGTCGACGGCACCACCGACCGTGATCGCCGCCTTGCGCTGCAGATTCAGCGTCGCCTTCAGCTCGGCGCTCTCGGTGGTGTCGCTCCCGGTCACGTGCCCTCCGTCCGTCTGGACCTCGATCCTCGAGCCTAGACCCGCCTCGCCGTGACGGCCGCTCGGTACAAATTGGTCTCACATGAGAATATGTTCCAGACTGCGCGTCGCATCCGCCTGTCAGTATTCGAGGACATTCATGTTTCGTCGCCAACTTCTTGCCCTACTTCTGGCCTTCGGCCTGTTCGCGAGCGCCTGCGGAGGCGATGACGCCGGCAGCGACGCGGCAGACGTCGACGACGGTGCATCGTCGACGACCGAGGCCGCTGATGCAGACGAGAGCGACGCCGTCGACGACGATGACGCCGGCGACGAGGCAACCACGACCGAGCCGGTCGAGCTGACCGCGTCGTGGAGCGGTGTCACCGAGGACACGATCCGGCTGGGCTTCACCACTTCGGACCTCGAGGAGCTGAAGTCGCTGGGCCTCGTCGATCTCGACCGTGGCGACCCGAACCTCATGCTCGACACATTGATCGCCGACGTGAACGCCCGCGGCGGCATCCACGGCCGCATGCTCGAAGCCCACCTCGAGCTCGTGGTCCCGCTCGACGCGACGCAGGGTGACGCGGCATGCGTTCGCCTCACCGAGGACATCGGCGTCTTTGCGGTGCTCGCACCGTTCACCGGTCCGAACACCGATCTCAACCCGTGCTTCAACAGTCGCAACTCGACGATCGTCGTCGGCGGCCAGCCCACACCCGAGCAACTCGAGATCTCGAACGCTCCGTGGATCAGCAACACGATGTTCTCGGATCGTCGGCTCGCCGGTGTGATCCAGCTCATGGAAGACGACGGACTGCTCGGCGACACCGTCGCCGTGATCGTCACCGGCGAAGAGGAGCCGGCTGCCCGCGACATCGTGATTCCCGCGCTCGAAGACCTCGGCAAGAACGTCGTCGATGTCGTGTTCGAGACCAACAACGGCGACATCCTCGCCGGTGAAGCGCAGTTCGAGGTCTTCGGCGAGCTCTTCCGAACCGAGGGGGTCGACAGCGTCATCCTCGTCGAGAACACCGCCACGTTCGGGGCCACGCAGCTCGTGCGGACGGGCCTGGACGCAAACTTCCTCGTGGTCGACTCGGCCCAGCTGCTCGGCGGCATCGGTGCGCTCGAGGGCGCCGTGCCCGAGGATCTGGCCGGCATCATCGGCTCGGGTCTCGCGTCCGAACAGGAGGCCTGGGAACTCGAGGCGACCCAGGACTGCGTGCGGGTCTTCGAAGAGGCAAACCCGGAGATCACCATCAAGCCGACGTCGGAGCTCGCCCCGGGTGAGTCGAACTGGTACGAGAACATACTGATCTTCTGCGCCCCGCTGCGGCTCTTCGAGCTGGCCGCGAACGCGGCCGGTCCCGAACTCACCCACGAGTCGTTCCTCGCCGGTGCCGAGAGCCTCGGTGACATCGACATCCCCGGCCAGGTCTTCGCCAGCATGGGTCCGGACAAGTACGGCGCAGCCGACGGTCTCCGGCTGACAGTGTTCGATCCCACCGTGGGCGAGAAGGGCGGCGCCGTGCCCTACGGCCCGCTCGAGCAGATCGGCTGATGTCCGTCCCCGCCATGGGCCGCCCTCCGATCTCCGATGCCGTGCTCGTGCACGGGTCGTTCTCGTCGGCCGCGTCATGGGACCCGGTGCTTCCCGGCCTGCGGGCCGGGGGGCTCGAGCCGCACACCGTCACGCTCCCCGGCCACGGTCACCGCATCGACGAGGCCGGACCTGATATCGACCTCTACGCCCACGCGAGCGCGGTGGTCGAGCATGTGCAAGCCAACGGTCTGGACAACATCATGCTCGTCGGCCACAGCTACGGGGGTATGCCGGTCACCCAGGCATGGGACGCACTTCGTGATCGTGTACGAGCGGTGGTCTACGTCGATGCCGGCGTGGCCGAGAACGGCGAGTCCCAGTTCGATCTGCTGGGTCCCGAGATCGCCGCAGTGACACGTGAGATCGCAGCCGCCAACGGTGGCATGTTGCCGGCGCCGAATCGCGACACGCCGTCGTTCCCGCTCGCAGTGTCGTCGATGGAGACGCCGGTGCGGCTGGGCGTTCCGTTGCCGGCGGGCGTGCCCCGAGTGCTCGTGCTCGCCACCGACAACACCGGGAACCACCGATACCACCATCGCCAGGCGGCGGAGCTGCGGGGTCGACCGGACTGGACGATCGTGGAGATGGACTGCGGACACAACGTGCTCGGCGAGCGCACCGGCGAGCTCGTGGCCCTCCTGCTCGGACTCGCCGGGCCGTCGCTCTCGGCTGCGTGAGCTTCCGCGATCTGTGACCAGTTTGACGCCGTCAACCGATCTCCTCACCGAACGACTCGGGATGGCACCGCTCGTGGTGGCCGATGCCGATGCGATGGTGCGGGGGTCGGGTGATGCTCACCAGACGTGGCTCAACTGGATCGTTCGCACCCGCGACGACGGGGCCGAAATCGGGTACGTGCAGGCCACCGTGACCGGAGAGGTTGCCGAGGTGGCGTGGCTCATCGAACCGGCCCATCAGGGACGGGGGCTGGCGGCGGAGGCCGCGACTGCGATGAGCGACTGGCTCGTGGCCAATGGGGTCCCGCGGATCCGGGCCCACATCCACCCCGACCATGTGGCGTCCCAGATGGTGGCCGAGCGCATCGGTCTGGTCGTCACCGACGAGGTGGATGACGAGGGTGAGGTCGTCTGGGCCTCACCGACCTGACCGACGTTCACCTCTCGTTCGCGCTCGCGCAACTTGCCATCGACGCGAGGAGGGGAAGGAGTTACGGTCGGTCCCATAGACAACTGCGTGTCGACCGCGGCGCCGGTGTCGCGCGACGAGGAGACGATGATGAGAAAGCCATTCATGGCCGCTGTTGTGGCGCTGATGCTGGGACCGCTGCTGGCGTTCGCCCCCGGGTCGGGCGCGGTCGAACTCGAACCCCAGGCCACGAGTTTCACCGACGTCGTGCCCGGGAGCTGGTACGAGGACGCGGTTGCCTGGGCCGAGGATGCCGACGTCACCACCGGCACTTCGCCGACGACCTTCTCACCCGATGACACTCTCGATCGCAAGCAGGGACTCACCCTGCTCTGGCGTGCCCTCGGCTCGCCGACCGGGTCGCCCGACAGCGGCTTCAGCGACGTCCCCACCGGCGTCTACTGGGAGGAAGCCGTCAACTACGCCAAGGCGGCGGGCATCACCACCGGCGTCTCGGCCACCGAGTTCGGCCCCGACCTTCCGATGACCCGCGCGATGTACGCAACCATGCTGTGGCGCGCCGCCGGCGCACCGACGGGCAATCCTGACTCAGGGTTCGGCGACGTGGCGACCGCTCGCTACTTCACCGAGGCCATTCGCTGGCTGAAGGCCGAGGGACTCACCACCGGCATTGCCCCCGGTGTGTTCGGACCCGACGAGACCATCACCCGGGCCATGGGGGTCACCTTCCTGTGGCGTCGTGTTGGTTCGCCCGTCTTCTCCATGAACATTTTCCACATCAACGATCATCACTCGCATCTCCAGGCAGGGAGCATCGACCTGGCCGTCGGCGATGCCGGCGACGAGGTTGCGATCGAGCTCGGTGGCTTCCCCCGAGTCGTCAGCGCCATCGACCAGCTCCGCAGCGCCAACGAGGGTGAGAACAACGTCACGGTGCACGCAGGCGACGCCATCACCGGCACGCTCTTCTACACCCTGTTCGAAGGTGAGGCGGATGCCGCGCTGATGAACGAGGTCTGCTTCGACGTGTTCGCCCTCGGCAACCACGAGTTCGACGGCGGAGATGCCGGACTCGTCACGTTCCTCGACTTCCTCGCGGCCGACCCGGACTGCGAGACCGACGTCGTCGCTGCGAACGTCGTGCCGGAGATCGGCACGCCCCTCCGGCCCGACGCGGCCACCGAGTACTTCCAGCCCTATTCGGTCCAGCAGTTCGGCGACGAGCAGGTCGCCTTCGTCGGCATCGACATCGCCCAGAAGACGCAGGTGTCGTCGCAGCCGCTCGACACGACGGTGTTCCTCGACGAGGTCGAGACCGCGCAGGCGACGATCGACGAGTTGTCGGGGATGGGCTTCGACAAGATCGGGCTCGTCACGCACTACGGGTTCACGAACGATCTCGACCTGACGACGATGGTCGACGGCGTCGACTTCATCGTGGGCGGCGATTCGCACACCCTGCTCGGCAACATGCCGGCGCTCGGCCTCGAGGGCAATCCCGACTACCCGACGATGGCAACCGACATGGGCGGGAACACGACCTGCATCGTGCAGGCGTGGGAATACGCCCAGGTCGTCGGTGAGTTCAACATCGCCTTCGATGCCGATGGCAACGTCACCTCGTGTGGCGGCACGCCGCACCTGCTGCTCGGCGCGGTGGACGACTTCGACGCCGACGAGAACACCGTCTCGCCTTCGCAGGCCCAAGTGGATGCGGCCCTCAGCGCGGCGGGTCTGTTGACCTTCTTGCCCGACGCTGCGGCGCAGGGCGTACTCGACGACTTCGCCGAGGAAGTCGACGTGCTCGCCATGGAAGTGATCGGCTCGTCCACGGAAGACCTGTGCCTGGCCCGGTTCCCGTACCAGGACGAGGGGGTCGGCGAGTTCCAGAACAGTGGCCGAAGCACGCTGTGTACACCGGATGAGCTACCGAACGGCGGCCACATCTCCCAGCAGGTCACCGACGCGTTCCTCGACCGGGCCTTCCGGGCCGACATCGCCCTCCAGAATTCGGGCGGTGTCCGCAACGACATCCCGGCCGGCGACATCACGATCGCCGACGCCTACGAGCTCCTGCCGTTCGCGAACACCCTCTACGAGCTGGAGATGACCGGCGCCGAAGTGGTGCTGGCGCTCGAACAGGGCCTCGGCAACGTCATC
This sequence comes from Acidimicrobiales bacterium, assembly GCA_040219515.1. Taxonomy (NCBI): domain Bacteria; kingdom Bacillati; phylum Actinomycetota; class Acidimicrobiia; order Acidimicrobiales; species Acidimicrobiales bacterium. Next base: position 125,662 of record JAVJSI010000010.1, read on the forward strand.
GACGCCGAGGGCTCGAGCGGTGCCTATCCCTACGGCTCCGGCATTCGCTGGAATGTCGATGTCAGCGCCGACTTCGGTGAACGCTTCACCGACATCGAGGTGCGCCCGAAGGGCACCGCGACGTGGACGGCGATCGACCTCGACGCCACCTATGTCGTCGTGGCCAACAGCTTCATGGCCACCGGCGGCGACGGCTATCAGGTGATGGCCGACGTCGTGAACGACGGCCGCAGCGTCGACACGTTCCTCGACTACGCCCAGTCCTGGATCGACTGGCTGATCGACGAGAGCCCGGTCGCGCGCCCGACCGAGTACTCCACCCAGTCCTACACGCCGATCCCGGTCCCGTAGCACGCAGGGTTTTTCGCGACCTTTCCCGGCGCTGCGGCGTCGGGAAAGGTATGCGATCCCTCCTTCGATCCTCACTTGCCCTGCTGGCCATCGCCGTCGGCGGCCTGCTGGCGTTCTCCCAGCTCGGTTTCGCCGACATCACGGCGCCGTGGAAGAACCTCCATGTGTCCAGCACCACCGAGACGATGTACCAGCCCAAGCCGGCCACGATCACCGAGATCGAGCCGATCTCGCTGGATTGCCGGGCCCGTATCCACACGACCGTCCCGATCGAGGGACGGCGTGAGCATCGGGTCCTGGGCCAGGTGTATCGCACCGACACCGTCGAGATGACGGCGATCGGTGACATCGACACCTGCGTCGACAGCGACCAGGTGCAGGTCACCAACAACGACGACGGCACGGCCAGCGTGCGGGTGCCGGCCGAGGCGATCCAGTTCGTCCGCCCTCGCATCGACGCCGAGGCCACGGTCGGCAGCGTCGACTACGACCGGGGTCTGGTCGGCAAGTTCACCGACCTGTTCCCCTGGGTGAGCGACAACAGCGGGCTGACCCCGGCCGCCTACGCCTACGCCCAGGCCGTGGTCGGGAGCAGCGACTGCATGGCCCAGGCCTACGACCTGACGACGCAGGCCATGATCGACGCCTATCGCGACCAGATGGTCGAGCAGGGCTTCGACGCCGACGACATTGAGGTCACGATCCACGGCACGCCCGATTTCGGCGGGTCGATCGATGACGAGACCGTGATCGGTGGCTACGACTTCGAGGTCAACGACGGTGGCGAGATCTGCGAGGTCGCGCCCGATGCCTACGGCTCCACGTCGACCGATCCCGACGACCTGAGCTGACACCCGGCCACCGTGTGGCAGTGTCTCGGTCGATGCAACGAGACGACGACATCTGGGACGCATTCGCACAGGCGGTCGTCACCATCGAGATGCCCGAGGGGCCGCGCCGTCTCGAGCCCCGGCCGGTCGGGGAGGTGGGCGTCTTTCCCTTCGCCACACCGGTGCACATCATCACCGCCCACAATCCCGCCGGTGAGCCCGACGACCCGGTTGCGAACGAGCGACGGCACCGGGAGCTGACCGAGCATCTCGTCGGCCACCGGATGATGGCCACCGTCGGCAGTGCCGTGGACGGCACGATGGCCGAACCGGGTCTCGGCGTCATCGGACTCGACGATCGAGTGGCGATCGAACTCGGTCGCCGCTTCGGGCAACTCGCCATCTACCGATGGACGGCCGAGGCGTTGGAGATCGTCGGCATCGACGAGGCTCGACGGATCGAGTCGGGCTGGGCGTTGGTCGATGCCCGGGCGAGAGCCTCGCGAACCGATGCGTAGTGGTGCTCGTCGACCTCGACCAGCCGACTGAGTCCGGCGTCGTGCAGCGCGGCGCCCACGTCGGGGTCGTCGGCGGCGAGCAGGGTACGGCGAACGTCTGCGAGCCGCGTGGCGTCGAGGCCGGCGCGGGCGACGAGGGGCTGCACCGGCCAGGGACCGAGCCGTTCGATCACGGGCAGCTCGGCCACCGCGGGGTCGTGGCGAGCCCGGCGGGTACGGACCACCGAATCGACGACACAGGCGTCGAGGTCGCCGGCCAGCAACGCGTCGAGCGAGCGGTGGTGGCCGCCGGTGAAGACCAGCTCGGCGAAGTCGCTCGGGTCCTCACCGAGGTCGGCCAGCGCGAAACGAAGTGCGTGGTGACCGCTCAGGCTCACGACATCGTTGCAGCCGATCCGGCGACCGGCCAGGTCCGACAGGGCCTGGATGTCCGAACCGATCGGGACGACCAGGTCGCCGAAGTAGACGGGACGGCCGAGCGAGTCGGGGTCGTCGGGCACCCATGCCACACCGGCCAGCACCACCGACGGGTCGGGTGGGCGCAGCGCCAGGTCGACAAAGGACGTGGAACAGATCCAGCCGAGGTCATAGGTGCCGTCGCGGAACGGGTCCTGGTCGGCGGGCGGCCCGGAGGTGGCCGTCTCGAAGGTCACCTCGGCGCCCAGACGGTCGGCCAGCAGCTCGAACAGCAACGCGGGGAAACCGGGCGACAAGTACGACACGAGCTGCACCCCGGCAACCTACCGGGCGGGTGGAAATGGGGCGACCGGTGGGCCGGCCGCTACTGTCGGCCCCGCTCTGGACGCCGAACGACAGGAGCCCTCATGGGACAGAACCAGCGCTCGCAGATCACCATGACCGAGGAAGAGATCGACGTCTTCATCGAGCAGAGCCGCACCGCCACGATGGCGACGGTCGGGGCCAACGGCGCCCCGCACCTGGTGGCCATGTGGTACGCCTGGCTCGACGACACCGTCTGGTTCGAGACCAAGGCCAAGGCGCAGAAGGTGGTCAACCTGCGCCGCAACGACCGCCTCTCCGTGATGATCGAAGGCGGGACGACCTACGATCAGCTCCGCGGCGTGGCGCTCGAAGGGCGCGGCATCGTGATCGAGGATCCCGACGAGATCTGGCGGATGGGCGTCAACGTGTTCGAGCGCTACAACGGTCCGTACAGCGAAGAGATGAAGCCCTTCGTCGAGATCATGTTGCAGAAGCGGGTGGCCGTGAAACTCGAGATCGAGCGCGTCCGCACGTGGGACCACCGCAAGCTCGGCATGGCCCCCATGGACCTCGCCGGCACGACCGCCCCCCACATCGCCAACCCCGGCTGACCCGTCCCCCCGGTGTCAGACACCTGTCCCGCCGGTGTCTGACACCTGTCCCGGGGACGGCTACTCGGCGATCTTGGGTTGCTCGGCGGCGGTGCGGTAGTCGTCGTAGGGCTCGTCGCGCTCGGTGAGCGTGGCGGTGAGGCCCTTCTCCTGCACGCCCTGGATGAAGACGCGCATCGACTCGGTGTGGGTGCCGAGCGCACACAGCTCTGTGCCCTGACGGATACCCGTGCGCAGGCCCATCACCTCCATCTGGCGGTGGACGACCCGCTTGTTCAGCGCGACCACGTCGGACGGTGTCTGCGCGATCCGCGACGCGATCTTCAACACCTCGTCGGTCAGGTCCTCGGCCGGGAATGCCTGGTTGGCCCAGCCGTACTGCACGGCCTCGAGGCCGGTGACCGAGTCGCCGGTCATCATCATCTCCATGGCTTTGCGCATACCCATGAACCACGCATGGAAGTGCATGTCGGGCACGCCGAACCGGGTGGCCGGATACCCCATCTGCGCGTCTTCGGCCATGTAGACGAGGTCACAACAGGTGGCGAGCTCGGAGCCGCCGGCGAGGCAGTAGCCGTGCACCTGGGCGATCACCGGCTTGGCGAGGTCCCAGATGCTCATCCATCCGTCGGTGACGTGGCGGGGCCACTGGCCTTCACCGCTGGCGGTGAAGAACGGGAGTTCGTAGCCCTCGTTGCCGCCGGCGAGGTCGTAGCCGGCGGAGAACGACGGGCCGTCGCCGCGGATGATCGACACCTTCACGGTCGGGTCGTCGTCCGCGTCGCGCAGCGCCTGGAGGATGGCCCCCCGCAGCGGATGGATCATCGAGTTGCGCTTCGCGGCGCGGTTGAACGTGACTCGTCGAACGCCAGGGATGGGATCGTCGAGGATCACCCACTGGTGGTCGTCGTCGACTGTCGCGCCGGCGCTCGGGTTGGGTGTGACTTCTCCGTATTCGCTCATGCCCGGACCCTATGACCGATCCCCTCCAACCCCGAAATTGATGGAGTTGACCACCGCTCGGGTGGCCGCCCCGCCTCAATTTGCAGGAGGGGAGGGGGGAGTCAGCGGAGGCAGGTGCAGTCGACCTTGTCGTCGAGAGCCTGCCACTTGAAGGCGCGGGGCTCGGAGGCGACGCCGCATCCGGTGCAGCGCAGCACCCATTCCTTGCCCACGGCTTCGAGACGGACGGGGTGTTCGCCGGTGGAGAGACGGGGCTTCTCCTTGACGATCTTCGGCTGCGAGATCATCGGCAGCTCGGGGCTGCGGATCTCGAGGTAGGGCGCGGAGTCGGCCCATTCGGTGATCTCGTCGGGGGAGAGAACGGGGGCCGTGAAGTAGCCGACCGTGTCGGGCACGATCACTTCGGCCGGGCCGTTGTAGTCGAGGAACTCGGAGAGCTTGTCGGTCTGCTCGGGGCCGAAGATGAACGACGACTCGGAGATGTTCTCGATCTCGTCGAGGAAGCCGTCGCCGCCGTCGGAGTAGCGCGGGTCCTCGAGGGTGTCGGCCGAGAAGATGATGACGAACCGGGCGCCGCTGCCCTGGGGCTTGCGTCGCAGGATGCGGCCCATGCGCTGGATCATCTGGCGACGGGTGCGGCTGGCGCTCACCACGATGCCCAGGTTGGCGTTGGGCACGTCGACGCCCTCGTCGAGCACGCGCGGGGCGGCGACCGCATCGAGCGTTCCGTCGCGGAGATCGTCGAGGATCTGGCCCCGGTCGGTTCGTCCGGTGCCGCCGGTGATGATCTCGATGTCGACGTGAGGGTCGAGACGGACGATGGCGTGGTTGGCGGCTCGCACCGTCTCGGTGAAGATCAGGGCGCCGTCGGCGTCCTTGATCACCTCGGCGAACGTGCCGAGCGACTCGTACTTCGCCGAGCTCGTCGCCACGATCTCACGGCGGGCCGAGAACGCTTCGAGGTAGTCGTTGGCGGCCTTGCCGTCGGGGCCACCGTCGTTCTCGGCGAGGTGGTGCACGGCGGCGAGGAAGTCGCCGAACGGCGTGTGGGGTACGCCGGGGATGTTCTTCAGGGCCCGGCGGGCGGCCACGATGGCGCCCTCGGTGGCGTCGTATTCGCTGCGCTCCTCGGCGGTGAGGGGCACGGCGACGAAGGCGACGCGCGGCTGGGCGCACACACCGTCGTCGATGGCCGCACCGAAGTCGTAGCGGTAGCAGATGCCCCCGAAGTAGGGGAGCAGGATCGACTCGACGGCGTCGTCGGACCGCTCGAGAGTGGCGGTGAGTCCGAGGCGTTCCTGGTACTCGGGCAGCAACGACTTTCGCAGCACCGCGCCGCCGAAGCCGTGGCACTCGTCGGCCACGAGCAGGCCACCTGCGTCGGTCTTGGGCAGGGGAACCCGGCTCGCCGCGCTGTGGCGAGTGGTGACGAGCACGTCGCAGTCGGCCGGACGGTCGCGGTAGCCGTCGCCCAGTCGGCCGATGGTGTGGTCGGGCAGCAGCTCGAGCAGCCGCTCGTTCCACTGCTCCATCAGCACTCGCGAGGGCACGATCACCAGGACGAAGAGGCCTCGTTCGAGCGCATCGCCGATGGCGGTGATGGCCACGTCGGTCTTGCCCGATCCGGTGACCGCCTCGATGACGCCCCTGCGGCCGCACCGGTGCCAGGCGGTCAGGGCATCGTGCTGCCAGCGGTAGAGGTCGCGCATCGTGACTAGGAGGCTAGAGGGCGGCCGGTGCCGTCACTCCGCCGCCCGGCGGATGACATAGACGAACGTCTCCCCGACGAACCGCCGTTTCGGGCGGGCGAGGTTGCGCAACGCACGACCGACCGGGCCGGCGTCCGGGGGCACCTGCCGCACCGGGCCACTGGTGTCGAGTCCGACGGTGCGCCAGTGGCTGCCCCGCACCGTGCGGGCCAGCCATTGCCGCGGCGTCGAGCGAGACACAGGGGTGTCGGTAGTCGCTGCTTCCGCGAGGACGAGTCCGTGGCGTTCGGCGAGTTCGGCGATGCCGCTCGGGAATGCGTAGACGATGTGGTCGACGTTCTCCCAGGCGATGCCGAGCTGGCCGGCCCGTACCCGGCGAGGCGAGAACGGGTTCGGCGTGGTGAGGATCATCTCGCCGGTCGGAGCGAGGCCGTCCGCCGCGGTCCGGAACAGCATCCCGAGATCGGCGACGTGCTCGACGAGCTCACCGGCGACGATGACGTCGAAGGGTCCGTGATCGGCGACAGGGCCGAGACCGCAGGAGAGGTCGTGGGCGATCGCGTCGAAGCCGCGTCGCTGCATCGCGGCGACGCCGTCGTCGAGGATGTCGACGCCCAGGCACGCTGCGGCTGAGCCAGCGATGCGGGCGTGCAGCCAGTTCGACGCATCCATCCGGGCCTTGTCGTGGGCGACACAGCCGACATCGAGCACACGTCGACCACGGACGCGTTGTTCGAGGAACGTGACGCGGTCGGGGATCTCGTCTCGCCATGCGGCGCCGAGGGTGGCGGCCCGTTGGGCGACGGCGACGGGGTCGTTGGGGTCGTCCGTGCGATCCGTCCACCGGCTGTTCGGCACATGGTCGCGGATGGCGTCGTCGTACTGGTGACGGCGGCTGTGGCGCATGGTTCTCGACGGGATCGCGGCGTTCATCGGAGGTGCCTCGGGAGGTCCACGGGGTCGACGCGTTTGCCGAGTCGGCCGCACCAGCCGTCGCGGAGCGCAGCGCTGTTCACGCGGAGGTTGGTCCACGCGACGCGCGGCGAGACCGCGAGGTTGACCAGCGGTTTGGCCAGACCCGCGAGTGCGGAGACGCACACGGCGTCGAAACGTCGGCCGTCCTTGCGCAGGACGATGACCAGGTTGCGGAAGCTGTAGTAGCGCCGCCAGCTCGGCGGCTGGACACCGGCCCGGGCGGTCGTCGGCGCGACCATCGCGGCAAGTCCGTGTTCACGGGCGATCCCACTCGACCAGATCCGGTAGCCGGCTCGTTTGAGGGCCAGCCCGAGGTCGAGTTCCTCGAAGCCGAAGAAGAGCGCGGGGTCCGGACCGTCGACCGCGCGCAGCGCACCGGCGAGATAGTGCGGACAACCGTTGCCGGAGAGGTAGTCGACCGGCATCGGGTCTCGGCTGGTCTCGGTGCGGAGGCGACCGCCGCGCCGCAGGGACGCCCCCCACGTGCCGACGCCGCCGACGTTACCGTGGGTCGACTGGAGCTCACGGAAGACGGCCTGCACCTCGGCGAAGGTCTCGTCGCGGTGCGGCGGATCGTTGTCGTCGAGGAGGACGACGAGGTCGTGGTCGTCGATGACGGGGAGCAGTTCGGCGAGGCCGGCGGTGAAGCCTCCCGCCGGGCCGGGATTGCCGGCCAGCGGGAGGTAGAGAACGGTCTCCGCGGGAACGGGATCGGCGGTCTCGACGAGACGACGGATCTCCGGGTCGGCGCCGTTGTCCACGACCACCAACGTGTCGAGTGGGGCGGTCTGGCCGGCCAGACGGCTGAGGTGGTCGATGAGTAGATCGGGGCGCCGGAAGGTCACCAGCACGGCGTGGCTCCGCGCCGGCGAGGACGGGGTCGTGGCGATGCCTCGTCGCGGGGCGGAGAGCGGACGGGCTTCGAGCGCGCCGCGAACGACGCCGACTCGTGACGCCAGCGTCCAGGTCCACGAGTAGCGACCGCGTCGGGTCACGATGGTCGGAAGTCGCAGTGCGAGCCAGGCGATCGACTTCCACCCGGCCGAGCGGGGCGGGGGAGCGATGCCGAGGCTGCGGGCTCGTGCGATCAGGTCGAACCGGCGGCGGCCATAGCCGACCCCTTGACACCACACCTGGCCGAGGCCTTGCCGAAGCCGGTAGTGCACGGTGGCGTCGCCGGCCCGAACCGGTGTGAAACCGGCCGCTTGGGCGCGAAGGCCGAACTCGATGTCCTCGACGCCGTCGAAGGCAGAGTCGTAGCCGCCGAGGGACTCCCACACGGTCCGGTGCATGCCGCAGGCACCACCGTGGGCGAATCGGACTCCGCCGAAGACGGGGAGGCCATCGTCGGGCAGCGGCCGGGTCGACGCGAGCCATGTCGGGTTGAGACGCGTCGTGTCGAGCCGGCTCGAGACCAGCGGGTACTGCTCGAGGGCGTCACCGATGGCGGCGACCCAGCCCGGTGCGATGAGGTCGTCGCCGTCGCAGATCGCGATCGAGCGGGCGCTGCTCGCGGCGATGCCGGCATTGCGGGCGTAGGCGACGCCGCGGCCGTGGTGGGCGGCGACGACACGGATCGGGATCGGACTGACGAAGGTACGTGCGATCTCGGCCGTGTCGTCGGTGGAGGCGTTGTCGACCACGATGATCTCCCAGTCGCCGTGCCACCGTTCGGCGCCGAGCGCCGCGAGCTGGGTGGGAAGGGTCGCACTCTCGTTGTGGCACGGGATGACCACGGAGAGATCGGTGGCGCGACAAACCTGCACCGAAGCGGCCGGTGTCTCGATGATCTGGGGCGTGGTCTCGCCGGATTCCAGGTCCGTGTCGCACTTCACCCGTCTCCATCGGCACTTGCGGGTTCGGTTGAAGGTCGCAGGATCCTCCGGCCGCGGGGGCCGCCCCGTCACAATGCAGGTATGTCCGCACCGGCGATGGCCATCGTGATCGCTGCGTACAACGCAGACGAGACCCTCGGCGCCCAGCTCGACGCACTCGCCGTCCAACAAAGCGACACCCGGATCGAGATCGTGGTCGTCGACAACGGGTCGACCGACGACACGGCCGCGGTGATCGAGACGGCGGCGCGTCGCGACGCACGGGTGCGACGCGTCGCCGCGACCGACGGCCGGGGCGCCGGCTACGCCCGCAACGTCGGTGTGGCAGAGACGACCGCGCCCTGGATCGCGTTCTGCGACGCCGACGACGTGGTGGGCGTCGACTGGGTCGACGCGATCGTCGGTGCGCTGGCCACGCACCCCTTCGTCACCGGACCACTCGATACGTCCGCGCTCAACGAGGGCTGGCTCGCAGGTTCGCGGGGCACGGCGATCTCGAGTGGGCAGCCGATGTTCGAGGGCGTCTTCCCGATCGCGTCGTCGTGCAATCTCGCCATCCACCGGGAGCTGTTCGACGCGCACGGCGGATTCGACGAGTCGTTCCGGATCGGCCAGGACACGGAGCTCTCGCTCCGTCTCTGGTGCGCCGGCGTCGCGCTGCACTTCGCGCCGGCGGCCACGGTGCACTACCGCTACCGGGCCACGATGCGAGGTGTGTTCGGCCAGGCCCGGGCCTTCGGTCGTGCCCAGGCGGCGATCGAACAGCGGATGCGGGAGCTGCAGGTCGATGCGACGCCGCCACGACGGACGCTGCGTCGACTGGCCTGGTTGATCCGGTCGCTTCCCCGGATCGTCGACCGGGCCGCACGGGCCCGTTGGCTCTATGTCTGCGGGACGCTGCTCGGCCGGGCCGAGGCGCGGGTGCGGTCCAACTGAGCGACCGTCCCGGCGATGGCGAGGAAGCGGTCGGCGACGGTATCGGGTCGGATCTCGGCCCGACCGGCGTGGGACTTCCCTGCGGCGGCGAGCGAGCGGCGGCGCGCCTCGTCGTCCCACAGTGATGTGACGGCGTCGACCCAGGCGGTGTCCGGGGCGGCCGGAGGGAGCAGCACGCCCGTGTCACCGACCAGTTCGCGGATACCGGGCTGGTCGGACGCGATGACGGGAATCGCGTTGGCCTGGGCCTCGAGCACCGTGCGGGGCCGATTGTCGATGTCATGGGGCGCGAGCAGCACGCGGGCGTCGCGGAAGAGCGCGGCATTGTCCTCGACCCGACGTCGAAGCGTGACGTTCTCGAACCGGGCGGTCAGGTCGGCGACCGCTCGGGCCTGCTCGCCGCTCAGCGGCCATGACTCCTGGAGCACGATCGGCACGTCGGGCCGAGCGGTGGCCAGTGCCGCGACCCGACGGAGTCCGTGGGTCTCGATCGGGTTGACGAGGAGGGCGACCGCCTGTGTCGACGGCTGGTCGAGTACCGGCACCGTGACGGTGGACGGGAGGAAGTGGGCGACGTGGCCGATGGACTCGGCCTCGTCGACCAGGGAGTGTGAGTTCGCGAGTACGAGGTCGGCACCCGTTCGTTCGAGGTGGGCGATCGCCGATGCCTCTCGCAGGTAGAGCGCGGTCGGTACCCCGTGGCGACGGGCGGTTGCGGTGACGAGCCGCCAGGTCGGCCGGCTGATGCTCGATCCGACGACGAGATCGGTGCCGGTCGCGAGGATGTCGTCGATGTGCAGTTCGGGCTCGATCGACACTTGGTGCTCGACGCCGTCGATGGTTCTCGACCGGACCGGGCCGGCCACCATGGACCGGACACGGGTGACCAGTCTGCTCGGGCCGCGATGAGCGAAGCGGACCGTGGCATCGAGCAGCTTCTCGTCGAGTCGTCGACGCCACGTTGCGCCGCTGCCGTCGTCGACCAGCATCGTCACGTCGATGCCTCGATCGACGAGGAGGCGTGAGAGCTCGCGCTGGCTTCGTCCGGAGCCCCCGCCGGTGGTGGAGGACACGAAAACGATGTGGGGCGCGGTGGTCACGGACGAGCACCCGCGTTCACGAAGCCCCGCTGCCAGAAGTCGCTACTGGCCGCGATCGTCGCCGGTGGCCCATCGGCGGCGATCGTTCCCTGGTCGAGGACCACGACGCGGTCGCAACCCTCGATCGTGGCGGGCCGGTGCGCGATCACGATGAGGGTGACGGTCCCGGCGAGACGTCCGAGGGTCTCGCTGATGGCGGCCTCGGCATCGGGGTCGAGCGCGCTCGTCGGCTCGTCCAGAACGAGGACCCGGGGTCCTCCGGCCAGCGCCCTGGCGATGGCGAGTCGCTGTAGCTGCCCGCCCGACAGCATGCGACCGTCCCCGCCGAGCATCGTGGTCAGCGCGAGCAGTGGTTCGCCGTCCGCATTCGTCAGGCCGGCGCCGCGGAGAGCCTCGATGACCTCCTCGTCGTCGATGTCGTCGCGAAGGAACCGTACGTTCTCGGCGAGGGTGCCGCCGATGAGCGCCGGCCTCTGCGGCACGAACGCGATCACACCGGCTCGGACGGCCGGGTCGAGATCGGCGGGGGCCGAATCGCCGACCGTGCAGGTGCCGGCCGAGGGGCGGCGGAGGCCGAGGACCAGTTCGGCGGTGGTGGTCTTCCCGCTGCCCGAGGGCCCGACCAGCGCGACGTAGGTTCCGGCCTCGATGTCCAGCTCGATGTCGTGCAGGGCGCGTCGGTCGGCGCCGGGATGGCGATACTCGACACCTCGCAGTTTCACGTCGGCGGCGCCCGTGAACGCTCCCGTGGTCTCGCTCGCCGAGGCGGTCTGGTCATCGCCGTAGCGGGTGATCTCGTCCTCGAGGGCGAACACGAACGGGCCGGCGCTGGCGAACCGGTTGACCGTCTGCTGGAGCGCATGGACGTAGGTGATCGAGCGACCGAGCAGAACGACCACGGCGCCGAGCTCCTCGGGGCTGGCCACGCCGCTCCGGTGGAGGACCGCGAGGGCGGCGAGAACGGTGATGAGCGAGAGGTTTCGCTGACCCGAGGGAATCGCCTTCTCCAGCCAGGTCAGGCGAGCGAGCGTGGTCGCCGTCTCGTCGGCCGAGGCCCGGTGTCGTTCGCGGGCGGCGGCGTCGACGCCGAAGGTTCGGATCTCCGTGGGGACTCCGGTGATCTCGGCCAGACCGAGTGCATAGCGGTGATTCGCGGCGCGCATCCGTTCGGCCGCGGTACCGAGTCGGCCCGCGAGCGGGCTGAGGATCGCCACGAGCGCGGCCAACGACGCGATCAGGACACCCGTTGTGAGCGGGTTGATGACCGCGGCGACCCCGACGATCGCGGCCAGGTTGAGCGTGGCGACGAGACCGAGGTTGATGGCGGTGGTGAGGATGAGCGCCTGGCCGACGTTCGTGGACACGACGTCCTGCAGATGGCCGGGAGGGTCGGCGGTCTGGGTGACCCAGTCCGCCTCGTTGTACGCATCGAAGAGTGAGGTCCGCAGGCGGAGCTGGACGATCGCCAGGATGCGCGCACCCTGGCGCGCCGCCAGGAGATCGACGACGAAGACCACGGCGGCTGCAAACAGCGCGCCGCCGAACAGCTCACCGGTCGAGAGAGCGACCAGGTCGAGGCCGAGCACCGATGTCGCATCGGTGGCCCCCGTGAAGCGCAGCCCGACATTGAGCAGAAGCACCAGCGTTGCCACCGAACCGAGGCCCGACAGGAACGCGAAGAACGCGAGGAGAAGTACCCGTCGGCCCGGCAGAGGAAGCGCACGGAGCGCGGGAAGCAGCATCGTCAGTTGGCCCCGCTTCCGCACGGGTCTGGTCGCCTGGTTCCTCACGTCTCCCAGGTCGGCCGATGCCCGGGGGAACTGAGTTTCGGGGGTACCGTGCTCGCGTGAATCCCAACGACGATTTCGAGCGTTCACCCGGTGGCGCGGTGCTGATGAACGGCAACAGGCTGCGCGACGAAATCGTGGCCGGTGTCCGCGCGGAGATCGACGCGCTCGGCAATCCGGCCGTCTGTCTCGCGACCGTGCTGGTCGGGAGCGACAAGCCCAGCCAGATCTACGTGCGCAACAAGCACCGCAAGGCCGAGGAGGCTGGACTGGTTTCCCGCCACGTCGAGCTGCCCGAAGATGCGACCCAGGACGATGTCGAGGCCGCCGTGCGCGACCTGGTCGACGACCCGGCGGTTCACGGCATCCTCGTGCAGCTGCCGTTGCCCGAGGGGCTCGACGAGGAAGCAGTGCTGCAGCTCGTGCCGCCGGAGAAGGACGTCGACGGTCTGACCGAGCGGTCGATGGGCCGGCTCGTCCGTGGCCGTCCCGGACACGCCCCGTGTACGCCGCTGGGCGTGATGCGGCTGCTCGACCGCTACGGCGTGGCGACCTCGGGAAAGCAGGCGGTGGTGATCGGACGCTCGACCCTCGTCGGCCTGCCCCAGGTGCTCCTGCTCGGCCGCAAGGGCTGCGATGCCACGCCGACGCTGGCCCACAGCCGCACCGCCGACCTCGCGTCGGTGTGTCGACGTGCCGACATCATCGTGGCGGCCGCCGGCATGGCCGGCCTGGTCACGGCCGACTTCGTCAAGCCCGGGGCCGCGGTGCTCGACGTGGGCATTTCCCGCACCGAGGCCGGCATCGTCGGTGACGTCGACTTCGACAGCGTGCAGGCGGTGGCCGGCGCCATCACGCCGATGCCGGGCGGTACGGGACCGATGACCATCGGTTGCCTGATGGAGAACACCCTCGCCGCGGCGCGGATGCTCGGCGCCGTCGCCGGCTGAACTCGCGGGCTCCCCGTTGCTGCGCCCTCAGCTCACGGGAAGGTGCGATGTGGCACCGGTGCCGAGCACGCGGAGAAACACGCCCGAACGGGGTTTCGGCGCGAAGTAGGACGACTTCGGCGGCATCAGTTCGCCGGCCGCGGCGACGGCCATCAGGTCGTGGATGTCGGTGGGATGGACGACGAAGCCGAGCATGCCGTCGGCGTCACAGCGAGCCACGAGTTCGTCCACCCCCGACGGGCCCGGGACGTAGTCCACGCCACTGTCGGGCGCGAGTTCGTCGATGCCCAGCACGTGACCGAGCACATCTCGACGAAGCCGTTCGACGTCGAGCGAGGCGAGGGGAGAGGGTCGTTCCTGTGGGTCGAGCACCAGCTTCGACCAGCTGCCGTGGTGGTACACGCCGATCTCGCCGCGGGCGTGCGGCGCGGCGTGAACGGCGTCGTCCGCGGGGGTCACCACACCCACGGTGGCGAGTGAGGCCCGGAGCTCGTCACGGGATCGCCGGTCGACGTCGTCGGCCCGGCGGTGGAACGCTTCGACCCGCAACTCGTCGGCCGGGAACAGCACCGCCAGGGTGCGTCGGAAGGCGTCGTCGTCGGGGTGGGCGTCCCGACCGGCGAGCGCAGCCGCGGATCGATGGTGCCCGTCGGTGACGTAGACCCGGGCGTCGGCCAGCAGGGCCGTCACCGTGTGACTCTCGTCGACGGTCAACGTCCAGATGAGATGGTGCACGTCCTCGACGACGTGGTCGACGTCGGCGGTGCGTCGGGCGGCGGCGGTCAGGAGATCACGAAGCGCCGGGTCGGGCTCATGGGTGAGGGCGATCGGCGATGACGTGGCGCCCACCGTCTCGAGATGTCGGCTGAGCAACGTCGCCCGTTCAGGCCGGACGTTCTCGTGGGTCAGGACCCGGCCGTCACGGAGACCCTCGATGTCGAGGGCCCCGACGATCCCGGTCTGCGTGTGGTTGCCGAAGACGAGTCGATAGGCGTAGTAGGCGGCATGGTCGGAGCGAGCGAATGCGCCGGCGGCGAGGATGCGGCTGAGCGTTTGCGCCCCGAGCCGGAGGAGATCGTCGTCGTCCGCGACCTGGCCGGGGCCGAGGTCGCCGGCCGAGCGGGTGACACCGAAGAAGCTGTAGGGGTCGGCCTCGATGATCGCCCGTCGCTCGGCGGGGGTCTTGGCGTCGTAGGCGCCGGCGACCACACGGCTCGCCCACTCCGGTCGGATCAGCCAGCCCGTGAACGGGGCGAAGAGCGGTCGGGTCATGCGAGGGTGACGGCGACGTTGATCACATGTTCGTGTGACCGGATCTGGTCGAGGATCTCGGCGTCGGGCACGGCGGCGACATCGATCGTCGCGACCGCCGCCTTGGCCCCTGCGAAGACCTTGTTGGACATCGTGGACACGTTGAGATCGGACGCCCGGAGGATGGCGAGCACCGCGGCGAGCACCCCCACGCGGTCCTGGTGCCGGATCGAGATCGTTGCCGCGCGGTCGGGGACGGCCTGCATGTTGACGCAGTTCACCGGCACGCCGCCGGCCCGGTACTCGTCGATCACGTCGATGGTCCCGTCGGCCACCGCCTGCTGGGCCTGCTCGGTCGATGCCCCCACGTGGTGGGTGGCGACCACCGAGGGGTGGCCGGCCAGGGCGGACGTGAACTCGGCGGTGCCCGAGCCGGGTTCGTCGGCGAACACGTCGAGTCCGGCCCGCAGACCGCGTGTCGTCATGGCGTCGATCAGCGCTGCTTCGTCGACGACGTCGCCACGCGAGGTGTTGATCAGGATCGCCCGGTCCCTCATCTTCGCGAGGAACCCGGCGTCGACCATTCCCTTGGTGTCGGCACCGCCCGGGACGTGGAGAGAGACGATGTCGACCGATGACAGGAGTTCATCGAGGGTGGGGACGAAGCGCACGCCCGCCCGCTCGGCTTGTTCGACCGTGGCGGCCGCCCGATCGGGCTTGTCGACGGCGATGACGTCGATGCCGAAGCCCGTGGCCCGTTCGGCCATGGCGAGACCGATGTCGCCCAGGCCGATGATGCCCAGGGACTTCCCGTAGAGGCCGTCGGCCTTGGAATAGGCCGACTTGTTCCACTTGCCGTCGCGAAGATCGGCGGTGGCCGAGGCGATGTGGCGGTCGACCGAGATCAGCAGCCCCATCGCCAGCTCGGCCACGGCGAGCGCATTCTGACCGGGCACGTTGCACACGAAGATGCCGAGCGCGGCGGCCGCTGCCGTGTCGATGGTGTTGGTGCCGGCGCCGGCCCGCACGATCAGTGCGAGTTCATCGGCCGCGGCGAGTGCCTCGGCGGTCACCCGGGTCGAGCGCACGACGAGCACCTCGACCCCGGCGAGTGCCCCGCCCAAGCTGGTTTCGGTCAGCGAAGGGTCGACCAGGACATCGTCACCGGCGGCCTCGAGTCGCGCGACCGCTGACGCCGGTAGTGCATCGGCAAGAAGGATCTTCATCTCGGGCAACTCCTCGGAATCGTCGGGATGACAAGTCGTAGCCCGACTCCGCCGTGGGCGCCACCGGTCGTACGACGAGCCGGAGCCCGGACCCGAGTCAGGAGACGACTGCTCGAGGGCACGGGTCTCAGGCTACGGCTGCGGGAGCGGCTGGATCTGGTTGTGGGTCGCCATCGCTGATCCGTCCGGCCCGAGCAGGGCCTGGGCGCGCAGACCGCGCTTGTGGAACAGCTCCACGAGGTACTCGTCGTGGGCACCGTGGTCCTGGAGAACGAACCGTTCGAGCGCGGCGTCGCCGGCTCGCCAGTCCGTTGGACGTGTGCCGAGCAGCCACGCGAGGTCGTTCAGGTTCTGGTGTTCGAGTTCGGCGGCGATCTCGTCACTGCGCTGGATGTGGCGTGAGAGCCGGAACGCCTTGCGAACCTCGTAGGCCTGGTACTCGTCGTCGACCGTGAGGCTGCGAAGGATCTGCGTCAGCTGTTCCTGGGCGGGGCGAGCACGGGTGGGCTGTGATGCCGGAAGGTCGATCTCGGGCAGGTCGATGCCGATGATCTCGGCGAGTGCCTCGGTGGTGAACAGATCGGTCTCGCGGCACCACTGGAGGTTGGTCATCAGGTCACTACCGGGCGACGGATCGCAGAGCTCCGAGGAGAATGCGAGCCGGTTCGAGAGTGTGAAGGCCACGTGGTGGCGTTGGATCGCCTCGACGTCGATCGTCGTCCCGGACGCCGACTCGTACCAGCCGTAGAGCTCGTCGAAGTCGCCGAATCCACCGATCGTGTCGCGCATGCGGAAGGCCGCAAGATCCATCATCGGGTCGCCGATGTGGCCGAGTTCGAGGTCGAGCAACGCGACGAGGTGGCCGTCGGCGTGATGGAACTGGCCGCTGTCCCACGTGATCGGTGCCTCTCGTCCTCTCGATTCGGGTGGATTGCGACGGAGCCAGGCCAAGCCGAACTCGAGCAGCGGATCGGGGAATCGTTTGGCCCGCCGGTAGCGCTCCTCGTAGCGCGCCATCCCGATGGTTCCGGACTCGGCCGGTGATTCGGCGCGCACGATGCCTGCTTCGACGAACGGATCGACCGGCAGTCGGTGCAGATCGGCGAGGGCGGTCATGTACTCGCGCATCACCGTGGCCCGGACGCGCTCACCGGCACCGAGGAGATAGGGCGCGCCCGGCACCACGTCCATCACGTAGGCGGGTATGTCATCGATCCAGCCGTGGACGGCCGGCACGGGGATGCCGTGGGCGTGGGCGATCTGTTGGAACCGCATCTCGTGGTCAAGTGGGAAGATGAGCTCCATGTCGGTGCGGTCGCCTCGGACCACCACCTCGCCGAGGCCCTCGACGGTGGCGAACCACACCGGTCGCCATCGGGGTTGGCGACGCAGCGTGACAACCGGACCGAGTTCGTCCTCGACCCAGTTCCGGACGGTCTGGTCGTGGTCGGTCATCTTGCGTGTCGCAGTCAGTCGGCGGTCGTGCGCGTCGCTCGCATGGTTCCACAGATGCGCACGTGGCATTCTGTCGGATGGCCCCACGGCTCGTTCTCCACATCGGGTCACACAAGACCGGGACGACGACGATTCAGCACGCGCTCGCCGCCAACCGACCGCTTCTCGAGTCCCACGGTGTGCACTATTCACAGGCGTTCGGTGATCGGCCTCACAGTGTGCCGATCATGCGGATGTTCCTACGTGACCCGCTCTCGTACAGGCACGTTGCCCGTCAGGCACTGCCCCCGTTGCGGCTCGCGGCCGCGATCGAGGCCGACCGGTCCGCACTGCGGGCCGAGATCGAGGCGATCGGCGACGGGACGTTGGTCATCTCGGGCGAGGACATCGGCGGGCTCGAAGGTGACGACCTCGACGACCTCGCCGCCTTCTGCAACGACCACTTCGACGACGTGAAGGTCGTGTACGTCGTTCGCGAGCCGGAAGCGCTGGTGCGATCGATCCATCACCAGCTGCTCCGGTCCGGCGAGGGGCGGGCCGACCGATTTCGGGCGGTGGCGATAACCGGCCGCTACGCCCGCGTTCCCCAGCGCTTCGGCGCCGCGTTCGGACGGGATCGCGTGGCGGTTGCCCGCTTCGAGGACCTGCTGGCCCCTGACATCGTTCGCCAGTGGTGCCGGCGTTTCCTCGACATCGACGATGCTCGACTGGTTGGCGACGTGCGAAACGAGGGGCTCTCCTCCGCAGCGGTGTGGGCCCTTCGGTGGTGGAACCGCGCGGTGCCCCGTGAGCGGCCGGGCATCGTGGCGGTGAAGGTCGCGAGGCCCGTGCGCGGCCTGCTCACGCGACTGCCGGGCCGGCGGGATCTCTCGCGCCCGCCGATCGACGCGGCGAGCGCAGCCCGCATCAACGACGCCGTGGCGCGACTCGCGGAAGACTTCGGCATCGAGCCGTATCCGGCCGTGAAGGCCGACTAGCGGGCAGCGGTGATGGTCGCGGTGACCTGGTCGGCGATGGCGTCGAGGGGGACGCGGGTGGTGTCGCCGGTGGCGCGCGAGGTGAACTCGACCTCGCCCTCGGCCAGCGCCTTTGGGCCGATGGTGATGCGATAGGGGATGCCGATCAGCTCGGCGTCGGCGAACTTCACCCCGGCGCGAGCGTCGCGGTCATCGAGGATGACGTCGATGCCGCGATCCCGGAGATCGGTGTAGAGCCGCTCGCCGGCGGTGACCGAGGCGTCGTCCTTCAGACTCACGATCGTGACGACGGCTTCGTAGGGAGCGATCGCCACCGGCCAGATCAGCCCGTTGTCGTCGTGGTAGGTCTCGGCCGCGGCGGCCATGTTGCGCCCGATGCCGATTCCGTAGCTGCCCATCACCAGCGGCACCTGCTCACCGTCGGCATCGACGACCTGGGCACCGAGCGCGTCGGAGTACTTCGTGCCCAGCTTGAAGATGTGGCCGGCCTCGATGCAGCGCACGATCTCGAGTGCGGTGCCGCAGTTGACGCACGGCTCGCCCGCGCGGACCTCTCGGAGGTCGGTGAACGACTCGACATTGATGTCGCGGGCGATGTCGACGCCACTCCAGTGCCAGTCGTCCTCGTTGGCCCCCGTGGCGAGACCGGCGCGACCCTCGAGGGCGAGGTCGGCGATGATCCGGAAGCCCTCGACGTGGACCGCGCCGAGCGATCCCGGCTGCGCCCCGAGGTGTTCGAGTGTCTCCTCGGGCGTGGCCGGTCGAATCTCGATGGCGCCGGTGTGGTCCTGGAGCTTCTGGATGTTGAGCTGATGATCGCCGCGCACGAGCGCCAGGACGATCTCGCCGTCGAGCACCATGATCATGCTCTTGATCTGGTGCACGGCCGGTGCGCCACCGTCGACCTCTTCGAGGGCCTTGATGGTGCGCACCCCGGGGGTGGCGAAGCGGGTGAGGGCGACGAGGTCGCGGTCCTCCACCGGGTCGAGGGCCGAGGTGGCCCGCTCGACATTGGCCGCGTAGTCGCCGGTGGGGCAGCGGACGACGTCGTCTTCACCCGCCGGGGAGGGCACCATGAACTCGGTCGAGCCGGAACCGCCCATCGCACCCGACGAGGCCTCGACCGGCATGGCCGGGAGCGACAAGCGCTCGAAGATGCGGACGTAGGCGTCGTGGTGGCGTTGGTAGCTGGTGTCGAGGCCGGCCTGGTCGAGGTCGAACGAGTACGAGTCCTTCATCGCGAACTCACGGACGCGCAGCAGGCCGCTCTTGGGACGCGGCTCGTCGCGGAACTTCCATTGGATCTGATACCAGATCTGCGGGAGCGACTTGTAGGAGGTGATCTCGAGGGCCAGCTCGGTGAAGACCTCTTCATGGGTCATGCCCAGCGCGTTCTCGGCACCCTTGCGGTCGGTGAGGCGGAACATCTCATCGCCCATGACCTCCCATCGCCCCGACTTCTTCCACAGCGATGCGGGATGCATGGCCGGCAGCAGGAACTCCTGACCGCCGATCGCGTCGATCTCCTCGCGAACGATGTTGGCCACCTTCTCGTGGACCTTGAGCCCGAGGGGCAGCATCGAATAGTGCCCTGCATGGAGCTGGCGGATGAAGCCGCCGCGCACGAGCAGTTTGTGGCTCGCGGCTTCCGCGTCGGCCGGAGCGTCTCGCAGTGTGGGGATGAACAGGTTCGACCAGCGCATGAGCCGCCACCGTACCGGGTGGGACCCTCAGGTGGGCTCGCCGGCCAAGCGCCAGAGGAACGTCGCCATCTGGGCGCGCGACACCTGGTCGTTCGGGGAGTACACCCCCGGCCCGGTGCCGGTTGTGATCCCTCGATGGAGGAGCCAATCGACCGCGTCGCTGTAGTACTGCCCGGCAGGAACGTCGCCGAAGCCGGCCGCGGGCGACCCGGGCGGGCTTCCTTCGAGACGCCAGAGGAACGTGGCCATCTGTGCTCGGGTGACGAAGTCGTCCGGCGCGAACCGGTTGCCGCCGACGCCGGTGGTGATGCCGGACTCGAGCAGCCACGAGACCGCGTCCTCGTAGTACACGCCGGAGGGAATGTCCGAGAAGCCCGACGGCGACAGGGGCGTGGGGCTCTGGCGGAACCGCCAGAGGAACGTCGCCATCTGCCCACGGGTCACCGGATCGAACGGCGAGAAGCGACGAGGCGCAGTGCCGGTCGTGATGCCCTTGTGGGCGAGCCACCCGACCGCGGTCGTGTAGTACTTCGCGGGCGGGACGTCGTCGAAGACCATGTTGCCGGGTTGGAAACTCGTCGACACGCCGGCGCCGGCGAATCCCGAATTGTCCAGCAGGTCGAGCGGCTCCCAATGGGTCTGGAGGATGTCGAACCCGTCGACGTCGAACCATTGCTCGCAAACGGACGTGTAGACCTGCCGGAAGTCGACCTGGTGTTTCAGGTCACCACGGTTGTCGAGACTGGTCAGGGACGGAGCGGCGCCCTTGAGGCCACCCTTCACGTTCGGGCCGACCATCGTGAGCAGGCCTGCGGCACCATGGTCGGTGCCGTTGGAGTTGTTGGACTCGACGCGACGACCGAACTCCGACCACACCATGACCGCCGTGCGAGCGG
Organism: Acidimicrobiales bacterium; assembly: GCA_040219515.1. Taxonomy (NCBI): domain Bacteria; kingdom Bacillati; phylum Actinomycetota; class Acidimicrobiia; order Acidimicrobiales; species Acidimicrobiales bacterium. Next base: position 146,458 of record JAVJSI010000010.1, read on the forward strand.
CGAACGCCGGGTCGAGCCGGGAGAAGAGCTCCTCGATCGCCGCGTCGAGATCGCCCAGGAGGTTGTCGTGGCCGGGACGCTGACCGGCGTGGGTGTCGTAGCCGCCTTGCTGGACGTGGGCGACGCGGACGCCCACGTTGAGGTTGATCAGTTCCGCGGCGACGGCCATGTCACGAGACAGACTGTTGCCCGGTAGGGAGTTGTCGTACGCGACGGCCAGGTCGTTGGCCGAGTTGACCGCCGAGGACCAGGCGTTCCCTATCGTGCCCGCGTAGGGACCGATGCCGGCGTACTGGTAGGCGGCGACGCCCTGGAAGAGGGCTCGATCGGCATTGTCGTCGAGGTCGTAGGCGCCGAACAACCCTCCGCCGCTCGGCATCGCGACCGGCGAGGTCCCGGGCCCGCGTAGCAACAGGGGCGCACCGGCGCCGACCGAGACCAGCCCGAACTCGCCGAAGGCGCGAGCCTCGCGTAGCCGGCCGAGCCATCCGGTGGGCGAGGACATCTGCGGGATACCGGCCATCCAGGTGGCGGTGGAGGTGAAGTGGCTGTGGTCGTCGGACTCCTCGCCGATGCCCTGTACGAAGGCGACCTCACCGGCGTCGAACCGCGTCTTGAGGTTGGGCATCCGCGGATTCAGGTACAGACCGCTGCCCACACGGTTGGCGGCCGACAGATCGTTGGCGCCGCCGCCGAGTTGGTAGGCGATGCCACCGCGGGCCGCTTGGTAGGCGCTGTTCTCCGCAGGGATCAGGGTGTGAAGTGCGTCGTTGCCGCCGTTGAGGAAGACGCTCACGAGGATCCGGTCCGACGAGCCGATCGGTGTCGCCGCCGCAGCGAACTCGTCCATCCATGTCGGCAGGAGCGCGAACGCCCCACCGACGGCGAGCGAACCCTGGAGGAAGGCGCGCCGTCCGAGGCCTCTGTTCTCGGGCATGGTTGCCGGATGCTGGATCCCGCGCGGTGTGAGCAAGGAGTGTTTCGGGGTCATGGTGGGTCCTCCGGCGATCAGTAGACGTGGAACTCGGGGCACATCGCGGCGATGACCCCCCGGTTGCGCTCGATGGACCACGAGGCGGTGAACGCCGCGTCCTGGAACCACTCGCGGATGGCGATCTTGGTGTTGTTCGACACGTCCTCGAGGCCGAGGAAGCCGGTGAGTTTGTTCACGACCCAGTTGGGGTCGTGTCCGGCGTGGATCGAGGGGATGGCGTTGTCGACGACAGACTGATGGCGGACGGATTCGAGGAACTCGCCACGGGCCCAGGCGCCGGCCGACGACAGCCATTTCGTACCCTGGCCCCAGCCGGCGACGCTCGGTGGTTCGAACAGATCCTGATCCATGCTGCGAAGACGTGACGGCAGGTTCAAGGACTCGACCTCGGCCATGTTCGTCGGCTCGACACGCTTCAGCCATGTCGCCACGAAGTCCGCCGGACTCTTGATCAAGGCATAGCGGGTGGTCGGTGCCCAGAATTCCTCGTGCTGGAAGATCGCACGAAGGACGGGGGAGATCCGCATCGAGTCGGCCCGCATCACTGCAGCGAGGGAATCCACCGCCGCCTCTGACGGCCAGTAGTTGGCGAAGTAGTGGAACAACTTGCGAACGATGAAGCGCGACGTCTCGAAGCGTCGGACCCCGTTGACCAGTTCGGTGATCGTGTCGCGCTCGCCGCTTCCGACCTTCACCCCGTTCCAGTTGGCGGTGATGCCGAACAGGGTCTTGTTGTTGTGATTGTGCTCGACGGCGCGGTACTCGTACGTGTGGTCGTAGGAGCTGCCGTTCCAGCCGACGATGCTGTGCCCGGTCCACGCCCTGGCCATTGCGACCACGTCGGATTCGTCGAAGTTGCCGACCCCACAGGTGTACAACTCCATGAGTTCGCGGGCGAAGTTCTCCTGTTCGGCGAAGTAGTGGTTGGTGTGGTTGTCGAGATAGATCAGCATCGCCGGGCTGAGGCTCGCTCGACGCAGGATCGTGTCGAAGCTGAACAATCCGTACTTGCGGAACAGCGCGACGTGGTCCCACATCGTCCTCATCGAGCCGACCTTGTCGACGCCGCAGGCGAAGTGGTCGTGCCAGAAGAACGCCATGCGCTCGTGGATCGGCAGGGCACCGGTCGAGACGCTGCTGGGCTGGGCGATCGTCGCCATCCGGTGAAGCCACCAGTTCACTGAATCCTGGCGGGCCTGGTAGCCGTTCGACTGGGTCACGAAAGAGGGCCTGCTGACACTGGGCCCGGACGGGATGGGGTTCGTCTTTCGGTGACCGAGGACCGCATCGACGGCCGACGTCAGCGACTTCCCGGTGAAGGCGTTGATCTCGGCGCTGGTGCCGCCGTAGCCGGCGCGGCGCAAGAGATGGGCGGCGTCCGCGCGGGACAATGTCGACGGGACCACGGGGTCTCCTCCTGGACTCGAGAGAGGGTTGGTCACGAGCGCAGCGCGCACCCGTGGGTCGAAGGTCTCACCGGAGTGATCCGTTCGACCCCCTTCCGTTCGGCACGTTCGGGCGCCGGCATGAGCGTGGATCCACAGAAATCACGATCTCGGGCGTCGGCCACGACGTTTCTCGTTGCGGTACGTTCGCAGCATGGACAACCGCACGCAGGGGTCGACCGCTCGACGTCGCCGCAAGGGCAAGACCTACGCAGCGCCGCTCGATCGACTGACCACGCCGATGGTTCGAGACGATGGCACCCTCCGCGAAGCCACCTGGGACGAGGCGCTTTCTCGCGCCGCCGCCGGCTTCGCCGCGATCCGCGACGGGCACGGGCCGGGTGCGTTCGGCATGTTCAGCTGCTCGAAATCGACCAACGAGATGAACTACGCCGCGCAGAAGTTCATCCGCACGGCGATGGGGTCGAACAACATCGATTCCTGCAATCGCACTTGACATGCTCCTTCCGTCGTCGGTCTGGCGACAGTGTTCGGAGCGGGCGGTGGCACCTGTTCCTACGAGGAGATCGAAGAGGTCGATGTCGTACTCCTGTGGGGATCGAACGCCCGCGAGGCCCATCCGATCTTCTTCCATCATCTGCTGAAGGGGCTCGACGGCGGCGCCCGGATGTACGCCATCGATCCGCGACGCAGCAGCTCGTCGAAGTTCGCCGATGTGTGGATGGGTATCGACGTCGGCAGCGACATCGCGCTGGCCAATGCGGTCGGTCGCGAGATCATCGCGGCGGGGCTCCACGACGAGGATTTCATCGCCCACTCGACGTCGGGTTTCGCCGCCTATCGCGACCATGTCGAGCCCTACACGCTCGACGAGGCCGAACGCCGCACCGGCGTACCCGCCGACGCCATCCGTGACATGGCCCACGCCTACGCCACCGCGGAGAAGGCCCAGATCCTGTGGACGCTCGGCATCACCGAGCACCACAACGCGGTCGAGAACGTGTTGTCGTTGTGCAACCTCGCGCTGCTCACCGGCCACATCGGTCGCTGGGGTTCCGGGCTGGTGCCGTTGCGCGGTCAGAACAACGTCCAGGGCGGCGGCGACATGGGCGCCCTGCCCGACAAGTTCCCCGGCTTCCAGGACGTCGGCGATCCGGTCGCGCAGGCCAAGTTCGAGGCCGCCTACGGAATGACACTGCCGCACGAACCGGGCAAGCACCTGACCCTCATGTTCGAAGCGATGGAGACCGGCTCGCTGAAGGGCGTCTACGTGATCGGCGAGAACCCGGCCGACAGCGAGGCCGATGTCGAACACGCCCGCGCCCTCCTGCGCGGCCTCGACATCCTGGTGGTGCAGGACATCTTCATGACCCGCACCGCGGAAATGGCCGACGTGGTCCTCCCCGCCTCGGTCGGCTGGGCCGAGGGGGAGGGCACGGTGACCTCGTCGGAGCGGCGCGTGCAACGGGTGCGAGCTGCGGTGACACCGCCCGGTGAGTGCCGTCACGATCACGAGATCCTCGGCGATCTGGCCACCCGACTCGGGGTCGACTGGGGCACGCCGTCGCCGGAGGACCTGTGGGACGAGTTGCGGACGCTCTCGCCGCTGCACGCCGGAATGAGCTACGCCCGGCTCGAGGCCGAGGGCGGTCTGCAATGGCCGTGCCCCGACCTCGACCACCCGGGCTCGCCCTTCCTCCACGGCTGGCTGTGGGAGGCGGACCTGGGCGGCCGGGACCCCGCGCCGTTCAGCATCACCGACTTCGAAGGGCCGAAGGAAGAGCTGACCGACGAGTTTCCGCTGCGGCTCACCACCGGCCGGGCGCTCGACAGCTACAACACAGGGGTGCAGTCCAACGCGTATGCGTCGCCCATCCGCTATGGCGACGAGATCGACCTGAACCCCGACGACGCGGCCCGACTGGGCATCGGCGACGGCGAACGGGTTCGCGTGACCTCGCCTCGCGGGGCCGTGGAGATGCATGTCCGGGTCCAGGTGGACCTGCCGGTGGGGCTGGCCTTCACCACGTTCCACTTCCCCGAGCTGGTCGACGTCAACACACTGACCAACGACGAATGGGACCGCCGCTCGGGCACCGCCGAGTTCAAGGCTGCCGCGGTACGCGTCGAGAAGCTGGGTGCCGGTGGCTGACCTGTTCATCGGCCCCGACGACCCCGACGACATCGAGGTCGCGGCGGTCAACCAGGCGATCGGCGACGATCCCGCCGTGGTGCACGAGACCGAACGTCTCGTCATCGGCGGCGGTCGACGACGCCACGAGCGGCGTCACCTGCTGCTGCCGGCGCTGCACGCACTCCAGAACGCCAAGGGATGGATCTCGCCGGGCGGGCTCAACCACGTCTGCGATCTCCTCCAGGTGCCGCCGGCCGAGGCCCATGGCGTCGCCACCTTCTACGAGATGTTCCGGGTCGACGAGCCCGATCACGGCGGCGCCGTCACCCACGTGTGCGTCGACGCAGCGTGTCAGATCGCCGCGAACGAGGAACTCGTCGCCGACATCGAGGCGGCTGGCGGCCACGTTCATCGCTCGCCGTGCCTCGGCCAGTGCGAACGGGCACCGGCTCGGTTCGTGCAGGGCGTGGGCGGGCCCGATCACGTACCGGCCGATACCTCGGCGAACGGCCCGGTGATCCCTCAGCGGGGCGACCCTTCGCTGAGGCTGCTGGCCCGCGTCGGTGTGGTCGACCCGACCTCGCTCGACTCCTACCGGGCCCACGGCGGCTACGAGGCGCTGGCCCGGGCGATCGAGCTGGGGCCCGAAGCGGTGTGTGACGCCGTCGCCGACTCGGGGCTGTCCGGACGCGGCGGCGCCGCGTTCCCCACCGGCGTGAAGTGGAAGGCGGTCGCGGCCGAGCACGGCCGACCGAAGCACGTCGTGGCCAACGGCGACGAGAGCGAGCCGGGCACGTTCAAGGACCGCGTCGTGATGGAGAACGACCCCTTCGCGGTCGTCGAATCGCTCACCCTGGCCGGGTTCGCCACCGGGGCCGAGAACGGCTGGATCTACATCCGGGGCGAGTATCCGATGGCCACCGCCCGCCTTCGCCACGCCGTCGATCAGTGCCGAGCGGCCGGTCTGCTCGGTCCCGATGCGGCAGGATCGGGACAAACGTTCGACATCGAGATCCGTCGCGGCGCGGGGGCCTACATCTGTGGCGAGGAGACGGCCCTGTTCGCGTCGATCGAGGGGTTCCGGGGCGAGCCGCGCAGCAAGCCGCCGTTCCCCACGACCCACGGTCTCTTCCGGGAGCCGACGGCGGTCAACAATCCGGAGACCCTGCTCAACACGCTCGACATCGTGCGCCACGGAGTTGAGGCCTACCGGGCACGGGGCACCGACCGATCGCCGGGCACCAAACTGCTGTGCCTCTCGGGTCGGGTCGCGCGACCCGGCGTCTACGAGGTCGAGTTCGGCACGACCCTGGGCGAAGTGCTCGACCTCGCCGGCGGCCTCACCGGCAGCGGCCGGTTGCAGGCCGTACTCATGGGCGGCGCTGCCGGCTCGTTCGTCGGCCCCGACGCCCTCGACCTGCCGCTGACACTGGAGGACACCCGCGAGCGGGGCACCACGCTGGGGTCCGGCGTGGTGATGGCCTTCACCGACGAGATCGACATGACCGACGTCTGCGTGCGCCTCGCCGAGTTCTTCCGCGACGAGAGCTGCGGGCAATGCGTGCCGTGCCGGGTCGGCACCGTGCGGCAGCACGAGACGCTGATCCAGATCCAGCGCACGGGCGTGCTCACGCCGGCCCGCCGCGCCCTCGTCGACGACATCGGTCGGGTGATGGTCGATGCCTCGATCTGTGGCCTCGGCCACACCGCCGCATCGGCCATCGACTCGGCCCTCGCCCTCGGACTGATCGGCAGCGACGCGTGAGCGAGGTGCCGGTGACCCTGACGATCGACGGCGCGACCGTCGACGTCCCCGAGGGGACGTCGATCCACAGGGCGTGCGAGGCGGCGGGGATCGACACGCCCACGTTGTGTTGGGCCGAGAACCTCACGCCGGTCAATGTGTGTCGCGTCTGCGTCGTCGACGTCGAGGGATCCAGGGCGCTGGTGCCGTCGTGTGCGCGGGCGGTGGAGGACGGCATGGTCGTCGACACCGACTCCGAACGGGTGCGCCACAGCCGCAGGATGGTGCTCGAGTTCCTCGGTTCGGGCGTCGATCTGAGCCAGACCGACGACCTCGCCCGCTGGATCGACGAGTACGGTGCCGACCCCGAGCGCTACGACCAGCCCGAGCTTCCGGCCGAGCGCATCGACGAGCCGGTGTTGGTGCAGGACGACCTCTACATCCGCGACTACGACAAGTGCGTGCTCTGCTACAAGTGCGTCCAAGCCTGCGGCGACGATGCGCAGTACACGTTCGCGATCGCCGTGAGCGGGCGCGGCTTCGAAGCTCGCATCTCGACCGAGTTCGACGTCACGTTGCCCGACTCGGCGTGTGTCTACTGTGGCAACTGCATCGGCGTGTGTCCCACCGGCGCGATCCAGTTCAAGACCGAGTTCGACCTGCGTCAGATGGGGGAGTGGCGGCCCGAGGAACAAGCGGTGACCACCACCGTCTGTTCGTTCTGCGGCGTCGGCTGCAACCTCGAACTCCACACCCAGGACGACACGATCGTCAAGGTCACCTCGCCGGCCGATCATTCGGTCACCCACGGACATCTCTGCATCAAGGGTCGCTTCGGCTGGCAATACGTCCAGCCGCCCACCCGCCGCTGACCCGGCTCCCGCCCACGGGGCGTAGTCTGAGCGGCGATGTTGGACTTCTCGCTGCCGCCGGAACTGGAGGATCTGCGGGCTCGCGTGCGCGCGGTCGCGCTCGAGGGGGTGGCGCAGTTCGGGGCGCACACCGACTCGTGGATCAACGGGTACTCCGAGGAGTTCTCCAGGGTGCTCGCCGCCAACGGCTGGATCGGGATGACCTGGCCCACCGAGTTCGGCGGCGGTGGCCGGCCCAACATCGAACGCATCGTCATGGGCGAGGAGATGATCAAGGTCGGCGCGCCGATCGCGGCGAGCTGGTTCGCCGATCGCCAGATGGGCCCCGGACTGATCGCCTACGGCACGGCGGACCAGCAGGCCGAGTTCCTGCCCGGCATGCTCAGCGGCGAGACCACGTGGTGCATCGGTATGAGTGAGCCAGACTCCGGCTCGGACCTGGCCAGCCTGACGACATCGGCGGTGCGCGACGGCAACGAGTTCGTGATCAACGGACAGAAGATCTGGACGTCGTTCGCCGCGGTGGCCGACTACTGCTACCTGATCGGTCGCACGTCGAACGAGGGCCCACCTCACCGTGGAGTCAGCGAGATCATCGTGCCGATGGATCTGCCCGGTATCGAGGTGCGACCGATCAAGGACATGACGACCAACGCCCACTTCTGCGAGGTGTACTTCACCGACGTGCGGGTGCCGGTCGAGAACCTGGTCGGCGTCGAGGGCGACGCCTTCAAGCAGACGATGGCGCAGCTCGAGCACGAGCGGGGTGGCATCGACCGGTTGGTGAGCAACCAGCCGCTCTACGACCGTGCACTCGAAGTGGCTGACACCGACGATCCTCGCGTGCGTCAGGAGATCGCGCAGCTCGAGATCGGCTACCGCATCGGCCGCATCCTCGTCTATCGGGAAGCGCTCAAGCAGGCGCCGGCCGGGTTCAGCGCCGCGACCAAGTGCTTCTGCACCGAGCACGAGCAGCGGGTGGCCGACTTCGCCGCCCGCCAGCTGGGCATGGCGGCCACGGCCGATCCCGAGCTCGCCCGGGCGATCAACTACGCGCCCGCCTACACGATCATGGGCGGTACCTCGAACGTCATGCGCAACATCCTCGGCGAGCGTATCCTCGGCCTTCCCCGCGAGCCCCGGAACTAGCACCCACCGTGGTCTTGGCGCTGGGGGTCTACTTCTCGCTCGCGATCGGAACCAGCGACTTCCTCGGGGGGTATCTGGCCCGACGCGTCGATTCCTTCACCGCCGTCGTCACGTTCCTCTGTGTCGGCACCCTGACCGCCGCGTCCATGATGACTTTCGTGCCGAGCGAACTGCTGTGGCGTGACGTCGGCTTCGGCGCCCTGGGCGGACTCACGGTCGGCTTCGCGTTGGTGCTGCTCTATCACGGGATGACAGTGGCATCGGCCTCCGTCGTCTCACCCGTCACCGGCGTACTGACCGCAACCATCCCGGTCGGCTGGAGCATCGCCACGGGCGAGTCCCTCACCGGGTTCGTCGTGGTGGGAATCGTGGTGGCGCTCGTGGGGCTCACCGCGACGACGTTCTCGCCGGAGCTCGGTGACCGCGCGATCGCCGGCGTCGGGTGGGGCCTGGCGTCCGGTACCTGCTTCGGTGTGTCGCTGACGTTCATCGGTCAGGCCGATGCCGAGAGCGGGATGTGGACGACCGTCGCGCAGCGAGCGGTGGCGCTCCTCGTGCTGGCGATGATCGCTCTCGGCCGCAGCGTGCCGCTGTTGGTGCCGCGTTCGCTGGCTCGTGTCGGGATCGTGGGTGGCATCCTCGCCGGGTCGGGGGTCGGTGCCTTCGTCGCCGGCGCACAGCGGGGATCGCTCAGCGAGATCACGGTGACGGCCTCGATGTTCCCGGCGGTGACCGTGGTGCTCGCGGCGCTCTTCGAGCAGCACCCGTTGCGCTGGTGGCAGCTCGGCGGACTGGTCACGGTGGTGACCGGCGTGGTCCTCATCGGCGTCGGCTGAGGGTGCGGGACCTCGCTCGTCGACGGGTAGGGCAGACTGGGGCGGTGCCGCTGACCCGCCCCCGGCTGACGATTCGCCTCGATGCGGTCGCCGACAACTATCGCCACCTCGTGGACGTGGCCGCCGGTGCCGCCGTGGGGGCGGCGGTGAAGGCCGATGCGTACGGGCTCGGCCTGGTGCCGGTGGTCAGCCGACTGTGGGACGTGGGCTGCCGGGAGTTCTTCGTCGCCAGTGTCGAGGAGGGCATCGCGCTGCGGGCCGCGCTTCCGGACGCGGTCGTGAATGTCTTCAACGGTGCGATGCCGGGAACCGAGGGCGACTTGATCGCGCATCGGCTCGTCCCGCTGGTGATCAGTGGCGACCAGCTCGCCGGCTGGCGCACGGCCAGCGCCGCACACGGCACCGCGCTGCCCGTCGGGCTCCATGTGGACACCGGCATCAACCGCACCGGCCTCACGCCGGTCGAGGTCGACGCCGTCGCCGCCGATCCGTCCGCGTTGGACGGCCTCGAGCTTCGCCACGTGCTCAGCCATCTCGCGAGCGCCGACGACCCGGAGAGTCCGCAGTCCGAGGAGCAGCTGGCGAGATTTCGCGAGGTCCGACGCCGATTTCCGGGTGGCGTGGCTTCGTTGGCGAACTCGGCCGGGACCTTCCGAGACCCGTCGTTCCACCTCGATCTGGTGCGGCCCGGTGTGGCGCTCTACGGCGGATGGCCGATCGCCGGTCGACCGAGTCCGCTCCGTCAGACAGTGGTGCTCGAGGCGCCGGTGATGCAGCTGCGCGACGTGGGCGTCGGCGACCGGGTGGGCTACGGGGCCACATACGAGGTGACGAAACCTGAGCGACACGCAGTGGTGCCGGTCGGTTACGCCGACGGCTTCCATCGTGCTGCGTCGAACCGGGCAATCGCCCACGTTGCCGGGGTCGCGGCGCCGATCGTAGGGCGGGTCTCGATGGATCTGATCGTGGTCGACGTGACCGGTCTGCCCGTCGAACCGGGTGACGCGGTGGAACTGATCGGTGACCACTGCCCGATCGACGAGGTGGCCACTGCCGCCGGCACGATCTCCTACGAGCTGCTCACGTCGCTCGGCCCTCGCTACGAGCGCCTGTACACCGGGTAGCTCGCCGTTCAGCGGGCCCCGCGCCCGGGGGTCGTGGCGCCGAACCGGGCATCGTCGGCATCGAGATCGAGGGGGATGTTGGCCGGCTCGTCCTCGGCCAGCAGTTCGACCGGCACCTCCCACATCACCTCGAACTCGAGCCCGTCGGGATCCTGGGCGTAGACCGAGCGGCTGACGCCGTGATTGTTCTCACCGACATAGGCGCCCATCGCCCGCAGTCGTTCGCGAGCAGAACGCAGTTCCTCGAGCGTCGACACCTCCCAGCTCAGGTGGTACAGGCCGATCTGGCGAGCTGCGGGGCGGGCGACGGTGGCGGCTTGGAACAGCCCGAGGTCGTGGTCGGTGGCGCTTCCCGGCGAGGTCATGAAAACGGCGCCGCCCATCTCGGCGGCGATCACGAGGCCCAGCGCCTCGGTGTAGAAGGCCGCCGACGCGGCGGGGTCGCTGACCCAGAGCACCGCGTGGCGGAGCCCGATGGTGGGAGAGGTGGGTTCGGTCATGACCGGTGCAACCGAGACCGGCGGTGCTCTGTTCCCGCGAGCTCAGACCGCCGAGGGCGTGCGGACGCGGGTGACCGTCGGATAGAGCGCGGCCGCCACCAGCGTCAGGGCGGCCACGCCGGCCCAGTGGCTGAGCGCGTGGTAGCTGAACGCCTCGACGACCACGCCCGACGCGAGCCCGGCCGCGGCACCGGAGGCGGTCATCGTGAAGTCGGCGGCGCCCTGCACCGCAGCCCGTTCGGCGACAGCGAAGGCGCCGGTCAGCAGCGAGCTGCCCGAGATCATGGCGAACGACCAGCCGAGTCCGATCAGGAAGAGCCCGGTGAACACGCCGAGACGATCTTCGGCATCGGTGTGCGATGCCAGCTCGCCACCGAGGAAGAGCGTGATCCCGGCCGTGCCCACGATGAGGCTGCTCGGGAGATGATCGACCAGCCAGCCGACGACCGGCGCGAACAGATACATGCCGACGATGTGCAACGAGATCACGAGGCCGATGATCCGCTTCTGGTGGGCGCCGTCCTCCATGTGGAGCGGGGTGACTGTCATCACGGCCACCATCACGGCCTGGCCCACGGCCATTGCGCCGACCGCGATCACCGCGACGCGGTTGGTGGCGATGTGGGCGAACGATTGCCGCAGCGATGGCCCGCGCACGGCCGTGATGCCATCGCCGCCGGTCGCGGTCAACAACGGATCGGGGCGAAGGAAAATCTCGACGATCAGCGCGGCGAGAGCAAAGACCGTCATGGCCATCAGGTACGGCCCGGACAGTGCCTTCAGGCCGAATGCCTCGGCGAACGGCTCGGTGGCGCCGAGGGCCACCGTGGGGCCGAGGATCGAGCCGATGGAGGCGGCCCAGACGAGCACGCCGATCGAACGGGCGCGACGGTCGTCATCGGCGAGGTCGGCGGCGGCGTAGCGAGCGGCGAGGTTCGTGCCGTTGCCGGCGCCGATGCCGAGGGTGCCCAGCACGAGGAGCGGATAGGCCGTGGTCTCCACTGCGATCACGGCGAGCAACGCCCCGATGCCGGCGATGGTCCAGCCGATCCGCAGGCCCGGGCGACGACCTCGACGACCCATGAAGCGGGCCAGGGGCACGGCGACGAGCGCGGCGCCGATGCTGATCATCGTGGCTGCGAGCGTCGCCAGACTCTCGTTCTCCACGATCTCCTTCGCCGCGAGTGTGGTGGCCGCGAAGCCGCCCGCCATTCCCATACCCGCCGGTCCCACCGACGCGATCAGGGTGAGCAGGGTGCGTCGCTGGAGGCGGGCCCGGTCGTTCGGCGCGGTCACGGCCGCAATCATGCCGCTTCCCGGCGGGGGATCGTGCGAGATTGTCCCGATGACGGCGGTTGCACTCTCACCACGGGAGCTCAGGCTCGGACTGGGCGCTTCGTCGGTGGCCGTCGCGGCCTGGGCCGCCGGCAACATCATGGTGACCAAGGTGCCGATGCCGGGTATCCAGATCGCGTTCTGGCGGATCCTGCTCGGCGCCGTGGTCTACACGGCGGCCGTGTACGTGAGCGGACGCCGTCTCACGGTGCGCCACGTGATCAGGTCTGCACCCACCGGGGCGGCCATCGCGCTGGAGATCGCCGTCTTCTTCGTGGCGCTCAAGTCCACGACCGTGGCCAGTGCCACCGTCATCGGCTCACTCGTGCCGCTGCTGCTGATGGGTGTGGCCGCCCGACGATTCGGCGAACAGGTCACCCGATTTCTGGTGGGAGTGACCGTGGTCTGCCTTCTCGGCGTGGGCCTCGTGATGTCGGGCGCGTCATCGTCGAACTCGTGGAGCCTGCGCGGCGACCTGCTCTCGGTCGTCGCCCTGGTGTTCTTCGCCGCCTATTTCGCGCTGGGCAAGGAGGCTCGCACCGAGGTGCCGGCGCTCGAGTTCCAGGCCTGCATCTGGATCGTGGGCGTGGTCGTGCTGTTCCCGGTCTCGCTGGTCGATGCCGGCGGTGTCGACGTGCCGAGCGCGTCGAACTGGGTGTGGCTGGCTGCGCTCCTCGCGGTGCCCGGCACCGGGCATCTGCTCATGAACTGGTCCCACGCGCGGGTGCGCCTGTCGGTGAGCTCCATGCTCACGCTCGCGGTTCCGGTGCTCACCACGATCGGTGGCGTCATCTTCCTCGATCAGTCCGTGGGTGCAGTCCAGGTGATCGGCATCGCGGTGGTACTCGGCGCGCTCTCTATGGTGGTTCGCCGTGAGGCGCAACTCATGCGGGCCGTGGGTGATTGAACGAAACAGGGGATCGAGTGGGGAATCGCTACGACTACGTGATCGTCGGCGGGGGCTCCGCCGGCTGTGCGATGGCGAACCGCCTGTCGGCCGACCCGTCGGTGTCGGTTCTCGTGCTCGAGGCGGGCCGCCGAGACTGGAAGTTCGACGTCTACATCCACATGCCCGCCGCGCTGTCGTTCGGTATCGGCAATCGGTTCTACGACTGGAAGTACGAATCCGAACCCGAGCCCCACATGAACGGACGGCGGATCCACCACGCCCGGGGCAAGGTGCTCGGCGGATCGTCGAGCATCAACGGAATGATCTTTCAGCGCGGCAACCCGCTCGACTACGAGCGCTGGGCCACCGACGCGGGCATGGCCACCTGGGACTACGCCCATTGCCTGCCCTACTTCAAGCGCATGGAGAACTGCCTCGCGCCCGATGACGGCCCGGATCATCGGGGCGACGACGGCCCGTTGATCCTCGAACGAGGGCCGGCGACCAATCCGCTCTTCGAGGCATTCCTCGACGCGACCGTCGAGGCGGGTCATCCCCGAACGAGCGATGTCAACGGCCATCGCCAGGAAGGGTTCAACGCGTTCGACCGCAACGTCCATCGGGGCCGGCGGCTGAGCGCGGCCCGCGCCTACCTCCACCCGGCACTCCCGCGACCGAATCTCGATCTCGTCACCGGGGCGATGGTCGACAAGGTGCGGTTCACCGGCACGCGGGCCACCGGCGTCGGGTACCGCCGCCGGGGTCGGACCCGGGTCGTCGAGGCCGGCGAGGTGATCCTCTGCGGGGGTGCGATCAACACGCCGCAGGTGATGCAGCTGTCGGGCGTCGGCCCGGCCGAGTTGCTCGAACGCCACGGGATTCCCGTGGTGGCCGATGTCGCCGGTGTGGGCCGGAACCTGCAGGACCATCTCGAGGTGTACGTGCAGTACGCCTGCACCCAGCCCGTCTCGCTGCAGCCGAACCTCGCCTTCTGGAGACGCCCCTGGATCGGGCTGCAGTGGCTGTTCCGACGAGGCCCCGGGGCATCGAACCACTTCGAGGCCGGTGGGTTCATCCGCAGCAATGACGACGTCGACTATCCGAACCTCATGTTCCATTTCCTGCCGATCGCCATTCGTTACGACGGGTCGACGCCGGAGGGCGGTCACGGCTATCAGGTCCATGTCGGCCCGATGTACGCCGACACCCGTGGTTCCGTCGAGATCAAGAGCCGTGATCCGCGTGAGAAGCCGGCCCTGCGGTTCAACTATCTGTCCACCGAGAACGATCGGCGCGAGTGGGTCGAGGCGGTACGTCACGCTCGTCGCATCCTCGGTCAACCGGCGATGGCGTCGTTCAACGGTGGTGAGGTGTCGCCGGGTCCCGGCGTCGAGACCGACGAAGAGATCCTCGAGTGGGTACGCAACGACGCCGAGACCGCCTTGCACCCCTCGTGCACGGCGAAGATGGGCGTGGGCCCCGACGCCGTGCTCGACCCGACATCGATGGAGGTCCGCGGCGTCGACGGCCTTCGCGTCGTCGACGCATCGGCGATGCCCTACGTCACCAACGGCAACATCTACGCCCCGGTGATGATGCTCGCCGAGAAGGCCGCCGACCTCATCCTCGGCAACACGCCGCTCGCCCCCGAACCCGTCGCCTTCCACCGTCACCGCCTCTGAGCTCGGCCGAGGTCGGACCAGGGTGGGACAGGGGTCTGACCCCAGCGTCCCTTCTGGTTGGGACAGTGGGGTCAGACCCCCGTCCCACCTTTGGCTTCAGGGCCGGCGAGTTCGGCGCCAGCCGAACTCGACGCAACGCGAAGCGTGGCCGGAATCCAGCCGCGGAGGGAGTTGATGGCCCAGATGGCCTCGGCCCGGGCGAGATCGTCGATGGTGACCACGGCTTCACGGATGCGGCCGTTGGCGAGGAGTTCGGCGCGGAATGTGCCCGGTAGGAGTCCGCTCGACTCGGGTGGAGTCACGGCCTCGCCGCCGAGCTCCACCACGAGGTTGGCGACGGTCGTCTCGGTCACCTCGCCTCGCTCGTTCCAGAGCACGACATCGTCGGCTTTGCGGGCCCGAGCGGTTGCCGCCTCGTAGCGGTCTCGGCGGGTGGTTTTGTGGCGGAGGAACTCGTCGTCGCTCCTCACCGGCTCGGAGTCGAGCGTGAGCACCCAGGGCTCGTGCCGCGCCGGTGGCGGGTCGAGCACCTGCACCTCGAGCGCGCCGTCGGGGGAGAGCAGTACCCGGATTCGGCGGGCCGTGTCGGCCCGCACGGCGCCGAGGCGACGGTTGACCTCGTCGATGTCGCAGTCGAAGCCGAAGTGGGCGGCCGATGCGGCCAGGCGCTGGAGGTGGCGGTCGAGGAGGATCGGGCCGGCCCCCGGGTCCCACCCGAGTGTCTCGAGCAGCCGGAACGGGCGGGTGGCCCGATGGAGGACGCGAGCCTTGTCGTGCGCCTCGTTCCACTCGGCGGTCTCGTCGCTGTCCCACACGATGCCCCCGCCCACGCCGTAGACGGCCCGGTCCCGGCGGCGGTCGACCCATGCCGTGCGGATCGCGATGTTGAACTCGGCGTCGCCCCCGGGCTCGATCACGCCGACCGCGCCGGTGTAGATGCCGCGTGGTTCGGATTCCAGTTCGGTGATGATCTTCGACGTGGCGACCTTCGGCGCGCCGGTGATCGAGGCACCGGGGAAGGTGGCGGCGAACAGTTCCCGCAGCGATGCATCGGTGGTGGCGGTCACCGTGGAGGTGAGTTGATGGACGGTCGGATAGCTCTCCACCGTGTGGAGCGCAGTGGTGTCGACAGAGCCGACGTCGGCGATGCGGCCGAGGTCGTTGCGGGCCATGTCGACGATCATCGTGTTCTCGGCCCGGTCCTTCTCGCTCGCGACCAGCTCGTCGGCCAGGTCACGATCGACGGTCGGGTCGGGGTGGCGCGGCCGGGTGCCCTTCATCGGGCGCGTCTCGACCATGCGTCCGGAACGGCGGACGAAGAGTTCGGGCGACGCCGAGCACACGGCGGCGTCGCCGAGGTCGATGAAGGCAAGGTGATCGGCCCGCTGGGCACGGCACAGTGCGGCGAACAATCCTTCCGGGTCGCCCTCGAACCGAGCGTGGAGGCGCATCGTGTAGTTGACCTGGTAGGTGTCGCCGGCGGCGATGCGTTCGCGGATGGAACGCACGGACGACTCGAATCGATCCTGGGTGTTCGACGCGGTCCACTCGCCGGTGGTGAAAACCCGTCCGGCAGGTCCGCGCGAAGGCTTCGCATCGGCAAAGGCGGCCAACGCGACCAGCGGCACACCGGGATCGCGATGTGACCGGATGGCCGAGTCGAACGCCGGGCCCGCGTCATAGCTGACGAACCCCGCGACCCAGCAGCCTTCGTGTGCGGCCGCCTCGGCGGCATCGAGGACCGGCCCGACCTCGTCGAGATCGTTCGCCAGGAACTGTCGGACCGGGTCGACGAAGGACAACCACCGGCGGCCCTGTGGGCTGGCGTGGCGGACGAGCGCCCGTTCGACACGGATCATGCCGAAGAAGTATGCCAACGGCCCTCGCGGCCCGCAGAGCCTGACGCTACGCTTTTTCGGTGAGGAGCGGCTGTTGCCTCTGACCCGATACGCCCGCATAGAGGAATCCCCGTTCTTGCGACGTGCCCTGGAGATCGCCGACCCGACGCGAGCTGCGCTCAGCGTGGCCAACCAGACGTACCACCTGCTGCACTACGGCGACCCCGTGGCCGAGTACTGGGCCCTCGTCGACGGGGTCACGCTCTGGGACGTCGCCCACGAACGTCAGGTCGAGATCGCCGGTCCCGACGCGATGGCGTTCATGCAGTCGATCGTCACTCGTGATCTCTCCAGCCACGAGGTCGGCCAGGCCAAGTACGCGTTCATGACCAACGCCGAGGGCGGCATCATCTGCGATCCCGTGGTGCTGCGGCTCGACGAGGATCGTTTCTGGCTCGGGGCCGCCGATGCCGACGTTCATCTCTGGTGCCAGGCACTCGCCCTGGCCGGGCCCTTCGACGTGACGGTGCGTGTCCCCGACGTCGCACCGGTGCAGATCCAGGGCCCGCACGCTGCGGCCGTGATGGAGGACATCTTCGGCGACGAGCTCCCCGACCTCGGCTACTACCGACTGGCTCGGCGGCATCGCGACGACCTCGATCTGGTGATCGCCCGCACCGGGTGGGGTGGCACCGACGGCTTCGAGGTCTACGTTCTCGACGCACGAGCCGAGGACAACGCACGGGCCGAGCGATGGTGGGACACGGTGATGCGGGCCGGCGAGCGTCACGACATCGTCGCCGCGGCCCCGAACCATGTCCGACGGATCGAGGCGGGAATGCTCTCGTTGGGCTGTGACATCGACGCTGCCACCACGCCGCTCGAGGTCGGCAGCGGCTTCGGCTGGATGGTGGATCTCGATCAGCCCGACGACTTCATCGGGAAGGCCGCGCTGACCATCCAGCGGACCGCGGGACCGCGAACGCAGATCGTGGGCGTCGATCTCGACGGTCCGGACCTCGGCACGTTCACCGACGGGGACATGCCACGTGTGCTTCCGGCACTGCGGAACGGCATCGAGGTCGGTACGCTCACGTCGGCCTGTCACTCACCGCGACTGCGTCGCAACATCGGGTTCCTACGAGTCGCCGCCGGCGAGGTCGGGCCCGGCGACCGGTTCTCGGTTCCCCATCCCACCCACCGCTGTTTGACTGCCACGGTGACACGGAAGCCGCATCTGAAGTGAGCAACACCGAGGACGACACCGCGCTCGAGGGGGGACCCTACGTCGAGGGGAATCCGACCGCCGCTGCGCGCGGCCTGCTGGTCGGTATCGCGCTGCTCATGGCGGGCAACGGCCTGCAGGGTTCGCTCATCGGTGTCCGTAGTGAGTCCGAAGGCTTCTCCCTCGGCGCGATCGGTGTGGTGATGGCGATGTACTTCGCCGGCTTCCTCGTCGGGAGTCGTTCGGCCGAGCTTCTGCTGGCGAAGGTCGGTCACATCCGGGTGTTCTCGGCTCTCGCGTCGACGGCGTCGGGGGCGGTGTTGGTGCACGCCGTTTTCATCTCGCCGGTCTCCTGGGGGCTGATGCGCTTCGCCACCGGCATGTGCATGGCGGGTCTCTACGTGGTCGCCGAGTCATGGCTCAACGACATCGCCACGAACGCCAACCGGGGTCGCCTGCTCTCGGCCTACATGATGGCCTCGATGGGTGGTCTCACCATCGGCCAGCTCCTCCTCGAGGTGGCCGACCCCGACGGGTTCGAGCTGTTCGTGCTCACCTCGGTGCTGGTGTCGTCGTCGGTGCTGCCGGTCACGCTGTCGGCCTCGAGCGCACCGCCGATGGGGATTCCCGAGCCGCTGTCCTTTCGAGAGTTGTTGCGTCAAGTGCCCACCGGGGTGATCAGTTCGTTCTGGGTCGGGACCTCGGCGGGCGTGTTGCTGGGCCTCAGCGCGGTCTATGCGGCCGTGGCCGACGTGCCCGATTCACGGATCTCGCTCTTCCTCGCCGCCCCGCTGGTCGGGTCGCTGGTGTTCCAGTTCCCGATCGGTTGGATCTCGGACCGCATCTCGCGACGCACGGTGATGTGGTGGGTGGCGGCCTCGGCCTCGGCCCTTTCGGCGGCGCTCGCCCTGCTGCCGGCCGGGAGCTGGGCAGCCATCGTCATGATGGTCATGCTCGGCGGCGTGATCTTCCCGCTCTACTCGCTGACGATCGCGTTCACCGCGGACTGGCTGCCGCAGTCACAGCTCACCTCCGCCTCGGCCGCGCTGGTGCGGGTCAACGGCGTGGGTGCGGTCTTCGGGCCACTCATTGCTGCGCCGCTCATGGCCGCAGGCTCGCCGCGGATGTTCTTCTGGATGATGGCGGTCACCCACGGCGTGATCGTCGTCTACATCGCGTGGCGGGTGCTGTTCCGGGACGCGTTGCCGGTCGAGCGGCAGGGCCCGTTCATCGCGTATCCGGCTCGGGCGTCGGCGGTGGCCGCGAATCTCATCGGCCGACGGCGCCCGCCGGGAGCCGACTGAGGCCCGACTTCACCAGACGGGTGAGGAAGAGGCTGGTGCTCCCCGATGGCCA
Source organism: Acidimicrobiales bacterium (assembly GCA_040219515.1). Lineage (NCBI taxonomy): Bacteria > Bacillati > Actinomycetota > Acidimicrobiia > Acidimicrobiales > Acidimicrobiales bacterium. The sequence continues at coordinate 165,542 of JAVJSI010000010.1, forward strand.
TCAGACGATCGAGGAGGCGGTGGTGGCGTGGCCCGGCCCGCCGTCTCGAACGCTAGGTCGGTGGCGGTCGTCGTCGCCGCCGCTTCGGGCGGCCGGATGCCGACTCGGCGAGGCGCGGCGGCAGATCGACGATGCCGGCCAGATGGGGGCTGGGTGCCGTGTCGTGCGGGAACGCCATGGCGGCGACGAAGAGTTCCTGGAAGCGGGGTTCGGTCGCCGTCTCGATCTTCTCGATGCCGTCGACGGCGGCGGCGATCTCGGCCCGCTGGGCAGCCGATACGAGCATCCGCACGGCGCCGGCTCCCGACGAGTTGCCCACGGCACGGACACCCTCGACCGGACAGTCGGGGACGAGGCCGAGGACCAGCGCGTACAGCGGATCGATGTGGGCGCCGAACGCACCGGCGAGCCGGACGTCGTGCACCTCGTCGATCCCGGCGTGTTCCATCAGCAGATCGATGCCGGCCCGCAGCGCCGACCCGGCGAGCTGGATCTGGCGCACGTCGTCCTGCGTGATGGCGAGTTCGGGGTCGTCGCCCTCGGCGGCTCGGATGACGTAGCGGAACGTGCGATGGTCGGGCTTCACCCGGTCCGTGACCGCGGCGAGTGCGCCCTGGACGACACCGTTCTGGTCACACACGCCGGCCAGGTACATCTCGCCGATGATCTCGATGATCGCCGAGCCACAGAGGCCGGCGACATCGAGCTTCGCCGTCTCCTCCGCGAATCCGGGTTCGTCGCTCCAGAGATCGGATCCGATGACCTTGTAGCGCGGTGCGAAGGTCGCCCGGTCGATGCGGATGCGCTCGATGGCCCCGGCGGTGGCCCGCATGCCGCAACTGATCTGGGCGCCCTCGAACGCCGGGCCGGTGGGGGAGGACGCGGCATACGTGGCGCGGGCGGTGCCGAGGACGATCTCGGCGTTGGTCCCCACATCGACCATCAGTTGCGGGTGGTCGCTGCGGTGGGTGCCCTCGTTCAGCGTCGCTGCGGCGGCATCGGCGCCGACATGGCCGGCGATGCAGGGGCCGACATGGGCTCGGGCGAACGGGAGGTCGAGATCGAGTTCGTCGGCACGGAGGTCGACGGGCGCGCCGACGGTGAGGGTGAACGGGGCGGCGCCGAGCGGGGTGGGGTCGATGCCCAACAGCAGATGGTGCATGACCGGATTGCCGACCAGCACCACATCGTGGATGCGGCGGCGCAGGTCGACCGACTCCTCGCTCAGGTCGGCCGCGAGCTCGTCGACCATGCCGTCGAGGGCGGCTCGGACCGCGGCGGTGAGTTCTCGCTCGCCCCCCGGGTTCATCATCACGTAGGACACCCGGCTCATGAGGTCTTCACCGAAGCGGATCTGCGGGTTCATCGCGCCGCCGCCGGCGATGACCTCGCCGGTGGCGAGGTCGACGAGGTAGCCGGCGATGGTGGTCGACCCGACATCGATCGCCAGGCCGAGCACGGTCTCGTCGAAACCGGGTCGCACGTGCATGACCGTGCCGTCGGTGTGGACGATCGCGGTGACCGCGCGCTTGCCGGTGCGGATGGCGAGCTGGAGGTCGGGCAGGGAGCGGGCGTCGACGATGGCGTCGGTGATGCCCCAGTCGGCCTCGAGCGCGGTGGCGAGCAGCTCGGCGTCGGTCCGCTCGTCACCGAGGTCGAGGGACGGTAGTTCGACGTAGCGGGCCACGACCAACGGGTCGAGTGTGAGCCCGGTGAGGTCGATCTTCTTGCGCACGACGGGACGGTGAACCTGGCTCTCGGCCGGTACGTCGACGACGAGGTCGCCGCACACCAGCGCCTGGCAACCGAGCCGGTTGCCGTCGGCGATGGGGCGGCGGCCGCGATAGTTCGTCTCGCTCGAGGTCCACTCGCTCACGTCGTCGGGGGTCGAGGCGATCTTCCACTTCGCGAACTCGCCGAACGCGGGCCGGACCTGGCACCGGCCGCAGAGGCCCCGGCCTCCGCAGGTGGAGTCGAGGTCGACGGCCACCGAACGGGCGGCGTCGAGCAGGGTGGTGCCGGCCGGGACGCGGGTCTTCACCCCCGAGGGGGTGAAGACCACGGTGACATCGGCGTCGGTCATGCGGGCTCGGTCATGCGGCCGCCGTGCTCAGGTCGCCGCGCCGCCGCGGCGGCGTCCACCCCGACGACGCGCGCCGCCGGCCCCGGTGCCGGCGTTGGGGTCGCGGAACTGTTGAATCCACGCCGAGCAGTCCTTGTCCTGACCGGCGAGCACATCCGCGGCCATGATCGCGGTCTTCACCTCGTCGTGAAGGGGACTCATGATGGCCGACGTCATTCCGGCACCGATGGCCATGGCCAGGTAGGTGCCGGTGATGGCATGGCGGTTGGGCAGGCCGAAACTGACGTTGGAGGCGCCGCACGTTGTGTTGACGCCCAATTCCTCGCGGAGGCGACGGACGAGCGCGAACACCTGCTGGCCGGCCGTGCCCATCGCGCCGATCGGCATCACCAGGGGATCGACGATCACGTCCTCCTTCGGGATGCCGTAGTCGGCCGCGGCGAGCACGATCTTCTTGGCCACCTCGAAACGCACGTCGGGGTCTTCGCTGATACCGGTTTCGTCGTTGGAGATGGCGACGACGGCGGCACCGTGCTTCGCGACCAGCGGGAGGACACGCTCCATCACCTCGTTCTCACCGGTGACCGAGTTGATCAGCGGCTTGCCCTGATAGACGGCGATGCCGGCCTCGAGCGCTTCGATGATCGACGAGTCGATGGCGAGGGGCACGTCGGTGACCGACTGCACCAGCTGGATCGCCTGGGCGAGCAGTGCCGGCTCGTCGGCCAGCGGGATGCCGGCGTTGACGTCGAGCATGTGGGCACCGGCGGCGACCTGTGCGAGGGCGTCGGCCTCGACCCGGCTGAAGTCGCCGTTCTTCATCTCTTCGGCGAGGAGCTTGCGGCCCGTGGGGTTGATGCGCTCACCGATCATCACGAAGGGACGATCGAAGCCGATGACGACCTCTTTGGTTGCGGAGCTGATGACGGTGTCGGTCACTGGTCTGGCCCTCCATCGGGCTCGATCCCGCCGGCGGCCACAAGGGCTTCCAGGCGGTCTCGGGGGTAGTCGGAATGGATCGCGTCGGCGGTGGCCTGCGCGAGTTCGGTCGGGTCGCCCTCGAGCGGCGCCGCGACGCGTCGCCACTGCTCGACATAGCTCTGGGTCTCGGTGAGGCCCGCAACGTGTGCGGCGCGGTCGATGGCGTGCTGGAAGCGGGGCTCGAGCAGCACCTTCTCGTTGGCGCCGTCAGGGGTGGTGACGGTGATCTGGGCGGGGATGTCGCGCCAGAAGATGGTGACGATGCCGGGCGAGGCGGCCCGACGGCGGCCCGCGCGGGTCATCGGGCGACCTCCAGGATCTCGGACTCGAGCTGGCCGTAGCCGGTGGCGATGCGTTCGAAGACGAGATCGAGGCGAGCCGCTGCGGCCTTGGCCTTCTCGTCGAGAATGGGGTCGTCGGTCTGCGCGAGATAGATCATCTTGGTGTAGTTGCCGAAATACATCTCTTCGAGCTCCGGATGAGCGGCGATCCCGAGACCACCGATGATGATGCGCTCGAAGTGTTTCACGAGATAGTCGGTCAGGTAGAAGGCAGTCGGGTCGGCATCGTGCATGGCGAGGAACGCGTCGGCCCCGGTGAAGAACTGGTAGCAGTGCGCCCCCGGCATCATCTCGACGGGGCGCGACTCGGTGGAGAGCTCCCCGCAGAGGTCGGCGAGATGTCCGCCGGTACCGCAGTCGGCGTAGCCGATCAGCACCCGATCGAACTCGTCGCCATGGCGGGACAGCCGATCCCGAACGGCGGGGGTGATGTGCTGCGGTGTCATGTGCAGCGAGGCCGGCAGACACTCGAGGGTGACGTTGTCGAGCTCGTGGAGCCGGGCGACGTCGCGGATCTCGCGGGCCAGCGCGCCGCACGCGAGGATCAACACGCGCGGCGAGGGGCTCATGCCGCTCGGCGGGCGGCGACCAGAGACGAGGCGGTTTCGGAGGCGACCGCGGCGTCGCGGCAGTACGCGTCGGCACCGATGGCCTCGGCGAACTCTTCGTTGAGCGGGGCGCCGCCGACGAGCACGATGTAGTCGTCTCGCATGCCCTTCTCGACGAGCGTGTCGATCACGACCTTCATGTAGGGCATGGTGGTGGTGAGCAGCGCCGACATGCCGATGATGTCGGGCTTGTGCTCCTCGATGGCCGCCAGGAACTCGTCGACGTCGGTGTTGATGCCCAGGTTGTGGACCTCGAAACCGGCGCCCTCGAGCATCATGCCGACCAGGTTCTTGCCGATGTCGTGGATGTCGCCCTTGACGGTACCGATCACCACGGAACCGATGGGCTCGGCGCCCGTCTCGGCCAGGAGCGGCCGCAGGATCGCCATGCCGGCCTTCATCGCGTTGGCGGCGAGTAGCACCTCGGGGACGAAGAGAATGCCGTCGCGGAAGTCGATGCCGACGATGCGCATGGCCTCGACCAATGCGTCGTTGAGCACCTTGTCGGCCGACCAGCCACGGCCGAGGAGAATGTTGGTGCCCTCGGCGATCTCGTCGGCCAGGCCGTCGTAGAGGTCGTCGTGCATCTGGGCGGTGAGATCCTCGTCGCTGAGCGCGTTGAGATCGATCTCTTCGTCGTCGGGTTGATCAGTCAAGGGATTCTGTTCTTCTCGCTCTGTTCTTCTCGTGCTGTTCTTCTCGCACTGTTCCGCGACGAGCGCGGCGTTCCGGTCAGGTTAGGGCCAAGAGTGCCGCGTTCGCGGAACGCTGACCACGGCCGTTCGGCCCAATCGGCACCTATCCTGGCCCGGGTGTCAGAGGAAACCGGACCCGACGATCGCCCGCTCCATCGCTACGACGCGAGCCGCGCCGACGAGATCGAGACCCGCTGGCAGGAGGCCTGGCGGGCCGAGGGCACGTATCACGCGCCGAATCCCGCCGGCCCGCTCGAGAATGCCGATTCGGGCCTGACCGACCAGCCGAAGCTCTTCATCATGGACATGTTCCCGTACCCCTCGGGTACCGGACTCCACGTGGGGCACCCGTTGGGCTACATCTCCACCGACGTCTACGCCCGGTTCAAGCGGATGACCGGCTACAACGTGCTCCACGCCATGGGCTACGACGCCTTCGGCCTTCCGGCCGAAGAGCACGCCCGTCAGACCGGTGAGCACCCCCGGGTCAACACCGAGCGCAACATCGCGAACATGACTCGCCAGCTGGAGCGACTGGGTCTCGGCCACGACGAGCGCCGCTCGGTCGCCACCACCGATCCTGCGTTCTACCGGTGGACACAGTGGATCTTCCTGCAACTCTTCGACGCGTGGTTCGACGAGGATCAGCAGAAGGGCCGCCCGATCGACGAACTGGTGGCCGAGTTCGACGCAGGGTCTCGCACACCGAAGGGGGGCGAGAACTGGGCCTCGGCCGACGAGTCGACCCGTCGGGAGATCGTGCAGCAGTACCGGCTCGCCTATGTCGACGATGCCCCGGTGAACTGGTGCCCCGGTCTCGGCACCGTGCTGGCCAATGAGGAGGTCACCGCCGAGGGTCGTTCCGAGCGGGGCAACTTCCCGGTTTTCCGGCGACCGTTGCGCCAGTGGATGATGCGCATCACGGCCTATGCCGATCGGTTGCTCGCCGATCTCGAGCTGCTCGACTGGACCGACTCGATCAAGACGATGCAACGCAACTGGATCGGTCGCAGCGAGGGCGCGTTCGTCGACTTTGCCAGCGACGCCGGTCCGCTGCGGGTGTTCACGACCCGGCCCGACACGCTCTTCGGCGCCACCTACATGGTGCTCGCTCCCGAACACCCGCTCGTCGACGAACTGATCGCCGACGTGTGGCCCGAGAACACCGATCCCCGGTGGACCTCCGGCGCACGGACGCCGGCCGACGCCGTCGCGATCTATCGCGCCCGAGTCGAGCAGATGACCGACCTCGACCGCCAGGAGACCAAGGAGAAGACGGGTGTCTTCCTCGGTTCGACCGCCGTCAACCCCACGACCGGGAAGCCGATCCCGGTCTTCATCGCCGACTATGTGCTCATGGGCTACGGAACGGGCGCGATCATGGCCGTGCCGGCCCAGGACACTCGCGACTGGGAGTTCGCCGAGCTGTTCGGGCTTCCGATCGTCCGCACCGTGCAGCCGCCCGATGGGTGGGAGGACGATGGTGGCGAGGCCTACGTGGGTGAGGGGCCGGCCATCAACTCGTCGTTCCTCGACGGGTTGGGGGTCGACGCAGCCAAGACGCGGATCATCGAGTGGCTCGAGGCGGAGGGCCATGGGGAGCGCACCGTCACCTACAAGCTGCGTGACTGGCTCTTCAGCCGCCAGCGCTACTGGGGCGAGCCGTTTCCGATCGTCTACGGCGACGACGACCTGCCCCGCGCCGTGCCCGACGAGGAGCTGCCGGTGCTCCTGCCCGACCTCATGGACTGGGCGCCGAGAGAGCTCGACGAAGACTCCGAGCCGGAGCCGCCGCTCGGACGCGTCGAGGAGTGGCGCGAGGTCGAGCTCGACCTCGGCGACGGGCCCCGTGCCTACCGTCGCGAGCTCAACACGATGCCGCAGTGGGCGGGCTCGTGTTGGTACTACCTGCGCTATCTCGACCCGACCAACGAGAACGCCATGGTCGACCCGGCCGTGGAGCAGTACTGGATGGGCGACGCCGATGCCGACGGTGTCGGGGGCGTCGATCTCTACGTGGGCGGCGTGGAGCACGCCGTGCTGCACCTGCTCTATTCGCGCTTCTGGCACAAGGTCCTCTTCGACCTCGGCCATGTCTCGGGCCCCGAGCCGTTCAAGCGCCTCATCAACCAGGGCTACATCCAGGCCGCCGCGTTCCAGGACGACCGCGGTGCCTACGTCCCCGCCGAGGAGGTCGAGGGTGACCAGGATGCGGGCTTCACCCACGACGGCAAGCCGGTCACCCGCAGCTTCGGGAAGATGGGCAAGTCGCTGAAGAACTCGGTGACCCCCGACGACATGTACGCCGTCTATGGCGCCGACACCCTGCGCCTCTACGAGATGGCCATGGGTCCGATCGACCAGGATCGCCCGTGGGAGACCCGCTCCGTGGTGGGTTCCCATCGTCTGTTGCAGCGGGTCTGGCGCAATCTGGTCGACGAGGAGACCGGCGAGCTCACCGTTGTCGACGAGCCGGCCGACGACGAACTCCGCAAGCTGCTGCACCGCACGATCGACGGCGTGCGGGCCGACATGGACGGTCTGCGGTTCAACACGGCGATCGCCAAGGTGACCGAGCTCAACAACGAGCTGACCAAGCGCGACGCCGGGACCCCCCGTGAGGTGGCCGACGCCATCGTGCGCATGCTGTCGCCGCTCGTTCCCCACGTGACCGAAGAGCTGTGGCATCGCATGGGCGGCGAGGGTTCCGTCACCCGGGCCCGGTTCCCCGAGGCCGACCCGTCGATGCTGGTCGACGACACCGTCGAGGTGCCGGTGCAGGTCAACGGCAAGGTGCGAGGCAAGATCATGATCGCCGCCGATGCCGACGAGGCGACCGCCATCGCCGCCGCCCTGGCCGAGGCCAATGTGCAGGCGCACATCGGCGGGAAGGAGCTCCGCAAGACGATCTACGTCCCCGGCCGCATGGTCACCCTCGTCGTCTGACGAGGAACCCGCCGCTATGGGGGCCCGCCACCCGATGGTGTGTCGGGGTCGCCGGTGCAGTCGATCACCTCGACCTCGAAGCCGTACTCGTCGATGACGGTTCGGGTGGTGCAGTCCGTGTCCTCCGAGCCCGTGGCGCCGGCGGCTTCGAGCGGTGTCTCGGTGGTGCCGCGGTCGTCGCGGTCGGAGGCGAATGCGGTCGCTGCCACGACCGAGAACGTCCGGGTGGCCCGTTCGATGAGGTGGGTGAAGTCGACGAAGTCGTCGTCGGTGAACCCGCCGCTGAGATCGAGGAACCGGACGTCGAGTTCGGTGGCGATCTCGTCGACGGCGGGCGCGACGCGGCGGTAGTCGATGAGCCCGCGAGGGTGGGCGTCGATGAAACGATCCGGCACCGGAAGGTTGACGAGGACGACCTCGATGCCCTGCGTCCGAAGCGTTTCGATCGTGGCGACGATCAGGGCGCGGTCGTCGGGATCGATGCGGTAGTCGGCCAGGCGGGCCTCGGTGACGAGCTGGACCTCGGGGGTCACGTTGCGTTCGAACAAGAGCCGCTCGCCGCCGTTGCCGGTGTGCATCACGGCGTCGTCGCGGTTCGCTTCGCGTTCGTCGGCGCGGGCGCCGGCGATGTCGTTGAGCGATCGGAGCACGGTTCGCTCGCGCACGAGCACCGACCATTGCGACGCCTGTTGCTCTACGGACGCGAGCCAGCCGTTGCGGGTGGCGAGCGCATTGTCGTAGACATCGCGTTGTTGGGTGCCGTAGCCCGGGGCGAAGTCGTAGCTGCTCAGGCCCCACACCACCGTGTCGGGCCGGGTGCGGGGGATCACTTCTTCGAGGAGCCATCGCTGCATGACCTCGGGGGTGCCGCCGTTGAGTCCGGCGTTGTAGCTGGTGGTGGCCGCCTCCTCGTCGAACACCGACGGGACGAATGCCTGCCACGCCATGGAGGTGCCGGCGAAGACCACGTCGACGTCGCCGAGGTCGTCCATCTGTTCGATCTTGTGCTGGGCGAACTCGTCGTACCAGCGCACCGCCTCAGGCGTCGACGACGCCACGACCCGGGCCGCGCCTTCGCTCGCCAGCGCGGCGATCAGCAGGCCGGCGATCAGCAGCAAGGAACGGCGGAAGCGGCGCATCAGAACTGGAAGTAGATGAAGGGGACCGGGGTCCCGCCGGAGAAGAGCACCACGGCGGCAACGAGGAAGCCGGCGCCGGCCCCCTGCAGCACCGGCGACACCGACACCGTGGTGCCGCGGGACAGCCGGTCCATGTGGCTGCGTTGCCAGAGGTCGCCCCCGATCATGATGGCGGTGAACAGCGCGACGGTGGCCACGTCAGCGGGCCGGATCGAGCCGCCGCGCAGGGTCGCGATGCCGCTGATGACGTCCCAGGCCTCACCCAACCCGTTGGCCCGGAAGAAGATCCAGGCGAAGAGCACGGCGACGTTGGTGACGATGATGGCGGGGAGGTCGCGGAGGCATGGTTCGTGGGTTGCTTCCTTGCCGCCTCGGGTGAGTTTGTGGATCACGAGATAGAGGCCGTGGAGCCCGCCCCAGATGACGAAGTTCCACGAGGCGCCGTGCCAGAGACCGCCGAGCAGCATGGTGAGCATGAGGTTTCGGTAGGTCGTGAGGGTGCCCTTCCGATTGCCGCCGAGGGAGATGTAGAGATAGTCGCGGAGCCAGTTGGACAGCGAGATGTGCCAGCGGCGCCAGAACTCGGTGATGTTGCGCGAGAGATAGGGCTCGGTGAAGTTGACGACGAGATCGATACCCAGAAGCTTCGAGACGCCTCGGGCGATGTCGGTGTAGCCCGAGAAGTCGCCGTAGATCTGGATTGCGAACGCCACCACACCCGTCGTGAGGGCGACGGCCGACGAGGTGTCGGATTCGGCGAAGGCCCGGTTGGCGATCTCGGCGACGCCATCGGCGAGCACCACCTTCTTGGCGAGCCCGACCAGGATGAGGCGGATGGCGTCTCGGCGTTCGGCGTCGACCGGGAACCGACGGTCGGTGTCGAGGATCGCGGGGAGCAGGTTCTGGGCTCGTTCGATGGGCCCGGCCACGAGTTGCGGGAAGTAGGCGACATAGGTGGCGAAGGCGACGACGTCTCGCGTCGGCTCGATGCGGCGGCGGTAGACGTCGAGGCTGTAGGACATCGTCTGGAACGTGTAGAAGCTGATGCCGACCGGAAGAATCACGGTGAGCGTGAACGGGTCGGCCTGCCACCCGAGTCCGTCGAACATCTCGGTGAGGCTGTCGGCGAAGAAGTTCAGGTACTTGAAGACGCCGAGGATGCCGAGATTGACGGCGACGCTCGTGAGCATGAGCCGCTTGCGCCGCCGGTCGTCGTCGCTCGCGGCCATGCCGAGGCCGAGTGAGTAGTCGACGACGGTCGAGATGGCGAGCAGGGACAGGAATCGCCAGTCCCACCAGCCGTAGAAGACGTAGGACGAGACGACCAGCACCACATTGCGAGCGTTCGGTCGCGCGCCCCAGTACAGGACCAGTACCCCCACGAAGAACACCGCGAACGTGATGGTGTTGAACGGCATCGACTCGCACAGTACGTGGTCGCTCCGACCGTGCGAAGCCGATACGGTCCGCCCATGATCTCCCCGGACCGGATCGACGCCGTGGTGTTCGACATGGGCGGGGTCTTCGTGGTCCCGGCGCCGGAGCCGATCGCCGCCATCGTGCGAGCGGAGGGCGTCACCCTCGCGCTCGACGACGCCGCGGTTCGGCGAGGCCACTACGCCGGCGTGGCCGCGATGACCGGTGCCCTGGCCCACATGGCGGTGTCGGAGTCCGACCCGCTCGTGTGGGAGGCCTACGACCGCGCCTACTTCTCGGCGGTTGGCCTGGCCGGAGAGTCACTGGAGATCGCGGTCGATGCCCGTCGACACGCCCGCGTGAACGGCGACAGCACCGTGATCTGGACCCACGTCCTCGAAGAGAACCGCGACGCGTTCCACGACATCGCGACGCGGCGGCCGGTCGCGGTGGTCACGAACAACAACGGCACCGCGATCGCCCAGTGCACCGACCTCGGACTGTGCCAGATCGGCGAGGGACTACTCCCGACCGTGGCGGCCATCGTCGACTCCGGGGTGCTGGGGATCGCCAAACCCGACCCGCGGATCTTCGGGCCGGCGCTCGAGGCCCTCGGCACCGAGGCGGCACGCACGCTCTACGTCGGTGACACGGTCCACGCCGATGTGCGCGGGGCCGACGCCGCCGGCATGCCGGTGGTGCAGCTCGATCCGTTCGATCATCACGCCGATCACGATCACTGGCGCCTCCCCGATCTGGTCGCGCTGGCCGCCCACCTGTCGTGACCGTCGCGATCTCCGCGGCGGCGGCCCGTCGGATCGCGCTCGGGGCGCAGGGCTTCCGGGATCCCCGGCCGAAGGGCACCGTCGACCGCCGGCACCTCCGGCGGGTGATGGGCCGTGTGCAGCTGCTCCAACTCGACTCCGTCCCCGTCGTCATGCGAACGCAGTACATGCCCGCGTTCTCTCGTCTCGGGCCCTACGAGCCGGACCTGCACGACCGCATCGCCTACGGACACGACGAATGGCTCGAGGCCTGGTGTCACGAGGCCTCGCTCGTCCCGATGGAGGACGAGCCCCTGCTGCGCTGGTCGAAGGCCCGCGCTCGTCGGGGCGAGACGTGGGGCCATCTCGCCCGGCTCGCCGAGGACGACCCCGCCTATGTCGCCGACGTGCTCGCCCAGGTGCGGGAGCGTCCGCTGGCCCCGGGCGAGCTCGACGAGCCCCGGCGTCAGGAAGGGGAGTGGTGGGGCGACCGGTCACACGGCGCCGTCGCACTCGACTGGCTCTTCCGCGTCGGCGAGGTCGGCATCCGGCGGCGGCCCGGCTTCGTGAAGGAGTTCGACCTCCTCGAGCGGATCGTCCCCGAGTCGATCCGCCGGCAACCGACACCGACCGAGGAGGACGCGCACCGGACACTGCTGATGCGGGCGGCGGCCAGCCTCGGCATCGCCGCGGTGCCCGATCTCGTCGACTACCACCGGTTGCCCAAGGTTCCGGCCAAGGTGCGCGTGGCCGAACTGGTCGAGGACGGGCTCCTCGTCGAGGCGGAGGTCGAAGGCTGGAATCGGCCTGCGTTGCTACATCCGGAGGCGGCCCGGCCCCGGGCCATCGACGCCTGCACACTGGTGTCGCCCTTCGACCCGGTGGTGTGGTTTCGCGAGCGAGCGTCGCGCCTGTTCGGCTTCGACTACCGGATCGAGATCTACACACCGGCCCCCAAGCGCGTCTACGGCTACTACGTGCTCCCGTTCCTGCTCGGTGACGAGCTCGTCGGGCGGGTCGATCTCAAGACCGACCGGGCCGAGCGGGTGCTACGCGTCAAGGCGGCGTTCGCCGAGCCCGGTCGTGAACCGGTTGCGGTGGCCGAGGCGTTGCGTGGTGCGCTCGACGATCTGGCGACGTTCGTGGGAACCGACGGCTGGGTCGTCGACGGTCAGTCGGGCGACGTCACCCCGTACCTTCGCTGACCGGCGCCTCGGGTTCCGGTTCCGGTTCCGGTTCGGGGATGGGGACCCAGGCCCCGTACGGCGTGGACTGGCGCAGCTGCTCGTCGCCCTCGAAGTCGGGCAGACGTAACTGCAGCGCCCGGTCCAGTGACGCCTTCACCGAGTTCACGTAGGCCGCCGAGTGGTTGTAGCCGAAGATCGCCGCCGACCAGCTGCCCCAGTCGCGCAGCGATCCGTAGTTGCAGAGATAGGCCGCGGCGGCGAGGGCCGCGTCGTCGATGTCGTGTGGGTCGCGCTCGCCGTCACCGTCACCGTCGCGACCCCAGGTCGCCCAGGTCTGGGGGATGAACTGCATCGGCCCGACCGCACGGTCGAAGATGGGATCGCCGTCGTATCGGCCGCCGTCGGTGTCGCGGAGGTTCGCCGTGGCTTCCCCGAAGTTGTCGACCTGGCCGTTGAGCGCGATCCCGACGATGAGGTCGGCGGGGCGCCCGTCGACGCCCATTCGCGTGTTGCCGTACTCGCCGTGGAGGCCCTCGACCGAGCCGATTGCCGCGAGGGTCCGCCACGAGATGTGGCAACCGGGATTGATCTCGGCGCTGGTGGCCTCGGCGGTGAGATAGGCGCTGAGCGCCTTCGGGGTCAGGCCCGTCTGACCCGGAACCGCAGCGACGGTGAATGCCTCAGCCGCGTCGGGGAGCATTGTCCGGGCCGCAGCGTCGAGCGTGCGTCGTTGTGCGTTCAGGGACGCAGCCTGTTCGACCAGGGCCTCGTGCGCCGATTCGACTTCGACTCGACGGGCAACGGCGGCGTCATAGGCGACGATCGCCTCGTCGAGGTCCTCCTCCGCTTGCGTCCGCTGGGAGAACATCTCCTCGAGCGTGGTGTTGGTCAGCTCGAAGTTGCGCTGCGCGATGGTGAGTGCCTTCCCGTCGAGACCGAGAAGCGCGGCCGCGGCCGGGTCGTCACCGGTGAACGAGTCGATGGCGACCGCCTGGGTGAGGGCATGGATGCCCTGGAAGTAGGCGTCGGCCTGGTTGCGGGCGATCTCGCGGCGCCGTTCGCGTTCGAATGCCTCGTCGAGTTCGACGGCGGTCGAGCGCAGCTCCGTCACCGTCTCGTCGCGTTCGGCGGTGGTCGCCGAGAGTTCGAGTGTGGTGCGGATCAGATCGGCCACCTTCGACTCCGAGCCGTCGCGGTACTGGACGGTGAGCGGGCGGACGCCCGGGTGGAGGTCGAGCGTGGAGCGCCAGGCGGCGTCGAGGCCGACATCCGCGAGAATGCTCTGGACCGCGAGGCCGTCGCTCGCGAGGACTTCCGCCTCGGGAAACCTCACTTCCGGTTGGGTCTGGGCGTCGACAGTGGTGGTCGACGCCATGACGGAGAGTCCTATGGCCATGGCGATGGCCCGTTTCGAGGTGCGCACGATCTCGTTCCATCGGCACTTCTTCCCCTGGCCAAAAGCCCTATTGCTAGGTTTCTTCCATGAGCGTGCCGGTACCCCTCGACGAGATCGAAGCCGCAGCGGCGGCCTATGGGGGGTCGGCGTTCGTGCTGGTGTCGTCGATCGACGGTCCGCCTCGGGTCACCCACTCCTTCGTCCGGTTCGAGTCGAGCCGACTCCGGGTCTCCATCGGGCGGCGATCGGCCGCCGCGTTGGCGACGAACTCCTCGGTGTCGGTGCTCTGGCCGGCCGACGCCTCCCAATCGATGAGTCTCATCGTCGACGGCGTGGTCGTCGATCCGATCGACGACGAGGGCGGCACGGTGGCCATCGAACCGACCGGCGCCGTGCGTCACCGCCCCGCATCGCAGTAGCGGCGCCGAGCAGTAACGGCTCAGGGCTGGGGCGACATCACGACGATCGGCACCGAGATGTCGAGTTCGCCGGTGCGCAGCGTCGCGATCTCGCGAGCCGGTTGGACTGCGGGTTTCGGCGCGCCGAGAAGCTCGCCGAGACGCCCGGCGGTCGCGGTCAGGTCGTGGCTCGTGAAGGCCAGACCCCAGAGCGAGGCGGGCCCCGGGTCGTGCGCCCCGTCGTCGCCGGCGAGTTCGAGGATCACGTCGCCCAGCCAGAAGAAAGCCTGCCGACGGATGTGTTCGCCCGCCGCGAACGTGCGCGACCGGCGATGGTCGAGGCCGGCGTCGACGAGCGCGGCGATGGTCCGGTCCATGTCGGGGCTCATCGCCACGAGATGATCGAGGTCGACGATGCCGTTGGGGTGTTCTCCGGCCGGACTCGCTGCCGGACTCACGGCGGCCGCCGCGTCGGTCCTGGCCGCGAAGGGCATCCCGTCGACGTCACGCCCGATTCCCTCGACGTGCGCCTCGAGGATTCCCCGGCCCCGACCGGTCCCGGCGAGGACGAGTGCGGTGTTCGCGATGGTCACCGTCGACTCTTCGACCGCGAATCCGGCCGCCGCCCACGCCTCGGGTGCGTCGCCGATCACGATCGAGTGGACCTGATGCGGACGCGTCGTCATCGGGTGATCGTGGCACGTGACCGGCCGCCGGGGCACGACGGCTCGGTAGGGTCGCTGACCGTGAGCAGCGACATCACTCGATTCCCCGAGTTCTTCGAGATGGCCGCGCACGGCCCGGATGTGTGGGTCGGCGCCAGCGCCCGCTACCCGTGGGGGCGGGTCTACGGCGGCCAGGTGGCCGCGCAGGGACTCTGGGCCGCGGCCCAGACCGTGCCCGAGGGCTACATGCCGCACTCGTTGCACACCTACTTCATCCGCGGTGGGGAGTCCGACGAGCCGATTCGCTTCGAGGTCGATCGCATTCGTGACGGGCGTTCGTTCGTCACCCGCCGGGTCGTCGCCCGTCAGTCGAGTGGCGCCATCCTGAACCTGTCGGCGTCGTTCCACATCCACGAGGACGCACCCGATGTCACGGCCGTCGTCATGCCGTCGCCGGTCGAGCAGCCAGAGGACCTGCCCGAGGCCGGCTGGTCGAGACTGCTCGAACGGCGAATGGTGCCCTTCGACCAACAGCGATCGCGTGGGTGGCTGCGGGTGCCCGACGTGGGCGACGACCCGCTGATGCATGTCCTGGCCCACGCGTTCGCCAGCGATGACCTGCCCACCGATGCCGTCGAGATCGAGCATCCCGTCGGCCGCGTGCATCCCGAGCCGGGCTTCGAGCAGGACTACCCCTACATGGGTGCGAGCCTCGACCACACCATCTGGTTCCACCGGCCCGCTCGGGCCGACGAGTGGTGCCTCCATGACCTGCGGTCCTCCGGGGTCTACGGGTCGAGGGGCATCGCTTTCGGCGAGATCTGGTCACGTGACGGTGTTCACGTGGCCACGATCGCCCAGGAAGTGCTTTTACGAGAGGCAACCCCGAAGGGTTAGGTTCCCCCGAATGTCGTTCAGCTTCCGGCGCCCCTGCGCCCGCACGGTGCTCCTCGATCGCGAGGGTCGAATCTTCCTGATCCGCGCCGAGGACCCGGTCGATCCCTACAAGCCCGAATGGTGGGAGATCCCCGGTGGCGGCATGGGTCGAGGCGAGGAATCAGGCCACGCAGCGCTGCGTGAACTCCACGAGGAGACCGGTATCCCGAACGTCGAGATGGGCCCCTGCGTGTGGACCCAGCAGACCGAGTACACGTTCGCCGGCTACCACTTCGAGTCCGACGACTTCATCCATGTCGCCTGGTGCGACGGCGGCGAGTACGACCCCAAGGGTCTCGAGGCGCTCGAGGCCGCCGCGTTCCAGGGAGCGCAATGGTGGACGCTCGACGACCTGCTCGCCAACGAAGAACCGACCGTGCCGGTGCGCCTCCGCGAGTTCCTGCCCGACCTCGTGGCGGGGAAGGTGCCGATCGAGCCCGTCGACATCACGCCGTCGCCCGAACAGGGCGGTCGGGTCGGCTGATCAGCGGCGTCGGCCGCGAAGACCGAGCCAGGCCAGGTCGGCGACCCTGGTGGCCAGCGCGTCGACGTCGCCCTTCATGCCGGCGGCGATCCAATGCCGTCCGGTGGCCTCGGCCAGGCCGAGGATGCCGTGGGCGAGGACGAGTCGGTCGGCGTCGGCGAGGTCGTCGATCTCGATCAGCGCGGCGATGAAGAGCGCCAGTTCGCTCTCGACGTCGGCGACGGCGCGGGCGAACTCGACATCGATGCGGACGCCCTCGCCGAACAGCAGCCGAAAGTCGTCGGGCGCCTGGGCGGCGAAGCGAAAATAGGCCGCGAAGCCGTCGACCACCTTGGCCTCGCCGGTGGGCGCGGCGGTGGCTGCCTCGCCCACGACGGTGGTGAGCCGGTCGCCGACGTCGCGCAACAGCTCGAGGAACAGCTCGCGCTTCGACGAGAAGTGCTGGTAGAGCACCGGCTTGGTGACGCCGGCCTCGCTGGCGACCGTTTCCATCGTGGCGTTCTGGAAGCCCTCGACGGCGAAGACCGAGCGGGCCGCCTCGAGCAGTTGCACTCTTCGCTCTGCGGCAGGAAGTCGGACGGTCACCCGGGAACCCTACCCAGCTCTTCTGCGGTCAGCCGATGTCGCGCCCGTGCTCGATGTCGTCGCGCACCGCGGCCTTCACGGCGTAGCCGGCGAGGATCGCGGGGGCCAAGACGACCGAACCGGCGATCACGCCGAAGGTGACGATCGCCGAGACCGTGCTGTTGAAGTCGGTCGCCAGACCGATCATGAAGACCACGATCGCCACCGCATAGAGCAGGTAGCCGATGCGTTGCCCCAACGTCGCGATCCGCAGGGCCTTGGCCCGTTGCACGAGGATCGGGTCGGGTTCGGCGGGCACGGCGCTCACCCTACGGTTGTCGGTGCCGGGCCGTCGCCGAGCCAACCCGGTTCGGCGAGGAGGATCGCGATCTCATCCCGCATCGCCTCGAGCGAGAGCCGCTCGACGGCGACCCGGCGATTGTGTTCGAGACGCTCGAGGTCGGGTCGCTCGATGGCGGCGCGGAGTGGCTCGGGATCGTCCGACGGGTACCACTCGAGTCCGAGGGCGCGGAGCTCATCGGCCACCGGGTAGGGGCCGACGGCACACGGCACGCGGTGGATCGCCGCTTCGACCGGTGGGTTGCCGAATCCCTCCCACGTGCTCGGGAACAGCACCGCGTCGGCCGCGCCGTAGAGGTCGACGGCGGACTCGTCGCTGGTGCCCCGCACGACCGGGCAGCGGGCATCGGCCAGGATGCGGGCGAGCTCGTCGTCGTAGCCGTCCTCGGCCGGGCCCCAGAGCCAGTAGGTGCCGCCGAGCTGCTCGGCCAGCCAGATCGCCGTGGGGATGTCCTTGCGAGGAATCGCCCGGACGGGATGGGCCAGCAGCAGTGTGTCGGCGTCGATGCCGAGACGGCGGCGGACGCCGGCACGGTCGGCCGTGCCGGTCGCGGTCGGGAAACCGTTGTAGATGCACACGGCTGCGTAGCCCCGGTCCTCCATCTCCCGCCGGGTCAGCTGATTGATGGTCACGTGCCGCCACGCCGGATCACGCGGGGGCAGCTCCGTGACATTGGCCCAGTGCGCCCGCTGCCACGGCGGGTCGTGATGGTGGAGGATCGCCGGTCGGCCGGCGAGCACCTCGGCGACGACCCGAGCGGCCGGGAGGTTGAGAGGAATCGTGCACAGATTCTCGACCACGACGACGTCGACGTCACCGATCGCGGCGCTCACCTCGTCGGCGTCCGGCGGGTCCGTGGCGTCGATGGCCAGGCCGGGTACGGTCCGGTCGACCGGCCCGTCGCCGGCCACGGTGTGGACGCGGTAGCCCAGCTGCTCGAACGCTCGTTGCCAGTTGCGGGCGACGACCGACACACCGTCGGTCACTCCGAGTCGGAACGAGACGAACGCAGCGCTGGCCATGCACGACACGATGCCGGGAGATCCGCCCGACCGCACCCCCGAACTACGGCGTGATGTAGAGGCCGCGTTGGCGTCCGCCTGGGTCGCCGAGCCGGGCTACACGGCTCCCAACACGGACGTCTACCCGTGGCTCTGGTTGTGGGACAGCTGTTTCCACTCGCTCGTGTGGGCCGAGTTGGGTGACGAACGCCGGGCGATCACCGAACTGACCGCCGCCCTGTCGACGATCGACGCGGCCGGGTTCGTCGCTCACATGGGCTATCAGCTCGATCCCGAGCGGTCCGTCGAACTCTGGGGTCGCCGGGGCGCGTCCTCGATCACCCAGCCGCCCATGTTCGGCCACACCATCGCGTCGCTGTCGCGCCGGGGCATCGATGTGCCAACGATGCTCGTCGATGATGCCGCTCGGGCACTGCGCCACCTGCTCGAGCACCGGACCCGCAACGCAGGACTCATCGAGGTCGTCCACCCCTGGGAGACCGGGTGCGACGACTCGCCCCGCTGGGACGACCTCTGTCCCGGTGCCGGCTTCGATCTCGAACGATGGCGGTCCCACAAGGTCGACCTGCTCGGGTCGGTGGAGCGCAGCGACGACGGGGCGCCGCGTCACAACCCCGCCTTCGCGGTGGGCTCGGTCGGGTTCAACGCGCTGGTGGCGTTCAACACCCTGGAGCTCCAGTCGGTCACCGGCGACGAGTCGCTGACCCCGCTCGTCGACGATCTGGTCACCGCGCTCGACGCCCGGTTCGACCCCGAGCTGCGCACCTGGATCGATTCGGGTCCCACCGCGACCGGGTCGGGCCGGGCGCGAACCGCCGACGGCTTGCTCCCGCTGCTCGTGTCCCGTAACCCCTCGGCGCGCCACCGGGTCGTCGAGGAACTCCTCGACGAGGACGCGTACGCGTCGGCGTTCGGACCTCGCGGCGTGCATGTCGGCGAGGCCACCTACGCGGCATCGACCTACTGGCGTGGACCGGTGTGGCCTCAGCTCGCCTATCTGCTCTGGGTCGCGCTGCGCAACAGCGGCGAGTCCGACGCGGCCGAGGTCGTTCGCACGACGACCGTCGACGGCGCCGTCGAGTCGGGACTGGCCGAGTACTGGAACGGCGACACCGGCCGGGGCCTCGGCGCGATCCCGCAGTCGTGGACCGGTTTGGCGGTCGTGATGGCCGCTGCTCAGACCGGCGGCGACGCCTCGGCGTGATCGGGCTCGACCCGGTGGCGAAGATCGATGGTCGATTGCTCGACGGTGAGGTCGATCTCCTCGTGCCAACCGAGCGCTTCGAGCGCCGGTAGCGCACTCGGATGAAGGCGTCGTCGGCGGCGTTGCAGCATCAGGTTCGCGACGAGGTCGGCGAGTCCGACCATCATGATCAGGTCACCGATCGAGACGACCTGATTGGTCCAACGAACCGGGAACGTGTCGCCGAGTCCGGCGAGGACGGTGTCGTCGTCGGCGAGTTCGCGTGCGCCGGTGAGGCTCACGCGGTCGAGTTCGTCGACCGTGACCATCTCGGCCTCGACCAGTGCCTCGGGGCGCACGGGCATCGCCCCGTTGAGGGCGACCGGGAGAAGGTTGGCGGCGATGCCGACGACGATCACCGTCATCCCCACCAGGTGCAGGTTGACGATGGCGAAGGCGAGACCGCCGAGGAGGCCGAGCACGGCGATCGCCCCGGACGGGCCCGCCTCGGTCAGATCGACGAAGAGGCTGGCGCCGATCGCCACCGCGAGGAACTCGGGATGACGGATGCGGGTGCGGGCAATGGCGGTCAGTCGACCGCGGCGGACGAGTCCGACGACGAGGCCGGCACACACCGCGAGGAGGATCGGAGCCAGTGCCACACGCGGAAATTACCAGCCGGAGCCCTCTGAGGTGCCGATCATCGCTTCTCCGTCGACGCGGCGGACCCAACAATGGATCCCGCGATAGCGCGCCGCGTCGTCCTCGAAGTTCTCCCGGTTGGGGATGATCACACCGATGTCGAGCTCGGACGTCTCGTAGTCGGTGCCCACCCACGGTACGAATTCGCGGTAGCAGGAACGCACTGCGAAGTTCCGAATGGTCTCGTCGCCCGGATAGGGCGTCGGATGGCCGGCGGGGTAGTCGAGGATCGCGTACACCTGGAGATGGTGTGGTTCGTCACAGGGCAGCCTCGTGGTGATCGTCACCGGCTGGCCGTCGCGACGGTCCTCGATCTGGTCGAAGCAGTCGCGCACGGCGAGGCTGTACTGGTTGATCGGTTCACCCGGAATCTCGGTGGGGTCGAGGGGCGCCACCTCGGTCGTCGTCGTGGCGGCGTCGTCGGACGATCCGCCGTCCTCGTCCGTGCCGTCGGCCTCGAGATCGGCCCCGTCGGAACCGTCGACGGACGGGCTCTCGGCCGCAGGCGAATCAGTGCAGGCGACGAGGACCGAGCCGACGACGAGGAGCAGCATCATGGTCGCAGCGAGTGCGGCGAGACGATGGTTCACGCCGTGGAGGCTAGGGGGTCAGCCGGCCGGGAGTGCCCGATCGAGCAATTCGAACGAGAACCACAAGCAGAGTGCGACCGGCACGAGGCTGACCGCCCGCACGGCCACGCGACGGAGTCGGTCGGAGAAGAGGTGTCGTCCGAGGTGACCGGCGAGGACCCAGATCGTGGTGGCGGCGAGCATCCACACGACCGCACCGGGGATCGCGTCTCGTTCACCGTTGAGACCCTCGTCGAGGTTGGCGGGTTCGGCGTCGCTGTCCGGCGCCCCGGTCGTCTCGCCGGGAAGCGTGGCGTCGGTCGGGTCGCCGCCGAGCGCGGCGACGACATCGGGATCGAGTGCGGGCGATTCGACCGGGTCCTCGACGAGCGCCGCAGCGACGATGATGCGCTGGCGGCTCGACAGTTTCGGGTGGCACGCCGTGAGGGTGACACGGTTGTCGCCGAAGTCGCCGAGCACCCAGGTGTCGGCCGGCCGGACGATGATGTGGCCGTCGTCGGCGTCGTCGACGGTCGCGAGCTCGTCGGGGAAGGCCACGCTCGGCTCCATCACCCGATACGTGAACGTGCCGAGCACGCTGGTGACCCGGATCTCGTCGCCCGGCGCGAGTTCGTCGATGCGGTTGAACGGCGCACCGTAGGTGGTGCGGTGACCGGCGATCGCAGTGTTGCCCACGGTGCCGGCCGTGGCGGTGGTCGCGTAGTGGCCGGGACCCTTGCGCAGGTCCGCCACCTGGACACCGTTCACCACGATCTTGTCGACGTCGATCGCCGGGATCTCGATGCGGGCGACGGCGTCGCCGTCCTCGGGGAAGAAGTAGCGCAGTAGCTCCGTGGTGAGTCCGCCCGGCAGCGTGGTCGTCGTGGTCGGGGCCGGTAGTTGACCGAGGTCGCGGTCACCCGCATCGATCACCTGACCGCCGTCGGGGTTCTGGAGGGCGTCGAGTTGGGCGAGGGCGTCGGCGACGCTGACCTCGATGTTGCCGAATTCGTCGCGGAGGTCATCCTGGGCCCTCGACTCCTGGACATTGGTCCCCCAGAGTTGGAACAGCACGAAGAGCAGGATGACGATGCCGGCCGTGATGAGGCCGCGACCGATGGCACCGAGGACGCGGGCGCTCGTCGGGACCTCACTCATGTGAGAAACCTGCACATTGCCGAACCCATCGGCGGTGGCAGGAGCCATCTGAGGGCCATCGACGGATACCGTTTTCGATGTGTCCATCATCCGGCTGCGTGCCGCAGTCGCCCTGATCGGTCGCTTTCCTGCGCTGGCAGGCGTCGACCTCGAGGTCGGCGAGGGCGAAGTCGTGCTCGTCCAGGGGCCCAACGGCGCCGGCAAGTCCACCCTGCTGCGTCTCTGCGCGGGGCTGCTGCGTCTCGAATCCGGCGAGGGCACCGTGCTCGGCCACGACCTTGCGTCGGCCCGACCGGCGATCCGCCGTTCGGTCGGCCTGCTCGGCCACGACACCGCTCTCTACGACGACCTGACCGTGCGCGAGAACCTCGACTTCTGGGCCAAGGCGTCGCGGGTCGACCCGACTGCCGTGCGACCCGCCATGGATCGACTCGGCGTCGCCGAGCGACTCCACGATGTGGGTGTCGGTCTGCTCTCCGCCGGGCAGCGCCGCCGGGTCGCGCTCGCCGCCGTGGTGGTGCGGCGGCCGCAACTCTGGCTGCTCGACGAGCCGCACGCCGGTCTCGACCCGTCGGGTCGCGACCTGGTCGACGAGCTGGTGGCCGACGCCGCGTCGGCCGGCGCGACCGTGTTGCTCTCCTCGCACGAGGTGGATCGTACGCTCGATCTCGCGACTCGCCGGATCACCGTCGCCGGCGGCACGATCGCGGGGGATGTCACCTATGCTCGCTGACATCCGCCTGGTTGCGGCGAAGGATCTCCGGATCGAGTGGCGCTCACGCATCACGCTCTCACAGGTGCTGCCCTTCGCCCTGCTGGTTCTCGTGCTGTTCGGGTTCGCCCTCGACGCCAACCGGCCGGTGCTCGACGCGGCCACGAGCGGGCTCTACTGGATCACGGTGCTGTTCGTCGGACTGATGTCGGTCCAGCGGGCCACGGCGATCGAGACCACCGACGGTGCCCGCCGGGCGCTGTTGCTGGCCGGCGTCGAACCGGCCGCCGTCTTTCTCGGCAAGGCGCTGGCCGTGGCCGTGCAGTTGCTGTTCGTGGAGGTCGTGCTCGTCGGCGGGGTGATCGTGCTGTTCGACGCCTCGGTGGAGTCGGTGCCGCTGTTGGCGGCCACCTGCGTGGTCGCGACGGTTGGGATCGCGGCGGCAGGTACGCTCCTGGGCGCACTGGTGGCCGGTGTTCGGGCGCGAGAGACGGTGTTGCCGATCCTCCTGCTCCCGGTGCTGGCGCCGGTGCTCATCGGTGCCACCCGGGCGTTTGACGACGCCCTCGGCACGGTCGCTGTGGATGGTTGGGCCTGGCTCGGCCTTCTCGCCGGGTTCGGCGCGATCAACATTGTCCTGGGAGCATTGGCCTACGGCGTGTTGCTCGAGGAGACCTGAGGGTCGAAGGAGACGAGATGACACAGGAACTCCAACGCACCGGACCCCCGCACACGGGCAGTCGCACCACGCGCGTTCTCGGCATCGCGGTCATCGTCGGTCTTGCCGCCCTTTTCCTGCTCGGTTGGTTCGTGGCCCCCGAGGACGACGAACAGCAGGACGCCGTGCGCATGATCTTCGTCCACGTCCCGTCGGCCATTCTCACCTACGTCGCCTTTCTCACCACCGCCGTCGGCTCGGTCATGTGGCTCCTGCGTCGCTCCGTCTGGTGGGACACCGTGGCCGGCGCGGCGGCGGAGATCGGCGTCCTCTTCTGCGGCCTCACGCTCTTCACCGGCTCGATCTGGGGCCGACCCACCTGGAACACCTACTGGGACTGGGGCGATGTGCGCCTCGTCACCACCCTGATCCTGTTCCTGATGATGATCGGCTACCTGTCGGTGCGTTCGCTCGGTGGGCCCGAGACCGCCACGGCAACCCGCGCCGCGGTCGTCGGTGTGCTCGCTGCGGCACTCATGCCGATCATCAACCGCTCGGTCGAATGGTGGGAGAACAACACGCTCCACCAGAAGTCGTCGCTCACCGACGGCAAGCTCGAGGACATGACGCTGTTCACCCTGGTGCTCGGTCTCGTCGTGTGGGGCCTGTTCTTCGCCTGGGCGGTGATCCACCGATTCCGGATCAGCTGGCTCGAACGCCAGCTCCGGGTGGCCGACCTCGACCGGGCGCTCGTCGAACGACGGGCCGAAGGCGAACAGATGGGAGCGGACGCATGACGCATCTCGGATATCTCCTCGTGGGTTGGGGCGTCACGATCGGTGTCGGCCTCGCCTACACCGTGAGCCTGCTGCAACGCGGTCGGCGGTTGTCGACCCGCGTGCCGGCCGATCGTCGCCGTTGGATGCAGGCCGACGAGACATGACCGACACTCTCGCCCCACAGGCGCCTCGCGCCGGTCGCAGCCGCCAGCGGCGCTGGATTCCCGCGCTCATCGGCATCGCCGTGGTCATCGCCGTGATCGTGCTGGTCTGGCGCCTGTTCACCGGGGCGCTCTTCTTCTACAACGCCGACGAAGCGGTGGCGGAGCGGGCCGAACTGGGCGATGACCGCTTCACCCTCCAGGGCACGCCGGTCGGGTGCACCATCACCTCCGGCAACCAGGGGGAGGATGTCGTCACCGCGTTCACCGTCGCCTTCGATGGCGTGCTCGTCGATGTCGTTCATCGCGGTGAACCCGCGGAACTGTTCGAGGGCGGCACGCCGGTCGTTCTCGACGGCAGTTGGGTCGAGGGATCTCCCGGGGTCGACGGCTTCGCGGGGTTGGCCGCCGACGGTTGGTACTACTCGTCGGATCGCATGCGGGTGAAGCACGACGAGGACTACATCAACGACGAGGGCTATGACGAGCGCCTCGAGGAAAGCAACATCCAGGGGGAAGCCGCGGCTGAGGTCTGCTCGGTATGAGCAGCGCCGCCTTCGGTGCGGTCGTCGTCGCGCTCGGCGCCGCTGCGTCGTTGACCGGCATCGGTGTCGTCACCCTCGGTCTGTTCGGTCGACGACCGAACTGGTGGCGTGAGGCCCGTGCGCTCGTCTGGGTGATGGCCGCGATGGCTGCGCTCGCCATCATCTGGATGGAACGGGCGCTGATCAACCGTGACTTCACGATCGAGTTCGTTGCCAACCACGGCTCGCGTCAGACCTCGTCGATCTTCAACGTGGCCACCCTGTGGTCCGCGCTGGAGGGCTCGATCCTGCTCTGGACCTTCGTCCTCACCGGCTATGTCGCGGCCGTGGTCGTGAAGTTCCGCGACAAGCGGGACGACCCGATGATGGCGTGGGTGCTGCTCACCCTGTTCGTGGTCTGCGCCTTCTTCTTCCTGCTGATGGTGGGGCCGTCGAACCCGTTCCGCTCCTTCGATCCGCCGCCGGGCTACGACGGCCCGGGCCCCAACCCGCTGCTCCAGAGCCACATACTGATGGCGTTCCATCCGCCGATCCTCTACCTCGGCTTCGTCGGCTTCACCGTGCCGTTCGCATTCGCGATCGGTGCCCTGGTCACCGGGCGGGTGGGGGAGGGGTGGCTGCTCGCCACCCGGCGCTGGACCGTCATCGCCTGGGGTTTCCTCACCCTCGGCATCGTCCTCGGTGCGTGGTGGAGCTACGAGACGCTCGGTTGGGGTGGCTACTGGGCGTGGGACCCGGTCGAGAACGCGTCGTTCCTGCCGTGGCTCACCGGTACCGCCTTCATCCATTCGGTGATGGTGCAGGAGCGGCGTGGCATGTTGCGAGTGTGGAACCTGTCGCTGGTGGTCGCCACCTTCGCCCTCACGATCCTGGGCACCTTCCTCACCCGGTCCGGTGTGGTCGAGTCGGTCCACGCATTCTCGGAATCCTCCATCGGCCCGGCGTTGCTCGGCTTCTTCACGCTGATCGTGGTGGTCTCGCTCGGCCTCATCGCGTGGAGGGGCGATCAGTTGCGATCCCCGGGGCGGATCGATTCGCCGATCTCGCGTGAGGGCGCGTTCCTGGCCAACAACGTCCTGTTCGCCGCGTTCGCGTTCGTCGTTCTGCTGGGCACCGTCTTCCCGCTCGTCGTCGAAGCGGTCAACGACGATCGCATCTCGGTGGGCAACCCCTACTTCGACACCATGACGATGCCGATCGGGTTCACCCTGTTGTTCCTCATGGCCGTGGCCCCGGTGCTGCCCTGGCGCAAGGCGTCGTCGGGCGTGCTCGGCGACCGGCTCATCTGGCCGGCCTGGATCGGTGCCGGCGCAATGGTGCTGTCGGTGCTCGTCGGTGCTCGCGGGTGGGCGCCCACGCTCGCCTTCGGTCTCGGCGGATTCGCCGGGGGCGCGGCGCTGCGTCAGGTGGTACTGGCCACCCGGCGACAGGGTTGGCGCGGGCTCATCGGCCGCACCAACGGCGGCATGGTGGTCCACTTCGGTGTGGTGCTGATCGCCGTGGCGTTCGCGGCCAGCAACGCGTATGTCCGTCAGGACACCTTCCTGCTCGAACCCGGCCAGACCGCCACGTTCGCCGGCCATGAACTGACGTACGAGGGCGACGACTTCCGGGAGTTCCCAAACCGCACCGAGCGGCGGGTGGCCATCCGCATCGACGGAGGGCAGGTGTACGAACCCGGCATCGCCAACTACCCGTTCGCGGGCCGCAACATCGGCATCGCGTCCGTGCGATCGACCCTGTTCGACGATGTTGCGCTCTCGGTCGACAGCTTCCCCGACGACAGCGACGCCGTCGTCATCCGGGTGACGGTGCAGCCGCTGATCGTGTGGTTGTGGATCGGCGGCCTCATCATGGCCGTCGGCACCCTGCTCGCCGTCGTGCCGGGCAAACGCCGCAATCCGACCATGCCGGTGAGCGCCCCGCTGCCCGACCCTCACGACGACCCTGACGACGACCCTGACGACGACCCTGCCCAACGACCGCTCGAGGAGTTGGTGTGAGCGAGTCGACGACCCCCGAAGTCCCCCGCCGTGCGGTCTGGATCGTGGCCCCCGTTGCGCTGGTGATGGTGGTGTTCATCGCCCTGCTCGCCACCCGTGACTCGGGCGGTCCCGCGTTCGACAGTTTCGATCTCGAGGGCGAGGTGGCGCCGGCCATCGTGGGTACGACGATCGACGGCGACACGTTCGACCTCGACGATTACCGCGGCGGCTTCGTGATCGTGAACTTCTTCCAGACCACGTGCATCCCGTGCGTGCAGGAACATCCGGAACTCGTGTCGTTCCAGGAGGCCTACGGACCGTCGGGATTCGCCACCATCGTCTCGGTCGCCTTCGACGACCGTCCGGAGAACATCCGGGATTTCTTCACCGAGTACGGCGGTGACTGGCCGATCATCGCCACCGACACCGCATCGATCGCGGTGGACTACGGCGTGCCGCTGGTACCCGAGTCGGTGCTGATCGCCCCCGACGGTGAGGTCATCACCAAGCTCCTCGGTGGCATCCGGCGCGCCGAGCTCGAGGCGGTCATCCAGTCCTGGCAGGAAGAACAAACCGTCCTGGCCGAGCCGGAGGGCGACTCGTGACCCGCCGCCTCGCACTCTGGATCGCGATGGCCGTCGTCGCCACGTCGGCTCTTCTCTACGCCGCCATCGACGAGGGCGAGCCGCGCACCGACGCCGATCGGGCCTACGCGGTGTCGAAGACCATCGGTTGTCCCGTGTGCGACGGCCAGTCGGTGGCCGAGTCCAACGCCACGGTGGCCAAGAACATCCGGATCTCGATCGCCACGTGGATCGACGAGGGCCGCAGCGACGAGTTCATCCGCGCCGAACTTCGCGCCGCCTTCGGCGACGACGTCGACTACACGCCGTCGGCCGATGGCATCACGAGTCTCGTCTGGATCCTCCCGGTGGTGTTCGGGGCCGGTGCCCTGACCGGTCTGGCGATCGTCTTCCGCCGCTGGAAGCAGGAGGGCGATCTCGAGGCGAGCGAGGCCGACACCGCGCTGGTCGAGGCGGCCCGCGCCGCCTTGTCCGATGAATGAGTTGTCCGATGGCTGACCCCGCCGACTCGCACGCCGAGGAGCTGAGCTTCGTCCTGGCCTCTCTGGACGATCTCGAGGCCGAGCGTGCGGCCGGCGATCTCGACGATCACGACTACGCGGCGCTCAAGTCGGACTACACGACCCGCGCGGCCCGGTTGCTGCGAGCCGCCGAGGACAGTCGCCCGTCCGAGCCCGCGGCCGCGAGATCGTGGCGGCGAGTCGCGATGTGGACGGCGCTGGTGGTGATCGTGGCCGGACTGGCCGGCGTGCTGCTGGCCGACTACACGGGCAGCCGAGGCGACGGCACGGTCACCGGCGACATCCGCGAGACGGTACGCCAGCGCAAGTTCGAGGCCGGCCAGCTGCTTGGCACCGACCCCGAACGGGCGCTCGAGATCTACGACGGCGTCCTCGAGGACGCCCCCTCCGATGCCGAGGCCCTGGCCTACCGCGGCTGGCTCACCCGGCTGGGTGGCGACCCGGAGGCGGCGCAGCCGTTCGTCGAGGATGCCATCCTGGCCGACCCCGATTACCCCGATGCCCGGGTGTTCGGCGCGGCGATCGCACTCGACCTCGACGACATCGAGGCTGCGGAAGCCCACATCGACGCACTCGACGAGATCGATGTGCCACCGTTCATCGATCAGCTCGTACGCGGCCAGCTCCTGCGGGCGCGGCTCGTCGAGGTTCGTCTGCTGACCGGCGAGCCCGATGCGTTCGCCGCGTCGGGTCTCAGGGTGGCCGAGGTCGCCCGCGCCGCCGACGATCTTCTCGACGCCGGCGAGGTCACGCGGGGACTGGCTTTGCACGATGTGCTCATCAACGAGGCCCGAGACGACATCGACGTGCTCACCGAGGTCGGCTGGTTCCTGGC
Source organism: Acidimicrobiales bacterium (assembly GCA_040219515.1). Classification (NCBI taxonomy): domain Bacteria; kingdom Bacillati; phylum Actinomycetota; class Acidimicrobiia; order Acidimicrobiales; species Acidimicrobiales bacterium. The sequence goes on from JAVJSI010000010.1 coordinate 193,920, forward strand.
CCGCCTGGCGCTGGGCGGTGGCGACGAGGTCGCGTCCTCCCTGGACGCGGCGGACGACCTGTTGACCGAGGCGCTGGAAACCGATCCGGCTCACCCGCCCGCCCTCGTGTATCGCGCATTCGTGCGCTTCTGGTTGGCCGACGATGCGGGCGCCCGAGCCGACCTCGCGGCCTTCGACGCGGTCGATGCCGGCCGCGATGATCTCGAACTCCTGCTGACCGAGACCGGGTTGCGCGACGAGTTGTCCTGAGCCCGGCGCTCGGTGATCGCTGGTTACTCGCGAGTAGGAATCTGGCGTTTGATGTGCCAACCGGCACATGGTTCGCAATACTGACGTCATGGCACGCCTGCGCAAGCTCGATCTCGGCCGTCTCTCCATCCTGGCGGTGATACTTCTGGGCACGGTGGCCATGGTGACCAAGGACCAGTGGGACTGGGTCTTCGCGAGCGACGAGGCCGAGGAGCAGGGAGTGTCCGCCGAGACCATCGACGACGTCGACGACGCCACCGAACGGCTCTATCGCGTGGCGCCGAACAACGGTTCGCAGGTGAGCTACGCCGTCGAGGAACGGCTGGCGGGGAGTGAAGGCCAGGCCGTGGGCGTCACCACCGTGGTGGCCGGCGACATCGTCATCAACACCGAGGACCCGACCCAGAGCCGGATCGGCGAGGTCGTGGTCAATGTCGAGATGTTCGACTCCGACTCCAACCTGCGCGACAAGCGGCTGCGCCACGACTTCCTCGAGTCCAACCACTTCCCGTTCGCCCGGTTCGAGACCACGTCGATCGACGGGCTCGACGCCGAGTTCGCCGACGGCTCCACGTACGACATCGCCCTCACCGGCGACCTCACCGTCAAGGAGACGACGAGCGAGGAGACCTTCAGCGGTACGGTCACCGTCGACGGCGACCAGCTCACCGCCGACGTGTCGGCCGTCGTGCTCAGCTCCACCTACGGGGTCGGTCCGATCAACGTCGCCCGCCTCGCCCACACTGCCGACGAGGTCACGCTCTCGTTCTCGCTGGTCGCCGACCGGGTCGAGCTCGGCACCGACGCCGATCCGGATCTCGACACCGACGTGCCCGAGTTCGCGGTGGCCGGTGGCGCGTTCGCCGCCGAAGTCCAGCCGATCCTCGAACAGAACTGCGTGTCGTGCCACACCACGGGCGGGCCGGGATGGGAGACCCTCGCCTTCGACACCGCCGCCGATGCCGCCGAGATCGCCGACGACATCGCACTCGTCACCGAGATTCGATTCATGCCCCCGTGGCTGCCGGGCGGCGACAGCCCCGAGTTCGAACACTCCTGGGAGCTGACCGACGACGAGATCGCCACGCTCCGCACCTGGGCCGACGACGGTGGCGGACTCGACGTCCCCCCGGACACGCCACTGGTGGCCGGCGATCCGGCGATCATCCCGATCGAGGAGGACCAGATCATCGATCCTCGTGACGGCAAGTATCCGCCACTGCTCGACGATGCGGGCGAACCGGTGCTCAAGGACGACTATCGCTGCCAGGTCCACGAGGTCGCCGATCCCGAGGGCGACGGCACCTGGATCAAGGGCTATGAGTTCCGTCCCGACGTCACGACGGTCGTGCATCACTCCATCATCTACCTGGCGCCGCCCGAAGCCCTCGACGAGATCGCCGTGAAGTCAGCCGAGGACGACCGCCCCGGCTGGACCTGTTTCGGCACCTCGAACCTGCGCACCGATGGTGTGCGCAACATGGGTGGGTGGGCGCCCGGTCAGGCCCCCACCACGTACCCCGACGGTTACGGGCTCTTCATCCCGCCCGGCTACGTCGTGATCAACCAGACCCACTACCACTTCGACCACGCGGCCGAGGCCGACGGATCGCAGATCATCCTCGACGAGGCGACCGACCAGCAGATGGTGGGCATCACCTCCGTCGCCGGATCGAGCTACCTCACCCCGGCAGAAGTGCCGTGCACACCGGAGGAAGAGGCGATCGCGGCCGAACGTGAGGCGACGATCGATGGCTACCGCAACCTGTGCATCCGCGAGAACGTGCTCGAGGAGATCGGCGAGAAGTACGACGTCTTCGCCACGTTCATCCCCAACGCCCTGATTCTCGGTTGTGGCGGCACCGTCGACGACTACGACGACCTCGATGGCTCGATCGGCCACAGCTCCTGCGACATGCAGGCCCGCAACCCGGGCACGATCTACACCGTGCTCGGTCACATGCACGAGTTCGGCGACGCCTACAAGATGACGCTCAACCCCGACACGCCCGAGGAGATGGTGCTGCTCGACATCCCGAACTGGGACTTCGAATGGCAGCTCAACTACGACCTGGTCGAGGACGTCCGCATCGACCGCTCCGACGTGATCCGCTTCGAGTGCTGGTGGGATCGCACCCGCATGTACATGCCCGAACCCCGCTACATCACCTGGAACGAGGGCACCGTCGACGAGATGTGCTTCTCGTCCGTCTCCGTCCTCCCCGACAAACCCGACGCCGAGTAACCGTCCCTGCGGTGTCAGACACCTGTCCCTGCGGTGTCAGACACCTGTCCCTGCCGGAAGTTGGGACGGGTTGGGACGGGGGTCTGACCCCGGTGTCCCAACTCAGGGGAGGCGGTGGTGGGCGTCGCGCAAGAAGGCGAGCGCGTGGGCGACAGGGTCGTCGGCGGTCCGCAGTGCGGCGTAGGACATCGAGGCGCCGTTGAAATCGGTCTCGTTCCAGAACGGGTCGCTGCGGTCGACGTCGCCCCAGGCGCCGATGTAGAGGTAGGGCTCGGCGTGGCCGGCGTCGCCGGGCGATGCGCCATACGTCGCCCGCCCGCCGGTATCGGCGTCACCCATGGCGATCGCCGGGTCGAAGTGCCCGGGCCACAGCTGGGTGCGATCCACGTCGACGGCACCGTCCGTGAGCCGGAGTTCCTCGAGCACCGACCACGCGAAGCCGAACCATGCGGCGAGAAACTCGCCCGTGGCGTCCGTCGCGCCGAGATCGGTGTCGGGGTCGCCGAGCGGGGGAGAGTCGTGTTCCGCGGCGGTGGTGCCCGGCTCGAACCCGAGGAAGTCGCCTGCGGCCCGCAGCGTGGTGATGGCCGTGCTGTCGACCGTGTTGCCTCGCTGCCAGACCAACACGCCGTGCTCGACGCGTACCTGTTCGTCGTCGCCGAAGAACGGCGTACCGAACCCACCCCGCGTGAAACGGAGCCCGAACTTGGTGTTCGCCAATCGTCGGGCTTCGGCGACGACGCCGTAGGCGAGTCGGTGGTAGCCGTCGCGAGCGGCCGGGTATCCCGCAGGAACCGGTGGCAACGGGGGCCGGTTCGCCAGCCAGCGCTCGGCCGCCCACCCAGCGAGCTCCGGCCGCTGATCGACGATCTCGGCCCAGGTGATGTCGCCCCCGCTCGTCGGGGTGACCACGCGGGCGCCGCCGCCGTCACCGGCGAGCGCCGGGTCGTCGGCGAAGAACTCGGGATCGGTGTCGGCCGGGCGACCGGGCTCCAGCGTCCGTGCGACGAACCCGTCACCGAGCAACGCGTTCGCTTCGGCGGTGGGGCTGTGGGCGGTGATCGACATGTCGGCTCTCTCCCTGTCGCGAGGCCGGCTGGTGGTCGGGAAGTCGTGGCGGCACTCGTGGGTTCACACACCATGCCATCGTCTCGCCTCACCGCTGCGTTCGTCGGACTGGTCCTCGTCACGACCGCGTGCGGCGGTGACCCGGTTGTGGAGGTCGACGACGCGACGTTCGAGGTGGAGCAGATCGCGTCGACCGCACGCGAGGACGTGCCCTCGGGACTCGACGACGCACTCCAGCCCGGGCTACCCGAGCCGCTGGTCGACGTCGAGCGGATCGTGTCGGGCGGGCCCCCACCCGATGGGATCCCGCCGATCGACGAGCCGAGCTTCCAGCCCGCCGCGTCGGTGGACTGGCTCTCGCCCACCGAGGCCGTCATCGCGGTCGAGATCGGTGGAGAGGCCCGGGCCTACCCGGTCCAGATTCTGATCTGGCACGAGCTCGTCAACGACACGATCGGCGACACGCCGATCACCGTCTCGTACTGCCCGCTGTGCAATTCCGCGCTGGCGTACGACCGGCGACTCGGCGATCGCATCCTCGACTTCGGGACATCGGGCCGACTCTTCAACTCGTCGTTGGTCATGTACGACCGTCAGACCGAGAGCCTCTGGACCCATTTCGACGGCCGTGCCGTCGCCGGCGCGCTCACTGGTGCCGAGCTCGACACGTACCCGATCTCCACGGTGTCATGGGAGGACTTCCGGACGGCCCACCCGGACTCGCCGGTGCTCAGCCGCGACACCGGGTTCAGTCGTGACTACGGGCGGAATCCCTACGAGGGGTACGACGACGCCTCGACCCAGCCGTTCCTCTTCGACGGTGAGCTCGATGACCGTCTCGACGCCAAGACCCGTGTGGTGGTGGTGCGAGACGACGCCGGGCCCGCGGTCGTGCTCGAGCTCTCGACGCTGCTCGCCGACGGAGTCATCGAGTTCGAGGCGCACGATCGATCCCTTGTCGCGGTGCTCGACCCGGGCACGGCCAGCCCACTCGACGGCAGTGAGGTCGCCGCCGGCTATGACCAGGGTGCGGTCGGCGTGTTCGAGAACGAGCTCGACGGTGAGCGACTCGAGCTCGTCCGCGGCGACGAGGGTTTCCTCGACAGGCAGAGCGGCAGGACGTTCGACGTCTTCGGGAGGCAGGTCGGCGCGGGTCCCGCTCGTCTCGCGCCGGTCGAGCATCTCGACACTTTCTGGTTCGCGATCGCCGCGTTCGACCGCGACGCCGAGGTTCTCGCCGGCTGACGCTCAGGGTGCGGCGGTGTAGCGACCCCGGGTGATATCGCGGCCCCGCGTCTCGAGGGTCCAGATACTGCCCTTCTCGCAGCCCCGAGGACCGAGAACGGACATGCCCTCGCGCAGCAGCCGGTTCACCACCTCGGGGATCAGGTCGCCGTGGCTGCAGAGGATCAGGTCGTCCTCGGTATCCGCTTCGGCCCGTAGGAGCTCGAGCAGGTCGTTCGGCCGAGCCCCTTCGGTGAGTTCGGCCCGGGTCTCGACCTCGAGACCGTGGGCCGCGGCCGTTGCCGATACGGTGTCGACACAGCGCGTCGCACGCGACGACCAGACACCCCGCAGGCGGCAGTCGGCGAAGTGCGCGGCGATGGAGATCGCCTGCCGCCTTCCCCGATCGTCGAGCGGCCGCTCGAGGTCGTCGAGATTCCAACGACTGCGATCGAGCGCCGCGGCATGACGGACGAGGTAGAGGGTCACCGGATCCGGAGTGTAGGGCGGCGGTGCGACCCGACGCATGCTCGGGCAGACTCGATGCCGATGGGGTTCTTCGATCGAAACCGCAAGGCGCTGGAGGAGGCCGGCATCGACCCGGCCCGACTCCCGCCCGGCCAGTATCACACCGACCGGTTTCCGGTGCTCCAGGTCGGGTCACCCGCGACCTACGCCGAGGACCTGTCCGACTGGGATCTCCGGGTATTCGGTCGTGTCGCCGACGAGCTCGTGTTCACGTTCGCCGAGCTGACCGCGCTGGCCCCGGTCGAGGTGGTCACGGACATCCATTGCGTGACGAAGTGGTCGAAGTTCGACACCCGGTGGACGGGGGTGCGCATGCGTGACCTCTACGACATCGCCGGCGTCGATCAGTACGCAACCCATGTCGTGATGCACGGCGAGCACGGCTACTCGGCCAATCTTCCGATCGAGCACACGCTCGGCGACGACGCACTGGTCACATGGGCGTACGACGGCCAACCGATCGAGGTCGCGCACGGGTACCCCGTGCGCACCCTCGTGCCCCACCTCTACTTCTGGAAGTCGGTGAAGTGGCTGCGGGGCATCGAGCTGGTCGTCGGGGATCGGCCCGGCTTCTGGGAGCAGAACGGGTACCACGACCTGGGTGACCCGTTCGCCGAGCAGCGCTTTCGGGGCGATTGAGACGTCCGTCACAGAATGGGCCATCCGGCCCATGCGCCCGAGCCCTTCCGCCATTAGCAATGGGCTGAGTGGCGAAGGGCGTGAGTGGAGGAGGCGAAGGGCGATGGGCGTGGAACCCGTACCGACCGGGCGTACTGCGGTGGTGGTCGCCACGAACCTGGGTCTCATCGAATCCCTCGTGGAGTCGGCCGGCTACACGGTGGTGGGCGCAGCCGCCACCGCCGTCAACGGCGAGATGATCCTTCGACACTGGGTACAGAAGAATCGAGTGCCCGACGTGGTCGTCATCGAGAACGACCTCGTGGGCCCGAGCGGTTGGGCTTCCATGCCCAACCTGCGTACCGCGAGCCCCACAACCCAGGTTCTCCTGGTGGTCAATGAGGATTGGACTCCCCGTGACATGGGGTCGAGTGGTGCCTTCGCCGTCGTGACAAGGAGCCGGCTCGGCGAGCTGGTGACCGAGCTCGACGGCGTCGACCGGTGGATCGCCGATCAGGCCGCGACATCGATCGACAACGATCGTCGCCACGGCCGTGATCGGCGAATCCATCAGGACTGGGCCCAGGTCGGCTGGGAACGGCGCGCCGCACAGCGGCGTGCTGCATGATTGCGAGAGTGCAGCTTCACCACCTGACCCGCCGTCTCGAGCAGTATCCCCGTCTTCATGAGCAGGTGATGGCGCTCGAAGGCTGGCGTCTCGCCCGCCGGCTCGATCTGCTCGCGGTCCGCGGCGGTGAAGCCGTGATCGTTTTCCAGATGGGCAAGGTCGGTTCGACGTCGGTTGCGTCGTCGTTTCCCACCGGGCGGCATCCGGTGTCGGTCCAGACGCACCACCTCCACCGGCCGCGCGTCGAGGCGGCGAAGGAATGGTCGCGCGCCAGGGGACTGCCGGTGCGGGCCCACTTCTTCCACGCCGACGCGGTGGCCCGTCGCGTGGTCGACAGAGGACGTCCGTTCAAGCTGATCACACTCGTGCGCGAACCGGTGGGGCGTTCGGTGTCGAACTTCTTCCACAACTTCGAGCGCTTCGTGGGCGTGCCGTTGACCGATTCGACACACACCACCGAGGAGCTCGTGCAACTGCTGGTGGAGCACGAGAAGCAGTTCGACGAATCGCGATGGTTCCAGCGCGAGTTCGAGCCGGCGCTGGGCATCGACCTCTATGCCCATCCGTTCCCGCACGACGAAGGGGTGCAACGACTCCGGGCCGGCCGAGGCGAGAGGGGCGAGGTACTCGTGCTGCGGCTCGAGACCTCCGACGACGACAAGGAGGCCGCCATCGCGGCATTCCTCGGCGAGACCGACTTCCGGTTGGCGAGCGCCAACGTCGGTGCCGAGAAGGACTATGGCGCGGTGTACGAGCGCTTCCGAAGTGCCGCCGTGCTCCCGGAGGCGTTTCTCGACCGGAAGCTCGGGAGCATCTACGCAACCCACTTCTACTCGGCGGCGGAGCGCGACGAGGTACGGAGGCGGTGGTCCGTCAGAGAGTGACGTGGGTGACGCAGATGTCGTCGCCCTTGGACTTCGACGACCCTGTGTCGGCCCCGGCGGGCCCATGGAGCGAGCCGAGCATTCCTCGCACGATGCCGCGATCGACGGCGCAGATGACGGGATGTTCGACCACGGCATCACCGAACGGGCAGTTCTGGGCGACGATCTGGTACTCGTCGCCGTCGGACTCGGCCCGGGCCGCGAAGCCGTGGGCGGAGAGGGCATCGGCGACGGCGTGGAGCGCACCCTGGTAGGAGCGGTGGGTCTCCGACGGATCGATGGCCGCGGCCATCGCCTTGCCGTACTCGATGCCGACTTCCTCGGCCATCAGCTCGGCGGCTTCGGCGGGGAGCAGCGCGAGCGCTCGACCCAAGAGGGACACGAGGATGTCATCGTGACGGATCGAGACCTCGAGACGGACGTGGGGGCTCGTGGCCCGGTACCGCTTCGACGGACGGCCCACGCCGCCGGACGGTTTGGCCAGGTCGATCTCGAGATATCCGCCGGCCGCGAGCTTGTCGAGATGGTGCCGCGCGACGTTGGCGTGGAGTTCGAAACGCCTCGCCGCGTCGCTTGCGGTGATGCCCGCATCGCTCTCGTGGGCGAAGAGATAGATCTCTCGGCGGGTCGGATCACCGAACGCGGTGGTGATCGCCGTGACCGCCGAGGCGAACTCGGTCGGGCTCAGTTCGCCGAGCGCCGACTGCGGGGAAGCTTCATCCACGCCGGTATTCTACCGGCATGACCGTCACCGAGGCCGAGCTCATCGACGCGCTGCGCCCCGTGCAGGATCCGGAGCTCCATCGCAGCATCGTGGACCTGGGCATGGTGCGGTCCACCACGATCGACGGCGCCCACGTCGAGATCGGCATCGATCTCACCATTGCCGGGTGTCCGCTGCGCAACGAGATCCAGACGACCGTCACCGATGCCGTCACCGCGCTCGACGGTGTGAACCTCGTCACGATCGACTTCGGTGTCATGTCCGACGAGCAGCGCGCCGCGGTGCGCGAGATGCTCCACGGCGACCCGGCCGCGACGGCTGGTTCACAACCTGCTCACGGTCACGCCGAAGGTCGGGCGATTCCATTCGCACAGGCCGGCAACCGCACCCGAACCCTGCTCATCGCCTCGGGCAAGGGCGGCGTGGGCAAATCTTCGGTCACCGCCAACCTCGGCATCGCCCTGGCCCAGCGTGGGCACAAGGTCGCCGTGGTCGACGCCGACGTGTGGGGCTTCTCGATCCCGCGCATGCTGGGTGTGGCCCATGCTCCCACCGTCATCGACGACATGATCATCCCGCCCGAGACCCACGGCGTGCGCTGCATCTCGATGGGGTTCTTCGCCAAGGAGGATCAGCCGGTCATCTGGCGTGGACCCATGCTCCACAAGGCGCTCGAGCAGTTCCTCACCGACGTCTTCTGGGACGACCCCGACTTCCTGCTCGTCGACCTGCCGCCCGGCACCGGCGACATCTCGTTGTCGCTGGCCCAGTTCCTCCCGACGGCCGAGGCCTATGTGGTCACCACGCCCAACCCGGCGGCCCAGCGGGTGGCCCAGCGGTCCGCCTTCATGTTCGATCAGGTCAACATCGAGGTGAAGGGCGTCATCGAGAACATGTCCTGGTTCACCGGCGACGACGACAAGCGCTACTACCTGTTCGGCGCGGGCGGCGGTGCCGAACTCGCCAACCGCCTCGAGGTCGACCTCATCGGCCAGGTGCCGATGACCATCGCGCTGCGCGAAGGCTCCGATCAGGGTGAGCCGGTCATGGCGGTCGATCCGACCAACGAGTCGTCGCTGGTGTTCGTCGAGATGGCAGAGTGGATCGAAGCGCACAAGCCGTCGAAGCGCACCCACCCCGAACTCAAGATCAACTGATCCGAATTCCGAGAGAAAGAGCCTGCTGTGGACGTCCGTATCGGTGTCACCGACCATCCCCGTGAGATCGGCGTCCGCCTGCCCGACGACGCTGATCGGGCAGCCGTGAGGGCAGAGATCGAGTCCGCGCTGAGCGGCTCGTCATCCACCCTGTGGCTGACCGACGAGAAGGGCGGCGAGGTCGGCATTCCGTCCGCGAAGCTCGCCTTCGTCGAGATCGGTCCGGAGGGCGGCAGCCCCATCGGCTTCGGCTGACCCGGGGCGACGTCGTCGGTCACCAAGGTCATGGCCGGACTGGCAGAGCTCGCCCGCGACCACACGTCGCTGCCCCACGGTTCGATCGAGAATCTTCAGCGTCTGGTCAGTGCATGGTCGCTGCTGAGCGACCTGTCGTCATCGGATCTCCTGCTCTACGCGGCGACCGACGAGGAGGCCTCGGCCTTCGTCGTTCTCGGCCACACGAGACCGGTCACCGGTGCGACCGTGTACCAGACCGATCCGATCGGCATGGTCGTCTCCACCGCGACGCGACCCCTGCTGGCTCGGGCGTTGCTGGATCGCCGACGGGCCGAGGGACTCGTCCCCCGACCCGACGGTGCCGTCGCGCCGATGGGCGATGACCCCCTCGTCGAAGAGGACGTCGGCGGTATCGGCAATCGGCTGACCGTGGACTACATCCCGGTCATGAGCGGCGGAGAGGCGATCGCCGTGCTCGCCCGCGAGTTCGATCCCCGCCAGCTGCGCCAACCGAGCGCGATCGAACGCCGCTATCGCGAGGCCTGGGAACGATTCGCGGCGATGGTGGCGGCCGGTGAATTCCCGCTGCACCTCTCGGAACGGGTCGGTGAGTTTCGTGAACCGCGGGTGGGTGACGGCATCGTGATCCTCGACCGCCAACAGCGGGTCGAGTACGCGTCGCCCAATGCGGTGTCGGCTCTCCGTCGACTCGGGGTCACGGCCAATGTGATCGGTCAGGTGCTGGGCGAGATCGGCGCCGATGATCGGCCGGTCCGCCGGGCGTTCGCGTCCCGCCGCAGCACGGTCGAGGAACTCGAGCGGGGCGACACGGTGGCGGTCATCGCTCGCTGCCATCCGCTGCTCGAGGACGGACGGGTCAGCGGCGCCGTGCTGTTGCTACGCGACATCTCGGAACTCCGCAGCCGCGACAAGTTGCTGGTCTCGAAGGACGCGACGATCCGTGAGATCCACCATCGAGTGAAGAACAACCTCCAGACCATCCAATCGCTCCTGCGCCTGCAGTCCCGTCGGCTCGATTCCGACGAGGCCCGGGCCGCCATCGAGCAGTCGGCTCGGCGGATCGGATCGATCGCCATCGTCCACGAGACGCTGTCGGTGGAGACCGCCGATGTCGTCGACTTCGATGCGGTCGTCCGCCGGGTGATCGGCATGGTCGAGGAAGGTCTCGGATCGGTGGAGCGACCGGTACGGGTGCAGATCGAGGGCAGTCTGGGGGAGCTTGCCGGCGATGTCGCGATGCCGCTCGCAGTGGTCCTGACCGAGCTCGTCCAGAACGCGATCGATCATTCGGGCGACGGGGCGGGCGACGTGACGGTGCGCTTCGCGGCCACCGCCAAGGAGTTGGAGATCCGCGTCGAGGATGCCGGCCGCGGGGTGCCCGACGGCTTTGCCCTCGATCGCGACGCGCAGCTGGGCCTGACCATCGTGCGCACGTTCGTCGTGCACGATCTCGGCGGGTCGATCAGCCTGGCGAGGGCCACGCCGACGCCGCCTTTCGGCACTGTGGTGGAGATCCGGGTGCCTCGGCGGGGGCCGGGGCTACCGATCGGCTAGGGGCGACCGGAGGCGGCGCGCATACGGCGGCGGATGACTCGACGCTCCTCTTCGGAGGTTCCGCCCCAGACGCCGGTGTCCTGATTGGTGGTGAGGGCGAACTCGAGGCAGGCATCGCGGCTCATGCAGGTCAGGCAGACCTCTTTGGCCGAGGCGATCTGGTCGACGGCGAGACCGGTGGTGCCGATGGGAAAGAAGAGCGCCGGGTCGGTGTCTCTGCACGCGGCCTTGTCCTGCCATTCGGCAGCTGTCTCGAATGCGTCGGCGGTCAGTGCCACATTTCCCCCAGGTAGTCGGTGGTCCGGGTGGAAATCCCGGCCGTGATCGGCCCCCGTCCCCAAGGGCCGCCCTGATAATAGGAACCGGTTCTCCTTTTGCGCAAGGGTTTCTTGAAACCAGTTCTGATTTTCTTTCGGGTCTCCCGGCGGCGGGTTTCGACCGGTCACTCCACGATGTGACCGTGCGCCTGCGAGACTCTGGATGTGACGAACGTGATAGCCCACCGGGGCGCCAGCGCAGCGGCTCCCGAGAACACCGTCGAGGCGTTTCGGCTTGCCCGCGAGATGGGGGCCGATTGGGTCGAACTCGACGCCCGTCTCTCCGCCGACGGAGTGGTGGTGGTGCACCACGACGCGCACCTGTCCGACGGCAGGATGCTCGCCGATCTCACCCTCGACGAGATGCCCGGCGGCATCGCGTCGTTGGCCGAAGCGCTCGAGGCCTGCGACGGGATGGGCGTCAACATCGAGATCAAGAACCTGCCCGACGAGCCCGACTACGACGCGGATCACGCGGTGGTCGATGCGGTCGCGGGTCTGGCCCAGGCCTATCTCGGCCCTGAGCGGACCCTGATCTCGTCGTTCAACATGGACAGCGTCGACCGCATGCATCGGGTCGACCCGTCACTGCCGTGTGCCTGGCTGTTCTTCCAGATGACCGATCCCGCGAGTGTTGTCGCTCGGGCCGTGGCCCACGAGATGGCGGCGATTCACCCGTTCGACAATCTCGTCGACCGGGCGATGGTCCGGCGGGCCCACGAGGAAGGGCTTCGGGTCAACGTGTGGACCGTCGATGATCCGGACCGGATGGCCACCCTGATCGAGATCGGGGTCGACGGCATCTGCACCAACGTCCCCGACGTCGCCCGCCGGATGGTCGAGGGCTAACGGCCGGCGACGGCGCCGATGTCGCCGGCGAGGGGGATCACCAGGGCCAGATGGGCGGGTGTCCAGGTGAAACGCAGCCGCTTGCTCGCCCCGAGATGATCGCCGTCGACCTGGTACGGGGCGGGCGGGTCGGACTCGACGACGAGCGAGCGGACGTCGGTGCGGATGTCCAGATCGCGCTTCTTGCGCACATCGCCGGGACCCATGGCGGCGGCGGCGACCGGCAGCAGACTGCGCAACCGGATCTCCTCGAGGGTGACCACGGCCAACGGGTCGTCGAGCGTCAGGTCGGGGACCAGATCGAACGGTCGGTTGCCGAGGAACGTGTAGGGGTTCGCGTTCATCACGATCGTGAAGTAGCCGTGGGTGAGCTCGGTGCCCTGTCCGTCGAGCACCCGCAGCGGCGGACGCGAGCGATCGGTTCGGCGCAACCAGGTGTCGATCGCGCAGTAGACGAACAGGGGATGGCCGGCCCAGCGCTTCCATGGCCCGCGCCGCTCGACCTGCTCGACGACGGCGGCGTCGAAGCCGATGCCGCAGTGGAAAAGGAAGTAGCGGCCTTCGACCGAGCCGAGCCCGATCCGTCGTATCGAGCCGGCATCGATGGCCTCGAGGAGGACGCCGGCGGCATCGACGGAATCGTCGGGGAGCCCGAGGATGCGGGCGAAGACGTTGGTCGAACCACCCGGCAGGGTGGCGAGGGCCGTCGCGGACCCGGCCAGCCCGTTGGCCGCCTCGTTGAGCGTGCCGTCGCCGCCGAGCACGACGACGAGGTCGTAGTTCTCGCGGGCCGCGCTCTGGGCCAGCCGGGTGGCGTGGCCCCGGCGGCTCGTCTCGGCCAGCGTGACGTCGTGGTCCGCGGACAGTGCCTTGTGGATCACCACCCGGCGACGGGCGGTGACCGACGACGCCACCGAGTTCACCACGAAGAGAATGCGCAAGAACTTCAACCTATAAGCGCCCTCGAAGTATCGGGAACTATCTGGTGCGCCCGAATAGGCATTCGCCGGTCCCGCTGGCAGACTCCTCAGCTATGAAGGTTGTCGTCTGTGTAAAGCAGATCCCGGACCCGGCTGATCCTGGTGCGCTTGATCCCGAGAGCAAGACGCTCAAGCGGGACACCAAGCTCATCCTCGACGAGTCGGACAGTTACGGGGTCGAAATGGCCCTCCAGCTCGTCGATACCGCAGGTGAAGGTTCCGTTCACCTCGTCTCGATGGCCCCGAACAACGAGGTCGGCGGTCTCCGCACGGCGCTCGCGATGGGCGCCGAGAGCGCGACCCTGGTGAGCGACGAGGCCCTCAAGGGCACCGACGCCCTCGGCACCGCCAAGGTGCTCGCCGCTGCGATCGCCCGTTCCGAGCCCGACCTGGTGCTCGCGGCGACCGAATCGTCCGACGGTTACACCGGCACGGTCCCCGAGATGGTGGCCGAACTCCTCGGTCTCCCGTCGGTCACGTTCGCCAAGTCGATCGCCATCGACGCCGGCACCGCCAAAGTGCAGCGCCAGACCGAAGCCGGCTACGACGACGTCGAATGTCCGCTCCCCGCCCTGGTGTCCGTCACCGCCGGCGTGGTCGAGCCCCGCTACCCCTCCTTCAAGGGGATCATGGCGGCCAAGTCCAAGCCCGTCGACGAGGTCGGCATCGCGGATCTCGGCATCGATGCCGGTGCGGTCGGATGGGCCGGCGGTGGCCAGGAGATCGTGTCGGTTGCCGACGCTCCTGCCCGCGAAGCCGGTGAAGTCATCGAGGACGAGGGCGACGCGCACGAGCGCATCGTCTCCTTCCTCGAAGAGCTCAAGGTTCTCTGAGGAAGGCTGACATGGGACTCGACAAGATCTGGGTGTTCGGCGAATCCAACGCCGACGGCGATGCCGTCGCCACCATCACCCTGGAAATGCTGGCCAAGGCTCGCGAACTCGCCGACACCGTCGAGGTGTTCATGGCGGGCGACGGCGACGACTTCGCCGAAGAGCTCGGCGATCATGGCGCCGAAACCGTCTACGCCACCGGTGATCTCGACGGCGGCATGCAGGGCGTCGCCGTGGCGTCCGCGGTCGCTGCCGTCGTCGCCGAGGGCGATGGGCCATCCGCATTCATGCTCGGCACCACCCAGGACGGTCGCGACGTCGCCGCCCGCCTGTCGGTCAAGCTCGACGCACCGGTCATCACCAACGTGGTCGGCCTCGAGCTCGACGGTGACAGCCTGCTCGGCAACGAGCCGATCTTCGGTGGCACGGTCGACGTGAAGACCAAGAACACCTCCGGCAAGCCCGGCATCTTCCTCGTGCGCCCCAAGTCGTTCGCGGCTGCTTCCGTGGGCGGGGCCGAAGCCGACGTCGAGGACCTCGACGTGCCGGATCTCGGCGCGATGGGTTCGGCCAAGGTCACCGATCGATTCGTCGAGGAATCCGACGGCCCGAAGATCGACGAGGCGACCATCGTGGTCTCTGGTGGTCGTGGCCTCGGCGAGAAGGATGCCTTCGCCATGATCGAGGATCTGGCCAAGACCGTCGGCGGCGCCGCCGGTGCCAGCCGTGCGATCGTCGATGCCGGATGGGTGCCCTATTCGATGCAGGTGGGCCAGACCGGCAAGGTCGTCAAGCCGACCGTCTACATCGCCGCCGGCATCTCGGGCGCCACCCAGCATCTGGTCGGCATGAAGGGCTCGAAGAACATCATCGCGATCAACAAGGATCCGGAGGCGCCGATCTTCGCGGTCGCCGACCTCGGCGTCGTGGGCGACGTCCACAAGGTGCTGCCGAAGTTGATCGATGCACTCAAGGCGAAGGGCTGACCCTTCGTCACTCTTGACACACCGACGTACAGAGGAGAGGCCCCGGGGTTCGCCCTGGGGCCTTTCTCGTTGTATCCCTGGACCGATGTCAGGGAGGACAAAACGAGAAATCGCCTCGACCGGGTGATCCGGTGAGGCGATGCGTTAACAACCAACATAGCACAGATGATTTTTCCATGCTGGGCAAACGAGGGTTATTTCGGAATTTCTTCGAAATCGCCCCAAAATCTGGCCCGAGCGGCAGCTTGTCCCCAGCCCGAACGACCCTTCGGAAGTTATCCACAGGTTCATCCACACCTGTTGAACACGAAGGGTGACGAGAAAACGCCAAGCCGTGATGAACGGCGGGCAAACGGCTGGTTACGCCGTCAGACCAGGGGCCAGGGGTAGCGGTGCCCCCCGGAATCGTCACGCGGAAACCGGCCTGCTGTGGCGAGCGCAGTGGTGCGAGCGAGCAGCGCATCCCGCTCGAACGGGTCGAGCAACTCGGTGACGGCGGCGGAGAGGCCGCGCTCGAGAAATCGCCAGAGTGTCTCCTGGACGTCATCGGGGAGTGGCTCGTCCTCGAAGTCCCAGAGCACCGTGCGGAGCTTGAACTGTTGGTGGAACGCGACGCCGTGGTCGATGGCCCAGATGGAGCCGTCGTTGCCGAGCAGACAGTGGCCCGACTTCCGGTCGGTGTTGTTGATCACGATGTCGAGGGCGCAGATCCGGCGGAACTCGTCATCGTGCTCGTCACTTTGCTCGTGGATCGTGAAGTAGTGCTCCTCGAACGCCGCCGGCATGAAGAGCTGGAGTGATCCGATGTCGAGCGGGGCATCCTCGCGTACCACGGTGGGCGGCACCACGTCCCACCCCAGATCGTCGGCGACGAGGAATGCCGCCACCTCGCGCTGGTAGAGCCCACTGGGGAAATCCCACAACGGTCGCTCGCCGCGATGCGGTTTGTAGATCGCCTGCGCACGGAGGCCGTCGTGTTCCACGTCCATCAGGAACGTCGCGTTCGACGAATAGGGCATGCGGCCGAGCGTGTCGAGCGTGCCGTGCCGGAGTAGATCGAGTGCTCGGGCGGTCGCGATCGGCGGACGGTCGCGGAAGGGACTCAGTTGTGACACGGACACCAGTCGCGATTGCGGGGCTCGAGGGGACGGCTGCAAAAGGGACACGGCGGCCGGCCGGCGGCGACGAGATCGCGTGCCCGCTCGATCAATCCGAAGACCTGCGCCCGTGACAGCGAGAAGCGAGCCTGTGAGAGGTCGTCGTCATCGTCGCCTTCGGGTGCCGCCTCGGCCATCACGATCAGCCGATCGATGTCCTGGGCGTACGCGATACCGAGCGAGCCGACGGTGAACGCCGGGACCACCGGTTCGCGAAGGCCGAGGTCTTCGGGAACGGGCCCGGGTTCAGCGGCCGGGAGATCGTCGAGCACCTGGTCGAGATAATCGGCGAGGGCGGCCACCTGCTGCTTCTCGACCTTGAGGGACACGAGTCGACCCTCGGCCCGGGCCTGGAGGTAGAACTCGCGCTGGCCCTTCGGCCCGAGGGTGCCGACGGTCAAGAAGTCGGGCTCGCGGAAGTCGAACGATTCGCTCATGACGGGGCCAATCCGCTCAGGTCGTCGCCGGTGGAATTCACGGTGAGGACGACTGGTCCCTCGGCGGTGTAGAGCACGGCCGTGATCGAGCACGGCGACACGACGATGCGCTGGAACAGGTCGAGGTGGGTGCCGGCGGCTGCCGCGACGATGGCCTTGATCACGTCGGCGTGGGACACCCCAACGATGGTTTCGCCCGGGTGTGCGGCAACGAGATCGTGTACGGCGTCGACCGAACGGCTCTGCATCTCGGCGAACGATTCGCCGCCGGGGAAGCGAAACCCGCTGGGGTAGCGCTGCACCGTGCGCCATTCGGGGAGCTTGCGCAGCTTGGCCAGCTTCTCGCCGGTCCACTCACCGAAATCGCATTCGATGAGACCCTTCGCCTGGCGAACCCGGAGCTTGCGGGCTTTCGCGATCGGCGCCGCGGTTTCGCGGGTGCGCTCCATCGGTGATGCGTAGATCGCCGCGACGGAGCCGAGTTTCGCGATGCGGGCGGCCACGGCCTCGGCTTGGGCGACACCCTTGTCGGCGAGATGCAGATTCGGCGCTCGTCCCGGCAACGAGGCGCCCGTGGTCGGGGTCTGCCCGTGGCGAACCAGGAGCACGAGGGTCGGCTTCGGCGGATCGTTTCGTCGTGCCATCGTGATCGCCAACGTACCCTGCAGACGATGGGAAACCCCGATCGGTCTCGTCGCCTGCTGGCGAAGCTGGAGAAGGACGTGGTGGCGTGCCGGGCCTGTCCGCGGCTGGTCGAGTGGCGTGAGCAGATCGGGCGGGAGAAACGGGCGGCCTACCGTGACGAGACGTACTGGGCCAGGGCGGTGCCCGGGTTCGGCGACCCTGCCGCCCACCTTCTGGTCGTGGGTCTGGCTCCTGCCGCCCACGGCGCCAACCGGACCGGTCGGATGTTCACCGGTGATCGATCAGGCGACTGGCTGTACCGCGCTCTTCATCGGGCCGGGTACTCGTCGCAAGCCGAGTCGACCGGTCTCGATGACGGTCTCGCGCTCGACGGTGCGTGGATCACCTCGCCGGTGAAGTGCGCGCCCCCGGCCAACAAGCCGACGACCGCCGAGCGTGATGCCTGCCGCCCGTTTCTGGCGCGCGAACTCGAGGCGCTCACGAACGTGACGGTGATCGTGGTGCTGGGTGGGTTCGGCTATCAGGTTGCGTGCCAGGAACTCGGGGTGTCGCCCCGACCGAAGTTCGGCCACGGGGTCGAGGTGCCGTTGGACGACGACCGCACGCTGTTGTGCAGCTTCCACGTGAGCCAGCAGAACACCTTCACGGGGCGGCTGACCGAGGAGATGCTCGATGCGGTGTTCGCCCGGGCGAGGGTGTTGGGGGCCGGTCGAACCAGTTCACGCACGAGAAACCGGGACTGATGGCCTGGTTTTGTCCTGCGAATCTGGGCCGTGCGCACCGAATCCGGCGGGTTGGGTCGATCGACTCTTGGCCGGGTTCCCGTCGCCGACGACACTCTTCACATGGCCCCCCAGCACGTACTCGACCTCACCGACGAACTCGCCCTCCTCGACGGCATGGCTGCCGCGGCGGCCACGGCGCGTTCGGATCAGGACGAGGCGTACCGGCGCGATGGCGGACTGGACCTGCGTGGGGTCCGCGATCTGCTGTCGGCGTTGCAGCTGAAGCCGGTGAGCGGCCCGATGGTCGACACGCCCAAGGGCGACGTGTTCGATCTGGCCGTGTACCGGGCGACGGGCGATCGGCACCTCGCCACCATCTTCGGCACCGCTGGCTGACCCGGGGCCGATAAGGTCGGCGTCGCATGGCTCTTCGAAAGAATCTCCGTTCCGCGGCTGCCGCGGGTGTGATCGTGTTGGCACTCGTCGGTGCGGGCTGTAGCTCGAGCAGCGACCCCAACACCTGGGAACAGGCCGACGAAACCGGCAAGATCGAAGAGAACTTCCTTCGGGCCTGCGCCGAGGCCGACGACGGCGCCACCGCCGACGCCGATGCGCTCGAGGCGTACTGCCAGTGCAGCTACGACGATCTGCGCGAGGAATACGACGACGACTTCGACGGCTTCGTCGCCGTCAACAGCGATCTGGGCAGCGAGCCGACTGCGATACCGCCCAACGTGAGCGCCATCATCGTCGCCTGCGCCGCCACCCATCTCGCCACCTGAACCCCGGTCACCGGTGATGGCGCTCGATCTCGAGTTCGTCCGATCCCAGTTCCCGGCCTTCGCCGACCCCGAGACGAGCCGGTGGGCGCATCTCGAGAACGCCGGTGGGAGCTACGCCGCCGGTCAGGTCATCGATCTGTTGACCTCGCTGTTCTCCACGGCCAAGGTGCAGCCGTCCTGGGCGTTCGGTCCGTCGCAGGTCGCCACCGCGGCGATGGACCGGGCCCGCACGGCGATGGCGTCGACGTTCGCCGCCCAGCCCGACGAGGTCCACTTCGGTCCCTCGACGAGTCAGAACACCTACGTCCTCGCGCACGCGATGCGACCGATGTGGGACGAGGGCGACGAGATCGTCGTGACCGAGCAGGATCACGAGGCGAACTCGGGCGTCTGGCGACGACTGGCCGCCACCGGCATCGTCGTGCGCGACTGGACCGTCGACCCGGCCACCGGCCTGCTCGACCCCGCGATGCTCGACTCGCTGATCACCGAGCGGACCCGACTCGTGACGATGACCCACGCCTCCAACGTCGCGGCGACCATCAACCCCGTGCGCGAGGTCGCCGACAAGGTGCACGCCGTCGGCGGACACCTGGTGGTCGATGGGGTGTCCTACGCACCGCACGGCGGCGTCGACGTCGGTGCGCTCGGCTGCGATGTCTACCTCTACAGCGGCTACAAGACCTACGGCCCTCATCTCGGTCTCATGTACGTGGACCGCGCGCTGCTGCCGCAGCTCGCGCACCAGGGCCACTTCTTCAACGAAGCGAAACTCTCGACCCGCGTGACCCCCGCAGGCCCCGATCACGCCGTGATCGGCGCCTCGGCCGGCATCGTCGACTACTACGACGCGGTCCACGCCCATCACGGTGGGGAAGCCATGGACCCGCTCGCCCGCATCGGCGACGTGGGTCGACGGTTCCGCGAGCACGAGACCGAGATCATCGCGCCGCTCCTCGGCCTGCTCGCTCAGCGGGACGGGGTGCGGGTGATCGGCGCAACCGAGGCCGACGCCGCAGTGCGGGCCCCCACGATCGCGTTCGCCAGCGAACGTCACTCATCGGCCGCCGTCTACGACGCGCTGATCGCCGCCGGGGTCTCGTGTGGGCACGGCCACTTCTATGCCCATCGCCTGGTCACCGCGCTCGGGCTCGATCCCGACGATGGCGTCGTCCGGCTGTCGGTCGTGCACTACAACTCGACCGAGGACGTGGCCCGCGCCCTCTCAGTGCTCGATCCGCTCGTCTGAGTCGTTCCGTAGGTCAGGGACGTTCGCCGACCGACGGCCCTTCGGTGCGCGTGCGCTTCAGTTCCCAGAAGCCGTCGACGTTCATCATCGCCACCAGCGCATCCCACATCGCAAGGGAGTCCTCGGTGTTCGGCACCTTCGTGATGACCGGGCCGAAGTAGCCCCGCTTGACCCCGTCGCGATCGTCGAACGCGATGATCGGGGTGCCGACGTCGTCGCCGGTGAGGGCGAGACCCGCATCGTGACGCCGCTGGATCTCGGTATCGAATTCGTCGGTGTCGAAGGCGACGGCGTGAGAGGCGGGAAGGCCCACGGCTGCGAGGGCCTCGGCGACCTCGAAGTCCAACGCCTTGTCGTGATGGATGCGGCGCCCGTACTCCCAGTAGAGGCGAAACACGGCATCTTCGCCTTCGGTGGCGCGCACCGACTCCATGACCCGCAGGAGGCGGTAGGTCCGATCCACGGGTTCGTAGAACGAACTGTCGGGCTCGGGTGCGTTCTTCAGCTTGAGGCTGATGGGCTGCCACGTGATGTTCAGGTCACGGGCCGGTGCCACCTCGTCGACGACCCAACGGGCCGTCACCCAGCACCACGGTCAAATGGGGTCGACCCAGAACTCGAGATCCATGACTCGGCAGCGTACCGCCGCGATGTGGGAGCCTTGCCCCGTGGCTGTTCCGGGAACGTCCGAGGTCAGGGTGCGGGCGAGCGACCGGTATTCGCTGCCGGTGGTGCGCAGCATCGTCCGGCGACCGCGGTTGACCGAAGCGCTGTTCGGCCGGACGCGCTGGGGCAACTCCTTCGCGCTCGAGCACCGACCGTGGCCGTACCCGTCCTACGAGCCGATGCGGGCCGACGGTGAGGTGGCCTGGAACCCGTGGTTCCAGCAGTGGTTCGTGACGGGCTACGACGAGGCTCGCGAGGTGCTGTCGTCACCTGCCGTCGAGGTGGCCACCCAGCGCGAAGTGATGCTCGCGGTGAAGCCGCATTCGGCGATGAGCCGGAACTCGAAGGAACTGTTCCGGCACTTCCTGCTCTTCGTCGACCCGCCCGACCACACGCGGCTGCGCTCGTTGGTGAGCCGGGCGTTCACGCCGAAGCAGATGGAGCGCATCGAGCCCGAGGTCGAACGTCTCGCGGCGCAACTGCTCGATGATCTCGCTGATCAGCCCGCGCCCGACCTCTTCGCCGGATTCAACGCACCGCTCCCGATCCACGTCATCTCGGTGCTGCTCGGGATCCCCGAGGAACGTTGGCCGTTCACCGTCGAGTTGTCGGCCGCCCTCATCGCGTACCTCGACCCCTTCCCCGACTTCGATCCGGTGGAGACCGATGCGATCCTGAACCGGGGCGTGCAGTTCTTCGACGACCTCATCGAGGAACGGCGTGTGTCGCCGCAAGACGACCTGATCTCCGCCCTGGTCGCGGTGGAGGACGACGACGACCGCCTGTCGCGCTTCGAGACGATCGCAATGGCGATGTTCCTGATGTTCGCCGGTCACGAGACCACCAGCGGATCGCTCGGCAACGCGATGGTGGCGCTCGCTCGATTTCCGGACCAGCGCGCGCTGATCCGCGACGACCCGGCCTTGTGGCCCAACGCCGTCGAGGAGCTCCTGCGCTGGGATGCGCCGCTGCAACTCGACCCCCGCGCCGCACGCGAGGACTTCGAGGTCGGCGGACAGACCATCGAAGCCGGACGGCGGATCATGGTGGTGCTCGGGGCGGCAAACCGCGATCCGCGACGCTGGCCCGACGCCAACACCCTTCGCCTCGACCGCGACGACCCCCGGCCGATCTCGTTCGGTCACGGGATTCACCACTGCATCGGTGCGGCGCTCGCCCGGATGCAGATGCGGATCGGACTCCGAGCGTTCCTCGAGCGGTTCGGCGACTACACGATCGACGAGTCGACCGTGGTCTGGAAGGCGCATCCCGTCCTGCGAGGGCCAGTGGTGCTCCCGGTCACGCCTTCGCGGTGATACCCACTCGGGCGGCGGGGGCCGCCCATTCGGGCCAACGCTCGCGGCTCTTCTGCGCGAGCTTGTGCATGAGCGCGATGGCGCCGGGGTCGTCGTCGCCGGGGCGGGTCTCGATGACGCCGTCCTTCACCATTGCGTCGATGATCGCCCGACCGAGTTCGGTGCGCACGATCGTGAGCGTCCAGTCGGTGGCGTCGCCGATCCCACCCGTGGAGATGTCGGCGTGCTCGGCCGCGAAGTCGGGGCAGTGGTGACAGCCCTCGCGGGTCCAGGCGTGGCATTCCTTGAGGTTGATCTCGTGGTAGCCGCCGTCCTTGGTCCACACCTGGAACACACCCTTGATGTTCATCTTGGCGATGTTCTCCTTCTTCAGGCCGTACTTGACCTCGAAGAGTTCATCGAAGAGCGAATCGTCGAACGACTTGGAACACAGGAGCCCGATGTTGAGCTTGATCGGCTTGGAGACCTTGCCGATCTTGCGATGCCACATGACCGGCGCCACCGAGGTCTGACAGCTCATGCCCACCAGTGCGAGACGTTCGAGTCCCTTCTCCATGGCCTCGTCGAAGCCCATCGTGTTGGCCGAATACGTGTAGCGACTGCCGGCGCCCCGGAGCACCTCATCGCGATTGGTGGCGACCATGGGGAACGCCTTCCATCCGGGGTCGCCGTTGGGCAGGTTCTCCACGCCGGATGTGAGGGCCCCGTCGACGATGTCGTTCTCGAGGCACCAGATGAGGATGGCCGAGACGAGGCCACCGTCCTGGCCGATGTCGTAGACGAAGTCGTCGCTGGCCCGCGTGAGGAGGATGTCGGAATAGACCCCGGCCATCTCCTCGGGCTCGCGCTCGCGGCCGAAGAGGTGGAGGTCGGCTTCCGGTTCCCACGCCCGGAACCGGGGGCAGGCCCGGGTGCACGACGTGCAGCCCTTCTGCCCGTGGACGCAATCATCCAGCCCGAGCTCCTCCTCGAGATGGAACGGGGTGTAGGCGCCGGGTTCGTGTTCGTAGCCGATGACGTCGTGGGGGCACGAGATGACACAGCCGGCGCAGCCGGTGCACAGCCCACTCGTGATCACCTCGTCGAACAGCTCTTTCCACTGGTAGGTCCAACGTTCCTTCTTCGCCGGAGCGGTGGGGGTGGAGTCGGTGACGGCCATGACGCCGAACCTAGTCGCCACTGTCACGAACCAGCGACCTGTCTCGTCATGTGGGCGACGGCACCACGCCGCAATCAGACGAGGAGGATGACGATGAACGACGACGCTCACGAGGACCGGTGCGACGTCGCGGTGATCGGTGCCGGGATCGCCGGCCTGAGCGCTGCGATCGAAGCGGCGCGCGGCGGCGCGGTCAGGCTGCTCGATGCCCGCCGGGACATCGGCGGTCGGGCCCGCACCCGGCACCGCAGTGGGTACTCGCTGAACGAGGGGGCCCACGCGCTCTATGTCGACGGCGCCGCGATGGCGTTCCTGCGCGAGCTCGGTCGCGAACCCACCGGGGGAGTGCCTGACGCGGGCGCAGGGATCGGCGTCGACGGCGAGCTCGAGGGTGTGTTCCCGGTGTCGGCCCACTCGTTGCTGCGCACGAGTCTGCTCGAGGGTGACCGTCTGCGGATGGCGCGGCTGCTCGCGGTGCTGCCCCGAATGCGTCCGGGCCGCTTCGCCGACCGGTCGGTCGACACGCTCATCCGCGAACGGCTGGGTTCGGGGCGAGCCGCTCGACTCGGCCACGCGCTCTTTCGGCTCGGAACCTACGGCAACGATCCGGTGAGAACGAGCGCCGACGCCGGCCTGACCCAACTCCAGATGTCGCTGCGAGGCGGGGTCCTCTACCTCGACGGCGGATGGCAGCAGATGGTCGACACACTGGCGACAGCGAACCGCGACCGGGGCGTCGAGATCCGGCCCGGATCGAAGGTCACCTCGGTCCGAACCGAGGGGTCCGATCACGTGGTCGTCCACACCGGTGGCGAGCTGCGGGCGCGACGGGTGATCGTCGCGGGGTCACCGGCACTCGCGGCGGAGCTACTCGGTGCCGCCGTACCCGATGTGCGGACGTGGGCCGAGGACGCCCGCCCGGCCGCGGTGGCGTCGCTCGATGTCGGTTTTCCCGACCCCTGGTCGGGTCTGCGCCCGTTTGCGCTCGGCATCGACACGCCCACGTATCTCTCGGTGCACGCGCCGGTGGCAGACTTGGCGCCCGATGGCCACACCCTCGTGCACGTGATGCGCTACCTCCCGAACGACGAGGAGCCCGACCGCGATCGTGACCGCGCCGAATGCGAAGCCCTGCTCGAACGGGTGCGACCCGGCTGGCGACATGCGGCCGACCACGTGTCGTTCAGCCCTCACCTCGTCGCGGCGACCGACCAGCCGTCGGCCGCACGTGGTGGCCTCGTGGCGCGGCCATCGGTGAGCGTTCCGGGCGCCCCCGGGCGCTTCGTCGCCGGCGACTGGGTCGGCCCCACCGGCACGCTGGTGGATGCGTCGGTGGCGAGCGGTCGCGCCGCCGGGCGGGCGGCGATCGTATGACCGCGCTCGACCACTCGGCCCGGTTCGAGGAGCACCGTCACCATCTCTTCGGCGTGGCCTACCGGATGCTCGGTGGCGTCGCCGAGGCCGAGGACGCCGTGCAGGAGGCGTGGCTACGGTGGGACGGCACCGACCGCGCCGCCATCGATCGGCCCCGGGCCTGGCTGACGACGGTGGTGAGCCGGATCGCGATCGATCGGCTCCGCTCGGCCCAGGTCCGCCGCGAGGCCTATGTCGGCCCGTGGCTGCCCGAGCCGATCGTGACGTCGATCGACGAACCCGCCGACCACGCCGTGCTGGCCGAGTCGTTGTCGATCGCTTTTCTCGTCATGCTCGAGCGCCTCGACCCGGTCGAACGGGCTGCGTTCCTCCTGCGCGAGGTGTTCGGCCACGACTATGACGAGGTGGCCGCCACCATCGACCGCTCGCCGACCAACTGTCGCCAGATCGTGCACCGGGCCAAGGCCCGGCTCGGTCCCGACCGGCCGGTCCGCTTCGACCCGGGGCCCGACGAGGAGCGGCGCCTGCTGGATTCCTTCCTGGCCGCCGCGATCACCGGAGACCTCGACGGGTTGCACGACGTGCTCGCCGAGGACGTCGTGGCGTGGAGCGATGGGGGAGCCAACCAGCACGCGGCGCGCCGGCCGGTTCTCGGCCGTCAGCGGGTGGCGCTCTTCGCGAAGGGCATCGCCGGCCGACGCGACGCCATGAACTCAGACGTGCGGGTGGACCACGTCCGCGTCAACGGAGGGCCCGGGTTCGTCGCCTACGCCGACGGCGAGATCTTCATGACGATGGCCTTCGACCTCGGCCCCGACGGCATCCGGGCGATCCATTCCGTGCTCAATCCCGACAAGCTCGAACACATCCGCTAGCGGTGCGTTCCAGGCGGGGATCGTGTCGGTCGCCGGGTCGTAGCCCGTGAGCCACTGGGTCATCCACGACGGGTCGGCCTGGCGCGACGGGTGATGGTTCGGCAGCGCGGTGATGGCGATCGTCGGCAGCACCTCGAACGCGAATCCGATGCCCCACTTCCAGAGCCGGAACCAGGCGACCGGGCTCAGGATGCGACGCCATGCCGTGAGCTGCACCACCGTTCCGAGGAAGATGAACCAGACCAGCATCGCGAAGCAGGTCGCCATCGCGGCGGCGTAGCGCAGACGGCTCCCGCCGGTCGCCGCCCACACGTCGTGGGCCACGGTCTTGTGCTCGACCTCCTCGGCCAGGTGCCAGAGGATCAGTGTCGACGGAACCTCGTCGGCGCCCCGGAACAGTTCGTGGCGATGGGCGTCCATCCACCGGGCGGCGGCGAACGCGGTGGCCTCGAACCCGGCCGCGTAGGCGATGGCGAAACGGGATCCGGCCCGCCGTCGCAGGAATCCGTAGGACGCCGCCAGCCATCGTTCGACCCTGCGCAACGCCGGGTGCTGGGCGATGAGGATGTCGTTGAAGCGGCGGTGCTGGCGGGCGTGTTCGCCCTCCTGGGCCAGGTAGGCCCGCACCCGCTCGGCGAGAACGGGGTCGTCGATGCCGGCGGCGGCATCGCGCACGGCCGCCATCACGTAGGGCTCGCCGCTGGGCATGCCCAGGCTGAGCGCATTGACGGCCGCGGCGAACTCCGGCTTGACCGGTTGCCACGCGGCGCGTGTGTCGTCGGGCCATTCGAGACGAATGCGGCGATGGGTCGGCTGCGCCATCTCACCCCATCGGCCGGGTATCGCCGATCTGTAGGTCGGACGACCCATACGATCTCCCCATGATCGATTTCGGCAAGAAGATCACCAAGAGCTGTGGCGACGACCTCGAACCGGGCGAGACCGTCCTGGCCGGCACCTTCGTGCAGCCGGCCGGCGCGATCCGCCGCCAGGTCGCCTATGGCGCGATCGGCGGTGTGATCGGCGCGGTCGTCAGCCAGAAGGCGGGCGAGAAGCGGGCCAACGAGACCCCCACTGCCGAGGAGGGCATCGTCATCGACATCCCGCCGGGCAAGGCGGTGCTCGGGCTCACCGATCGACGGCTGTTGGTGTTCGGACACAGCGCCATGACCGGCCGACCGAAGGGACTCAACGCCGCGATCCCGCTCGACCAGGTCGCCGGCGTCACCCACGAGAGCGGCAAGCTCACCGGCAAGCTGCTGGTGTCGTTCGCCGACGGCACCTCGATCGACTTCGATGTGGTGAAGACGGCCAAGCCGGGCCCGTTCGTCGACGCGTTTCACGCCACGACCGGCCGCTGAGCGCCCTCGGCAGGACTCGAACCTGCGCTCACGCCTCCGGAGGGCGATGCTCTATCCGCTGAGCTACGAGGGCAATGCCCGCGAGCGGGCAGGCCGTCACACTACCGACGATCAGCTGTTCGCGTCGTCGGGTTCGTCGAAGTTCTCGTTGCCGTTGCCGTTGCCGTTGCCGGTGTCGGTGTCGGCGGATCCGTCGGGGACGTCGTCGCCGCTCACCCATGCTTCGCAGAACGCGACATCGGCGAGCACGCCGCCGCCCATGCGGTCGAGCGCGTCGCCCGGCTCATCCGGGAAGGGGAAAGCCGGGAGGAACTCGTCGGGGGTGATACGGGAGTCGAGGCACTCCCACTCGAGCGTGCTGAGCGCGAAGGTGTCGAGGTCACCGTCGTTGGACGCGCCGAGAATGACAGCACCGCCGGCGTCGCAGCCGGCGATGATCCCGACCACACGGTCGCTCACGTCGGGGGCCACGGGCTCCTCATCGGTGTCGACCCGGGACTGGAAACGCGCCGCGTAGGCCTCCCGCCATGCTTCCACGTAGGCGTTGGTGACGCAGTCGGCCTCGACCGAATGGGTGCCGGGGATGGCGAGGGCGCCAGGAATGTCGGTTTCGAGGTGGTCGCGCAGGCTGGGACCACAGTCGACCAGGGCATCGGCCAAGGCCGCGGCGAGGTCGCTGCTGACACCCGAGCCGACACGTGCGGTCATGTCCACACCCTCGAGTTCGGCGAGCGTGAACGCGTCCTCGGCGGTCACGGCATCGACCATGCAGCCGGCGGCGTCGCGGCTGAGACCGTCTTGCATGTTGGCCTCGATGAGCACGGTGCGCAGGATCGCCTGTTCCACGTCCCAGTTCGGATCGTTCTCGCCGACGGCGCGATCGGCTGCCGGAGGGGCGGGGTCGGCCCCCCCGCAGGCGGTGCCGAAGAGGGCGAGAACCAGGAGTGCGAGGATCAGTCCGCGAGAACGCATGTTGGACTCATCGGCCGACTCGATCCGACTCTGAGGAGTCTGACGAGACGGTAGGCTCGGTCGCTCGCCCCTCCCTTCCCGCTCGCACTCTCCCGGCCGAGGCTCTGCACAACATGGATGTTCGCGAACACCTTCGGTCGGCCCTGGCGACGGCGTTGACCGTGGTCGGCGTCGACTCGATCCCTCACGAGATCTCGCTCGAGCGACCCGCCAACCCCGAGCACGGCGACTGGTCGTCCAATGTGGCGCTGGCCACGGCGAAGTCCGCGGGCCGCAACCCACGCGAACTCGGGCAGCAACTGGTCGACCATCTGCGGGACCGCCCGCCCGCCCATGTCACCGCGATCGAGATCGCCGGGCCCGGCTTCGTCAACTTCCACTTGGCCGACACCTGGCTCCACGACGTGTTGGTCGACGTGGTCGAGGCCGGAATCGACGGTTTCGCCCGCCCTGATCTCGGCCAGGGACTCCACGTCAACGTCGAGTTCGTCTCGGCCAACCCGAACAAGCCGCTCCACGCCGGACATGGTCGTGGCGCGTGCTACGGCGATTCGATCGCCCGCCTCCGCGAGCGGTGCGGCTATCGCGTCACCCGCGAGTACTACATCAACGATCGCGGCGTGCAGATGACGAAGTACGCCGAGTCGCTCGCGGCCCGCAAGCGGGGAGAGGAACCCCCCGACGACGGCTACAAGGGCGAGTACCTGATCGAATGGGCCGCCGAGATGCCGGCCGACGCCGACCCGCTCGAGTGGGGCTACGAGCGGGCGCTGGCCAGCCATCGCGCCACTCTCGAATCGCTCGCCATCCATCACGATGTCTGGTTCAGTGAGAGGTCGATGGTGGCCTCGGGCGCGATCGACGAGACCCTGGCCGATCTCCGTGCCCACGACGCGGTGTACGAGGCCGAGGGCGCCACCTGGCTGCGCAGCACGGACCAGGGCGACGACAAGGACAGGGTGCTGATCAAGTCCGACGGCGACCTCACCTATCTCACGCCCGACATCGCCTATCACCGCGACAAGTTCCTGCGCTCCGATCGTCTGTTCAACGTGTGGGGGGCCGACCACCACGGCTATGTCCCCAGGATGAAGGCGGCCATGTACCTCCTCGGTCATGACCCCGAGGAACTCCACATCGCCATCACCCAGATGGTCGACCTGAAGCGCGGCGGCGAGGAGGTTGCGATGTCGGGTCGCAGCGGCGAGTTCGTCAGCATCGACGACGTGGTCGGCGAGGTCGGAGCCGACGCCGCTCGATTCACCTACCTCATGCAGTCGGTCGATTCGCGCCAGACGTTCGATCTCGACGAGGTCGCCACCCAGGGCATGGAGAACCCGGTCTTCTATGTGCAATACGCCCATGCCCGTATCTGCTCGATCATGACGAAGACGGCGGAGGCCGGTGTGGCTCGCCGCCCGCTCGCCGAGGTCGACCTCTCGTTGCTCACCCACGAGCGCGAACTCGAGGTGTTGCGCTCGCTGCAACAACTCCCCGACATCGTCGAGATCGCGTGTCTCGACGATGCTCCGCATCGCATCGCCGGTTGGTCGCGCGAGCAGGCCGCGGCGCTGCACGGCTTCTACCACGACTGCTACGTCATGGGCGATGGTGTCAGCGACGAACTCACCCAGGCCCGACTGGCGCTCGTGGCGGCCTCGCAGATCGGGCTGCGCATCGCGCTCGACCTTCTCGGTGTCTCGGCACCGGAGTCGATGTAGCGCTGATGCAGCCGTTCCCGTTCCGCCTCCTGCCCGACTCCGCCGAGGTCGTCGGCGGCCGACTGCGCATCGGCGGATGCGACCTGATCGACCTCGCGGCCGAGTTCGGCACCCCACTGTTCGTCTACGACGAGCAGCACCTGCGCGATCGGTGCCGTGAGGCCGTCGCCGTCTTCGGTGACGGCGTGGCGTACGCAACCAAGGCCTTCCTGTGCACGGCGATGGCTCGCCTCGCCCACGAAGAGGGGATGCACCTCGACGTTGCCACCGGCGGCGAACTCCAGGTGGCCCTCCGGGCGGGGGTGCCGGCCGACCGCCTGGTGCTCCACGGGAACAACAAGTCGATGGCCGAGCTGCGCATGGCCCGTCAGGCCGGCGTGGGTCGTGTCGTGGTCGATTCGTTCGACGAGCTCGACCGGCTCGATGCGCTCGCGGGCGAAACCGGTGCGGCCCCGAAGGTGCTCCTGCGGTTGACGCCCGGCATCAAGGCCGAGACCCACGACTACATCTCGACCGGCCACGACGATTCGAAGTTCGGTTTCACCGTGTCCTCGGGTGCGGCCGCCGCGGCGATCGAGCGGGCCCGCAACGCCGACTCCGTCGAGTTGGTCGGGGTCCACGCCCACATCGGCAGTCAGGTCTTCGTCGTCTCGTCCTTCGCCAAGGCCGCGGCCGTCATCGCCGATGTCGCGGCGCCCTACGACCTGGCCGAGATCTCGGTGGGCGGTGGCCTCGGCGTGCCGTACGTGGCCGACGAACGGGCGCCGTCGATCACCGAATGGGGCACGGCCGTGCTCGACGCGTGCGCGGCCGCCGGCGTCACGGCCCGGGTCTCGGCCGAGCCCGGTCGATGCATCGCCGCCGCAGCTGCGGTCACCCTCTACGAGGTCGGCACGATCAAGACGATCCCCGGCATCCGCACCTATGTGTCGGTCGACGGCGGGATGAGCGACAACCCCCGCCCGGTGCTCTACGGCTCCGGCTACGAGGCGTTCCTGCCCCGATCGGTCGGCGCCGATCGACCCGCCACCGCCACGATCGTCGGCAAACACTGCGAGTCCGGCGATGTGTTGGTCCGCGACGCGTCGTTGCCCGACGACCTCGAGGTGGGCGACATCCTGGGCACTGCGGTCACCGGGGCCTACGGTCACTCCATGGGCTCCAACTACAACAAGGTGCTGCGTCCGCCGGTGGTCTTCGCGGCCCACGGCGACGCCCGCCTCGTGGTTCGTCGCGAGACCTACGACGACCTCACCCGGCTCGACGTCTGAGCCGATGCCGTCGCCCGAAGGACGGATCCTGCGGCGCGCCGAGGTGTTGTGGCGCTCGACACTCGACGGAGTGCTGATCCGTCCACCGGGGGCCGACGAGGTGACGAAGCTGGCCGGTACCGGCGGGGCCCTGTGGACCGCGCTCGAGGAGCCGTCGTCCTTCGACGATGTGTGTTCGGCCCTGGCTCAGATGCACGACGCCGAAGTCGGGACCGTCGCCGCCGACCTCGCCCCGGTGATCGACGACCTCGTCGAGCGGGGTGTCGTGGAGCAGGTGGGATGAACGACACGGACTGGCTGACCGCGCTCGCCGGATTCGGCCTGCCCGGCGCGCCCTCGGTGCTCGCATCGCCGCCCACCCCGCTCGGCGACCTGCTCGGCGACATCGACCGGCACAAGCTCATCGGGACGCTGGCAATGGCGATCGGCGACGAGGCGCTGACGGTCGACGCCGACGACCGCGACCTCGTCGCGGCTCGCCACGAGAAGGCCATGGGTGAGGTGCTCCTGCTCGAGGACGTCTTGCTGCAGGCCAGCGAGGCGCTGGCCGCCGCCGGTATCGACGGGCGTGTGCTCAAGGGCGCCGCCCTCGCCCACATGGTGTATCCGGACCCGGCGGCCCGCGTGTTCGGCGACAACGACATCCTCGTGGCGAACACCGATGTCGACGCGGCGGTGGCCGTCCTCGCCGGCGCCGGGGCCACTCGGCCGGTGCCGCCCATCTCGGCCTCGTTCGATCGCCGCTTCGCCAAGTCGGTCACGCTCGGCTGGCACGGCAACACCGAACTCGACCTGCACCGGACCCTGGCGCCGGGTCCGTACGGACATCTGATCCGACTCGACGACCTCTTCACCGATCCGGTCGAACTGATCCTCGCGGGTCGCGTCGTCCACACCCTGTCGGCCGAACTCCATCTGCTGCACGGCGCGATTCACGTCGCCCTGGGTGACGTGGCCCCCCGGCTCGGCAACGTCCGGGACCTCGCGATGCTCGCCGCCCGTCCCTCGGTCCATGTCGACCGGGTGATCGCCACGGCCGAGCGCTGGGGTTGTGCGGCCCCCCTCGCCCTGGGGCTGCGGGCCACCCGCCCCCTGGGCCACACGCGTACGGCGGTCGAGCGATGGGCCGACGACCACGAGATCAGCGCCGTGGACCGCCGCCGCCTCGAGGCCTACGCCCGTCGGGACGGACGGTTTCGGCGACAGGCCGTGGCGTCGTGGCAGGTGCTCGGGTGGCGGGACCGCATCGCGTTCACCCGCGCCCTGCTGATGCCCAGCGCCGCCAACCGCGCCGCTCGGGCCGGGGCGCCGTCGACAGGTGTGGGCCCGGGTGGTCGTCGCCCACCGGGCTGAGGCCGGCGATCGCAACCGAGGGGATGGCCACCGTCGGTGCCCGCCGACCGTCGGCGACCCCTCGCCCGAGCGACAGCGGGAGTCGATCGTCGTGGCGTTGCAGGATCCCGGCCGCCCGGGCGGCGTGCGGTCTGTCGCGCAGGATCGCGGCGACGTCGATCGCCAGCGCCGGCGGGCATCCGAGCACCACGAGGTCGTCGCTGGTCCAGCGGGCGGCGCCGTCGATGACGACGCCGGTCGCGCATTCGACGGCGACGATGACGGTTGCGATCACATCGGCGGTCTCGCCCTCCACGCGGGGCGATGCCGGGCTGGGAGCATCGGACCGACCGATTCCCGTGAGCGTCGGCTCGCCGTCGGGGGAGAACCGGATGGCATCCGACGTGACGCGACCGTGGACGACATCGACGGCGTGCAGCGCGGCGAGCGACGCCGCCAGCCAGGCGCCGACGCCGCGGGCCTCGGCCTCGGGCAGTGGTCCGTTCGCGGCCAGGAGATCTGCCACCGACACCCTGCTGCACTCGTCCACGGCTGTTTCGGAGACGAGGGCGAGGCCGTGGCCGCCGGAACGGGCGCGGCGTCGCGACGGATGGCGGTGGTGGCCAGCGTCGTGTGTCTCGGACGGTGTGGTGCTCACGATTGACAGAATGCATTGGAATGCATTGATACGCAAGAAGACATCACGAACGGGGAACCCACCGCCCCTCGTCGGGTTTGGCGGATACGCTCGGCGCCCGTGGACACGACAACCGTGAAGCTCGGGCTCCTGGGGTGCGGCACCGTGGGCAGTGCGCTGGCCCGACTGCTCGAAGACCAGCGGGAGGCGATCGTCGCCCGCACGGGCGTGCGGTTGGAGATCACCCGCATCGCCGTGCGTGACCTGTCCAAGGCACGCGACGTCGCCGTGCCGATCGAGGCGTTCACCACCGACGCCCGAGCGGTTGTCGAGGCCGCCGACGTCGATGTGATCGTCGAGCTCATCGGCGGCATCGACCCGGCCCGTGAACTCATCGGCCGAGCCCTCGAGCTGGGCAAGCCGGTCGTCACCGGCAACAAGGCCCTCCTCGCGGCTCACGGCGCCGAGCTGTACGCGGTCGCCGACGCCGCGGGCGTCGATCTTCTGTTCGAGGCCGCGGTCGCCGGTGGCATCCCCCTGATGCGGCCGCTGCGCGAGTCGTTGATCGGCGAGCCCGTCACCCGGGTGATGGGCATCATCAACGGCACGACGAACTACATCCTGACCCGCATGACCGAGGCCGGTGCGTCCTACGAGGAAGCGCTGGCCGAGGCCCAGGCGCTCGGTTACGCCGAGGAGGACCCCACGGCCGATGTCGAGGGCTACGACGCGGGCGCCAAGGCCGCGATCATCGCCACCATCGTCTACGGGGCCGTCGTGGCGCACGACGAAGTCCACCACGAGGGGATCTCCTCGGTCACCCCCGCCGACATCGAGGTGGCCGAGCGACTCGGCTACGCCATCAAGGCGATCGCGGTCGTCGAGGGCGAGACGAGCGACCGCGACCTTCGCATCTCCGTGCGTGTGCATCCCGCCCTCGTGCCGCTCGATCACCCGCTGGCCTCGGTACGCGACAGCTTCAACGCGATCTTCGTGGAGGGCGAAGCGGTCGGCGACCTCATGTTCTACGGGCGCGGTGCGGGCGGCGCCCCGACGGCCAGTGCCGTACTCGGCGACGTCATCGACGCCGCCGTCAATCGTGTCCGTGGCACCAGTGCCCGCATCGGCGCTCTGGTCCCCACCACGGTGCGCCCGATCGCCGAGTCGTCATCGGCGTTCTATCTGCGGGTGGCCGTCGTCGATCGACCGGGCGTGCTGGCGAAGGTCACCGACGTGTTCGGGCGCCACGGCGTCTCCATCCGGTCGATGGAGCAACACGGACTCGACGACGAGGCCGTGCTGATCTTCATCACCCACGTCTCCCTCGAAGCCGAGGTGCAGGCGACGCTGGCCGAACTCCGCAGCCTCGACATCGTCACCGACATCAACTCGGTCATCCGGGTCATCGGCGGCGAGAGCTGATCGTGCTGGAGTATCACAGCTCGCGGGGGAGGGCGGCGGCCCTGCCGTTCGCCGACGTGTTGCTGACCGGTCTCGCGCCCGACGGTGGCCTCTACCTTCCCGCGACGTGGCCGTCGCTCACCGATGCCGCGCCCGAGGACCGGTCCCTCTCCGGGTATGCGTCGCTCGCGGCGGCGGTGATGGCGCCGTTCGTCGCCGGCTCGATTCCCGCCGACGACTTCGCCGAGATGGTGGGTGCGGCGTACTCGACGTTCGATCACCCCGACGTCGTCCCCATGATCGAGCTCGAGGAAGGACATCACCTCCTCGAGCTGTTCCACGGTCCCACGCTCGCGTTCAAGGACATCGCCCTCCAGCTCGTCGGCCGCCTCTTCGACTACGAACTCACGCGGCGCGACGAGCGGGTGATGATCGTCGGGGCAACGTCGGGCGACACCGGGTCGGCGGCGATGGAGTCGGTCCGTGACAGCGACCGCGTGGACATCGTGGTGCTCTTCCCCCACGGTCGCACCAGCGACGTGCAGCGCCGCCAGATGACGACCCTCGGCGCGAAGAACGTGCACGCGGTCGCCATCGAGGGGACCTTCGACGACTGCCAGGATCTCGTCAAGGCCATGTTCGCCGACGAGCCGTTCCGGGCCCGCAACCGGCTGTCCGCGGTGAACTCGATCAACTGGGCGCGGGTGATGGCGCAGATCGTCTACTACGTCTGGGCCGCGCAACAGCTCGGTAGTCGTTCGACGCCCACCACGTTCTCGGTACCCACCGGCAATTTCGGCAACGTGTTCGCCGGCCACGTCGCCGCGGCGATGGGGCTGCCCGTGGAGCGCTTCATCGTGGCCAGCAATCGCAACGACATCCTCACCCGTCTCATCGACACCGGTGAGATGGTCGCCGAGGAGGTCGTGCCGACGCTGTCGCCGAGCATGGACATCCAGATCTCCTCGAACCTCGAGCGCCTTCTGGTCGAACTCCACGACGGCAACGGTCCGGCGACGGCCGAGCTCCTCGCCACGTTCCGGGCCACCGGCCGTGCGGCGCTGTCGCCTGCGCAGCACGAGCGGCTGTGCGACGAGTTCGCCGGCGCCCGACTCGACGACGAGGAGACCCTGGCGGTCATCGCCGACGTCCATCGTGAGCACGGTCTGCTGATCGATCCGCACACCGCCGTCGGCGTCGGTGCGGCGAGGCGACTACGTCGGCCCGGTGAGACGGTGGTGACCCTGTCGACCGCCCATCCGGCCAAGTTCCCCGATGCCGTCGAGCAGGCCACCGGCGTGCGGCCGTCGTTGCCGGGCAGACTCGACGGCCTCTTCTCCCGTGACGAGCGTTTCGAGGTGTTGTCCAACGACCTGGCCGCGGTCGAGGACTATGTCGACGGCGTGCGGCGATGAGCCTTCGCTGCGCACCCGGGATTGGTTGCTGACGGGGATTGTTGTCCGTAGCCTGACCGCAGTCGCCCAGTCAGTGTCGGGGCGCGGCCTGATCGGGTGTCAACCCTGGTCCCGCTCCGTGACGCGACAGTCCCTCCAACTCTCCCAACACGAGGAGCTCGTCCGTGGAAACCGCGGAAATGCGCCGGTCCACCTTGCAACGCAAGGACCGCGAAGAACTCACGCTGATCGCCACCACGCTCGGCAAGAAGCCCGCGTCCCGTGCGAGGAAGGGTGAGATCATCGACCTGATTCTCGATCTCGCCGCCGGCGGCGACGGTAGTACGGCCACCACCGACGAGGCGGCGACGGAGAGCGAGACGACCGAGACCGGTTCGAGCGAGGCGAGCGCGGACGAGTCGGGTTCGAGCGACACCGATGCCGACACGACCGAGGGCGATACCGACAAGAACGGCGACGGTCGCGGCACCAACGGCCGTGCACGGTCCGACAAGAGTGATTCCGGCAGCAGCGGTTCCGAGCAGACCGGCAGCAGCGGTTCCGGCGGCAGTGGTGACGACACCGACGACGACGGCGAGTCCGGTGGACGCAAGCGTCGCCGTCGTGGCCGCGAGCGCGAGAACAATCGCGATCGCGAGACCCGAGAGCGTGGGGACGGTCAGAACAACGAGCAATGGGACGGCGAGCCCATCCCGGTCGCCGGCCACCTCGAGCTGCGCAACGAGGGCTACGGCTTCCTGCGCGTCGACGGCGCCCTGCCGTCGAAGGACGACGCGTACGTCCCGGTCAAGATGGTGCGCCAGTTCGGCCTCCGGAAGGGCGACCACCTGACGGGCACCTCGCGTCCCGCCAACCGCAACGAGAAGAACCCGGCGATGATCGAGATCCAATCGGTCAACGGTGGTGAACCGGCGGCCACCCTCGACCGGGGCGACTTCGACGCACTCCCGGCCGTGTACCCGACCGAGATGATCGTGTTCGCCGGTTCGCAGGAGCCGGCCGATCCCACCGCTCGGGTGATCGACCTGCTGACGCCGATCGGTCGCGGCCAGCGGGCCCTGCTCGCCGGTCCGCCCCGCAGCGGCAAGACCACGATCCTCCAGCACCTCATTCGGTCGATCGAGACGAACCATCCCGACCTCGAACTGCTCGTCCTCCTGCTCGACGAGCGTCCGGAGGACATCACCGAGATGAACCGCTGGGTGGAGAAGGGCGACGTGGTCGCCGCCGCGTTCGACCGTCCCTCGGACGAACAGGTGACCATCGCCGAGATGGTGGTCGAGCGGGCCAAGCGGCTCGTCGAGGCCGGCAAGGGCGTCGTCGTCATCGTCGACGGTGTCACCCGACTGGCCCGTGCCTATGCCCAGGAGGCCGCCGGAAACCGTTCCGGTGTCGTGGTCGATGCCACCACGGTGCATCCCGCCAAGCGGTTCTTCGGCGCCGGTCGCAAGCTCGAGGACGGCGGTTCGCTGACCATGATCGCGACCATCACGGTCGACACCGACTCGGCCACCGATGCGGCGATCTACGAAGAGCTCGCCCCCGCCGCCAATCTCGAACTGCGCCTCGATCGCGCCGCGGTGGCCCGCCGTGTGTTTCCGGCGATCGCCATCGAAGCGTCGGCCACCGTCCACGAGGAGACGCTGCGCGACGGCAAGGAACTCGACGAGATCCGGGCGCTTCGCCGTGAGCTCGCCACCGTCGGCGACGACACGTCGACCGAACCCTCCGCCGACCTCCAGGCGCTCCTTCAGAAGATCGCCGCCGAGTAGGTTGCCGCCACGGCAATCGCCCTCCAGACTGGATCCGTTATGAAGTCCGACATCCACCCCGAGTACCGCTTCGTCGTGTTCCACGACGTCTCCGCGAACAAGTCGTTCCTCACCCGTTCGACCATGTCGACGTCGGAGACGACCACGTGGGAGGACGGCAACGAGTACCCGCTCGCCAAGGTGGAGATCTCCAGCGAGAGCCACCCGTTCTTCACCGGTCAGATGAAGATCGTCGACACGGCTGGCCGGGTCGAGCGCTTCGAGAAGCGCTACGGCCGCCGCAAGGCCGCCCCCGGCGAGGCCGAGGCGCCGGTTGCCGAAGCCGAAACCGAAGCTCCGGCCCCGGAGGCCGACGCTCCCGTCGCAGAGGCCGAGACGCCGGCCGAAGCTCCCGCCACCGACGACTGAGCCATCATGGCGCTCGACGCGAGCCGTCGAGCATTGCTCGAACGAGCACGAGCCGAGGGACTCCTCCGAACGCATTTCGGGTTGGATCCTGAGGTGCTCGAGCCGACGGCGGCGCCGTTCGGCGTGATCGCTCGCGATGGCGACCAGGCATGG
The DNA here is from genome assembly GCA_040219515.1 of Acidimicrobiales bacterium. Taxonomy (NCBI): domain Bacteria; kingdom Bacillati; phylum Actinomycetota; class Acidimicrobiia; order Acidimicrobiales; species Acidimicrobiales bacterium. The sequence continues at coordinate 231,851 of JAVJSI010000010.1, forward strand.
ATCGTCTCGATGAGCGATGACCTCGCCGTTCTCGGCGGCGTCCTCGTGTGGGCCGATCGCCACCAGCCCGACCGGCTCGAACTGGTCGTCGACCACCACGGTGGAGTCCACGCTCGGCGGGCGGCGATGCTCGCCCCCGAGTGTCGGGTCTGGCAGACCGACGGCGACGCGCTCACGGTCGCCACCGCCGAGCCATTGCCGGTTCCGCTGCCCCGGCCCGACGATGCCGCCGCGCTCGAGGGGATCTTGGTCGATGCCGGACTCGAGGTCGTGTGCGAGGACGGCATTCTCCGCGGTGAACTCGCCGGGCTCGAGGTCGCCCGGATCCTCCACGGCCCCGATGGGCCCGTGCTCGAGGCCGGCGTCGGCCGTTTCGACCGCGAGGCCGGTGTGTTGCTGCGGGCGGGCCGCGACCCCGCCGAGGCGGTTCGTGAGACCGCGGACCGGGTGCGCCCCCACCGCACGCCGGGCGCCCCTTCCCACGCCGTGAACCGTCTGGCCCGCGAGCGATGGCTTCGCCATGTCGTGGTCGACGATCCCGCGGTGTTCGATCTCGACCTCCCGATGCTCGTCGAACCGATTCCGCCACGCGCCAATCTCCTCGAAGACGCCCCAGCCGCGGTGCTCGGCACCGATGGTGACCGCACCGTGTTGCTCGTCTGTTCGGTTGGGGTCGATCTGGGTCTGATCCCGGCGGTTGCCGATCTCGTGTCGGCACACCGACCGTCGCTCGTTCGTCTCGTCGTGCCGGCTCGAGACCACCTGCCCCATCTCGACCGCCTGGTCGCCCGGCTGCCGGTCGAGGCCGAGATCCGCTCCATCGCCACCCCCTGGGTCGACTGAGGGGTCGGGGGCCGATCGGCCTTCGACGTGTGGGACCTGGGTCACTTGACCCATGAGTGGTGCTAAAGGCCCACGGATTTCCTCCCGATGAGTTCGTCGTCAAACTGCAACAACGATCGGGAGTTCCATAATGACGAAGCGATGGCTCGCCGCCCTGGCCGTGCTCACACTGATGGCCACCGGCTGCAAGGGCTCCTTCGAGGACGCCGCCGATGGCATGAACACATGGACGACCGAGGCCCCGGGCGACCCCGGCGAGCAGGTCGTTGGCTCGGGGAAGGGTGACGGAGGAGTGGGCAGCAACAGCAGTGCCGTCAACTACCTGCCGTCGGTGAAGCTGATCGACACCGACGGGATGTCGCTGGTCTGGTCCACGAGCCGCAATGGCGCTCCCGCCGGCATGTTGGAGAACAACACCGGGGTCATCGACCGCCCGTTCGAGATCCGGCTCGAGGTGACCGACACGGAGATCGACCGGGTCACCTGGTACATCGACGGCGTTCTGTTCCGCGACGACGACGTGACGCCGCCCTACAACCTTCGCTACTTCGGACTGTTGCCCGTCGACGGCACGTTCGATTCGGACCAGGGGTTCGACCACAGCTGGACCTTCCGGCCCGGCGAGACCCACACCGTCAGCGCAGTAGCTCGCCGTGGTGACGTCGTCGGCTTCGTGATCAGCGAGTTCCTGATCGCCGACGACGGCACTCCCGTGCCGAAGCCGAAGCCGACGACGGTCCCGACCACGACGGCCGCACCGGGCAATTCGACCAACACGGTGACACCACCGCCCACGACGACCGCGCCGCCCACGACGACCGTCGCGCCAGCGACGACAACGACGGCACCTCCCACCACGACGGCGCCGGTTGCCGCTGATGGTCGTCCGATCGTCATGGCCGATGCCGACACGGTCCTGAACCAGCCGAACACGATCTACGACTTCAACTTCACCTCGCCCGGTGAGGTCGTGATCGAAGCGAGCAACGTCGAGGCCCGGAACATCCGGGGGTCCGGTGCTCGACGGATCGGTCTGCGCAACGGCAAGAGCATCACCGACTCGGGCTTCCGCAACTTCGAGTTCACCTTCGCCCACGTGCAGATGTCGGGGGGCGCCACCGTCACCCGGCCGTACTTCATCGACGGTGTGGATGTGAACCGGCAGCCCAACGTGGGTGATGGCGACATCATGCAGTTCTTCGCCTACGAGGGCGACATCATCGCCCCGCTCGTGGACAACGTGATCGTCCATGGCAAGCAGCGTCCGTCGGGTTCCGATGCGCACAACGACGGCATCCAGTACACCGGTATGTCCGGTGGCGAGGTCGTCGATCCGACGATTCGCAACAGCACCGTCTACGGGGCATCGTCGGCCGGCGTGCAGGCCAAGCACGTGGTCGGCCTCTTCACCTTCGAGAACAACACGCTGTCCGAGGAGTTCGAGTCCTACCACGCCGTCATCGCGAAGCCCGGCAACTCTTCGTCCAGCATCCTGTGGCGCAACAACACCCTGCTCGACGGGGCGTCGGTGGCGGCCACCGGAGGCTGGTCGGTTGCCGCCGGCAGCACCGGTGTGGGCGGAAACGTCACCATCAACTGAGGCCCCGGTGCCCGGGCATGACGGGCCCGTGACCATTGCCGGTGACCACTAGGATCACCGGCAATGGTCACCAACTGTCCCGCGTGTGGCTCGGCGGAAACCGAGTCGTTGATGTCGATCCCCGCGATGCCCGTGCATGTCGGGTTGTTGTGGACGAGTCGTGAGTCGGCCCGGGGCGCGGAGACCGCAGAAATGTCGTTGTCGCTGTGCGGGCACTGCGGTTATGTGTGGAACGCCGCCTTCGACATCGGGCGCATGTCCTATGAGCAGGACTACGACAACGCCCTGCACCACTCGCCGAAGTTCGCGGCGTGGGAGGCTGCTCTGGCCAAGGGCCTCGTCGAACGCCACGGCCTTCACGGTCGGCGCCTCGCCGAGATCGGGCCCGGCGACGGACGCTTCCTCGCCGGGCTGTGCATCGAAGGGGGCAACACCGGGATCGGCTTCGAACCCGGCCACAACCCCGATCGGGTGAGCGAGCTCGTTGCGCAGGCGGATGTGCAGATCTTCGACGAGTACGCCGATGCCGACAGCCTGCGCGGTCACGACGTCGACTTCGTGTCCTCGCGCCACGTGCTCGAGCACATCCCCGAACCGATGATGCTCATCGACACGATTCGGGGCGGGATCGTCGACGGCGGCGGGGTGTATCTCGAGGTCCCGAACTTCGCGTGGGCACTCGATCGTGGCGCCTTCGAAGACCTCATGTACGAGCATTGTGGCTATTACACGCCAGAGACACTGGCGCACCTCCTGGTGCGGGCCGGCTTCACCGACGTCCACGCCGAGCCGACGTTCGACGGGCTGTTCGCGGCGGTCGAAGCGAAGGTCACCGGCGGCGCGCCGCGCGACGAGCCGATCGATCGTGCCGTCGTCGAGAGGATCCGGACCGACGTGCACGCGCTGGCCGACCGCATCGAAGCCGTCGGCGCCGATTTCGCCGGTCGACGCGACGCCGGACAGCGTCTCGCCGCGTGGGGCGGCGGCGCCCGAGCGGTGGGCCTGATGAACCTCGTGCCGTCAGCCGATGCGGTGGAATGGGTGGTCGACATCAACCCGCGAAAGCAGGGCACCTTCGTCACCGGCACCGGTCATCCGATCGTCGCGCCCGACGTGTTGCGCGAGGTGAAGCCCGACGCGGTGCTGGTGGTGAATCCGGTCTACACCGACGAGATCGGGCGAATGCTTTCAGAACTCGGCGTTGATGCCGACCTGATCAGCATCTGAAGAGGAGTCATCTTGACGGCATCACTCACCGGCGGTCCGTGCCGCTTCTGCGCCACCGAACTCACCGAGACGTTCATCGACCTCGGGAAGTCCCCCCTATGCGAGACATTCCTCACCCAGGAGCAGCTGCTCGAGGGTGAGAACTTCTACCCGCTCCACGCATTCGTCTGCTCTGAGTGCTTCCTCGTCCAGCTCCAGGAGTTCGTCAGTCCCGACGAGATCTTCCGCGAATACGCCTACTTCTCGTCGTACTCCAACGCCTGGCTCGAGCACTGCTCGAACTATGTCGATCAGATGACCGAGCAGCTCGGTCTCGACGAGAACTCCATGGTCGTCGAACTGGCGAGCAACGACGGCTACCTGCTCCAGTACTTCATGAAGAAGCAGATCCCCGTGCTCGGCGTCGAACCCGCGATCAACGTTGCCAAGGTGGCCGAAGAGGAGCGCGGCGTTCCCACCCGCACCGAGTTCTTCGGCAAGGAGTTCGCGGCCCAACTCGCCTCCGAGGGAGTCATGGCCGACCTCGTGCTCGGCAAGAACGTCATGGCCCAGGTCCCCGATCTCAACGACTTCGTCGGCGGCATGCCGATGATCCTGGCCCCGCACGGCACCGTCACGATCGAGTTCCCCCATCTCATGCGCACGGTGGAGGAGAACCAGTTCGATCAGGTGTACCACGAGCACTTCTCGTACTTCTCGCTCGTCACCACCGAGCGGATCTTCGCCGCCCACGGCATGCGCGTCTACGACGTCGAGGAGCTGTGGACGCACGGCGGTTCGATCCGCATCTACGCCTGTCATGTCGATCACACACTGGAAGCCACCGATCGGCTGGATGAGCTGCGCGACAGGGAACTCGCACTCGGCACGGAGACGCTCGACTACTACCGTGACTTCGCGGCCCGTATCGAGAAGCTGCGCCACGATGTGCTCACGTTCCTCATCCAGGCCAAGCGGGAGGGCAAGCGGGTCGTCGGCTACGGCGCGCCGGGCAAGGGCAACACCCTGCTGAACTACATCGGCATTCGCACCGACATGATCGACTTCACCGTCGATCGCAACCCCTACAAGCACGGCCGCTACACGCCGGGCACCCACATTCCCATCCACGATCCCGAGATCCTCGAGTCCGAGAAGGCCGACTACATCTTCATCCTTCCGTGGAACCTCACCGACGAGATCACGAAGCAGCTCGCGCATCTCGAGGCCCGGGGTACGAAGTTCGTTCGTCCCGTTCCCGGGTTGACCGTGCTGGGCGAGGGCTGATCGTCATGAAGGTGGTGCTGTTCTGCGGCGGGCGGGGAATGCGCATGCGCGAGTTCTCCGAGAACATCCCGAAACCCATGGTGCCGGTCGGCCCCCGGCCGATCCTGTGGCACCTGATGCGGTACTACGCGCACTACGGCCACACCGACTTCGTGCTCTGTCTCGGCTATCGAGGTGACTACATCAAGCGCTACTTCCTCGACTACGAGGAATGGCTCTCGAACGACTTCATCCTTCGGGGCAACAGCGGGTCCGGTCGGTCCGACGTCGAGATGCTCAACACCGACCTCGACACGTGGAACATCACGTTCGTCGACACGGGTCTCGACGCCAACATCGGGCAGCGGCTCATGGCCGTGCGCGAGCATCTCGACGGTGAGGAGATGTTCCTCGCCAACTACGGCGACGGTCTCTCCGACTGTCCCATCGACGAGATGATCGCCGAGGTGGAGGCCGACCCCGGCATCGCCGCGAACTTCTTGTGCGTCCCCCCGAGCCAGAGTTTCCACGTCGTCGAGATCGACGACGACAACCGGGCCACCGACTTCGCCGAGGCCGACGCCGCCGACGTGTGGGTCAACGGCGGCTACTTCGTGTTCCGCAAGGACCTGTGGGACCACATCGAACCGGGGGAGGAGTTGGTCTACGAGCCGTTCCGCCGGCTCATGGACCAGCGCAAGCTCCTGGCCCATCGGCACGAGGGCTTCTGGATGGGCATGGACACCTTCAAGGACCGCCAGGCCCTCGACGAGATGCACCAGGCCGGCGATGCGCCGTGGGAGAAATGGGTCTGACCCCCATGCTCTCTCTCCTGCCCGCGCCCACCGACGATCCGCTGCGCGTGCTCTGTCTCGGGGCTCACGCCGACGACGTCGAGATCGGTGCAGGCGCGACGCTGCTGCGACTCCAGGCCGAGCGTCCCGTCATCGCGAAGTCGGTGATCTTCAGCGCCACCGACATCCGGAGGAGCGAACAGGCGACGGCAGCCGAGATGCTCTTCGCCGATGCGGTCGACTACTCGCTCGAGGTCCACGAGTTCCGTGAGTCGTTCTTCCCCGATCAGTGGGCGGCGATCAAGGCCGCGCTCCACGCGACCACCGCGTTCGCGCCCGATCTCGTGTTCACCCATCGACTCGACGACCGCCATCAGGATCACGCCACCATCGCCGAGATCACCTGGCACTCGTTTCGCGATCATCTGGTCCTCCAGTACGAGATCCCCAAATTCGAGGGCGACCTCGGTCGCCCCTCGACCTACGTGCCGGTCGACGACGCCACGATCGATCGCAAGGTCGAGATCATCCGCACCGCGTTCGCCAGCCAGGCCGACAAGCCGTGGTTCGATGCCGAGACCTTCCGCGGACTGGCCCGCGTACGTGGCGTCGAATGCAACCAGCGCTGGGCCGAGGCGTTCCACGCCGACAAGTTCACCCTCTTCTAGTCATCGTCCACTGTTCGTCTCCGACTCCGTCCCCCCCTTCCCCCACACCAGGAAAGAAAACCAATGCGCGTTCTCGTCACCGGCAGCGACGGCTACATCGGCTCGGTCCTCTGTCCCATGCTCGAACGAGCCGGCCACGAGGTGGTCGGCCTCGACACCGGACTCTTCCGGCACATGGATTTCCAGGCCGGGGCGGCGCCGTCGACCTCGTGGGGCGACGTGCGCGACATCGGCGGCCAGGTGTTCGAGGGCATCGACGCCGTCGTCCATCTGGCCGCGCTGTCCAATGATCCGCTCGGCAACGTCGACCCCGACCTCACCTACGGAATCAACGAGCGGGCGTCGGTTCGCATGGCCGAGATGGCGAAGGCCGCGGGTGCCCGGCGTTTCGTCTTCGCCTCGTCGTGCTCCCTCTACGGCGCCGGCGACGGCACGCTGCTCGACGAGACCGCCGCCTTCAATCCCGTGACGCCCTACGGCGAGTCCAAGGTCAAGGCCGAGTTCGCCATCTCCGAGCTCGCCGACGACGACTTCCACCCCACCTACATGCGCAACGCGACCGCCTACGGGTCCTCACCCAAGCTCCGCATGGATCTGCTGATCAACGACATCACCGCGCGAGCCGTGGTCGAGGGCCGGATCGTCTTGATGAGCGACGGCACGCCCTGGCGTCCCTTCGTCCACGTGGCCGACATCGCCCACGCCGTCGAGGCCGTTCTGTCGGTCGACGACGTTGCGCGCGTCCACGATCGCCCGTTCAACGTCGGGCGAACCGAGGAGAACTATCAGGTGATCACCGTGGCCGAGATGGTCGCCGAGGCCGTGCCGGGCGCGGAGATCTCCGTCGCCGAGGGCGGCGGGGCCGACAAGCGCGACTACAAGGTCGACTTCTCCCGTATCGCCGAGGAGCTCCCCGAGTTCCGGCCCAGGTACACGGTGAAGACCGGCATCGCCCAGATGGCCGAGGACTTCCGGGCCGCCGGCCTCGACATCGACACCCTCTTCTCCGACCGGTTCATCCGTCTGAAGCGCCTCGATGCCCATCAGTCGGCCGGGCGCCTCGACAAGACCGTGCGGTGGACTGACGGCAACGCCCCGTCGTGATCGGCACCGCCTGCCGGAGCTGTGGGCACCCCACGCTCGACGACGTCTTCGTCGCGAACGGCGTGCCGGTCGAGAATTCGCGTCTCTACGACGACCGCGCATCGGCGTTGGCCGTCGCCCGCGGGGATCTCTGCATCCAGCAGTGTCCGCACTGCGGATTCGTGCAGAACACCGCGTTCGATCCGACCCTCGTCACCTACGACGAGGACTACGAGGACGCCCAGGGGCACTCGGCGTATTTCCGGGCGTTCGCCGGCAGGGTCATCGCCGAGATGATCGACACCCACTCGCTCGAGGGCGCGCGTGCACTCGAGATCGGCTGTGGCAACGGCGACTTCCTGCGCGAGTTCTGCGCGGCGTCCGGCGGCACCGGGATCGGGCTCGATCCGGTGCTCGGCTCCCGAGCCATCCGCGACGAGCAGGTCGAGCTCCGGTCGGTGTCGTTCGGAACCGGTTCGGGTCACTTCGACGCCGATGTCGTGATCTGTCGGCACACGCTCGAGCACATCCCCGAAGTCGCCGACTTTCTCACCGTCCTGCGCAACGAGTTCCGCGACCGGGACGACACCGTCTTCTATCTCGAGGTGCCCGACTCCGGACGCATCGCCACGGAGTCGGCGTTCTGGGACGTGTACTTCGAGCACTGCTCGTACATCGACGAACCGGGATTCGTCGATCTACTGCAACGGACCGGCTTCGACGTGCGCATGTCGCGGCTCGACTACGAGGGCCAGTACCTCGTGGTCCATGCCGGACTCGGCGAGACGAGTCCGCTTCAGAACCGCACCCGGATCCCCGACTTCCAGGGCCTGGCCTCGAGTATCGATGCATGGAAGTCCTGGGCCACCTCGCTGCGGGCCGACGGACGTCGTGGTGCGGTGTGGGCGGCGAGTTCGAAGGCGGTGGCCTTCCTGTCGGCCGTGCCCGAGTTCGCGCCGGTGGTCGCCGTCGACATCAATCCGGCGAAGGCCGGACGCTTCCTCCCGGGCTCCGGGGTCGAGGTCTGCGCCCCCGCGGATCTTCACCATCACGACGTCGATACCATCCTGGTCATGAACCCGATCTACACCGAGGAGATCCGCGCCGATCTCGATCGTCTCCGGGTGACCGCCGAGCTGATCGGACTCGGCGCATGATCCGACGGGTCGCTCCTGCGCTCGTCGTTCTCGCGGTGGTCGCCGCCGCGTGCGGTAGCGAGGCCCCGCCCCGGCCCGCGCTGGCCGACGGGATCGTCGTCAACAACGAGCCGATCATCGTGATCCCCAACCAGTCCGTGGCGATCGATCTCGACGGCGACGGGGTGGAGACGGTCACGTTGAGCGCCGCAGATTCCTTCGATCCTGATCCCGGCGGCGAGATCGTGGAGTACCACTGGACCCGCGGCCTCGATGAGCTCGCCGTCACGCCTGAACTGACCGAGCAGTTCGATGTGGGCGAGCACATCGTCACGGTGTCGGTGCTCGACGACGGTGGTCTCACCGACATCAGGTCGACGGTCGTTCGAGTGCTCGAACCGTACACCGGCACCCCTGAGAGCCCAGACATCGACCTGTGGCAGGGCAGCGAGATCGGCACCGGAGAAGCGGTCGCACAGCGTTGGTTCGACGTGCTCGGAAACGTGTCGGATCCGGATGGGATCGATTCGCTCGTCTACAGCCTCAACGGTGCCGTTCCCGAGAGTCTCTCGTTCGGTCCCAACAGCCGTCGCCTGGTGCGCGAGGGCGATTTCGTGATCGACATTCTGCGATCGGATTTGCTCGAGGGTGTCAACACCGTCGAGATCCGTGCGGTCGACAAGCTCGGCGAGGCGACCATCGCGCTGGTGCAGATCGACAACGTGACACCAGAGAACCCTGCCGCTCGCGACCTGCCGCTCACCGTGGACTGGTCCGAGCAGGAATTGCAAGGGCTCGTCGAGATCGTCGACGGCAACTGGAGGATCGAAGGCGAAGAGGTGGTGATCGACGATTCGGCCGCCGGCTATGACCGCCTGCTGGCGATCGGCGATACGAGCATGGCCGACTTCGATGTGACCACCACGGTCACGCCCGTCGCCTTGCTGGAGAACGTCGGGCCCTTCTCGAACACGCCGGGGTTCGGCTACCTCCTGCGCTGGACCGGCCACAGCAACTCGACCACACCGAACTCGCAGCCGCTCCAGGGATTCCGCCCCGACGACACGGGCAACGTCGCCCCGATCGGGGGCTTCTCCTTCTACACCTTCGACGGTGCGGACGGTCGCCTCGAAATGCAGGACCAAGCGGGTGAGGTCAAGACCTTCGACGAGAGCGTTCAGGTGCGAGTAGGCAGCAGCTATCGCTTCCGTGCCCAGGTGCAGTCCTACCCCGGTGGTGCCGTCTACCGCGCCAAGCTCTGGTCGGTAGGGGCGGGAGAACCCGGATGGCAGGTGAGCTCTGTGGCCGGCCAGGGCACCACCGAGCCGCCGAGCGGCAGCCTCGTGCTCGTCGCCCACGAGATGACGGTGCGGTTCGGTGCGGTGGAGATCTCGCCGATCGCCGCCGCCGATCGTCTCACCATCGACGAAGTCAACTCGCTCCGTCTCCTCCAGAGCTGAACGGTCGGCGCCGGCTCGCCGTCGCCAACCGCCACGCGGCCCACCGGCGGGCCTCGCCCGCGACCACGAGCGGGCGGCGTCCGGTGGCGGCCCACCGGGCCAGCAGGGTGCGAGCGCGCCGGGTCTGACGGCCGTCGAGTGGCGCGTCGCCCACGGCCGTCCACAGCGCTCCCAGAAGGCGAGACTCGGGGAGAGCGGGGCCCTTGGCCGAGGGATCGAACCAGCGCTGGCGCGACTCGCTGTCGGGGTTGGCCCGCACTGACGACGAGGCATGGACGCGGCGCAGGAAGGGTGCTTGGACCGGGGCGAGTCGACCTCGGAATGCCATCTCCACGATGAGCACCTTGTCCGACCCGCCGAACGGCCGGATCAGACCCGTTTCGAGCAGGAGTGTCCGGCGCATGAGTCCGAGGATTGGATTGCAGACGTGGAGGTGGCTGTGGATCGGGTCGGCCAGGAGCTCGGCGAGGCGATCGACCGGGTCGGCGGCATCGGTCCAGATGGCGGCCACCGGTGCTCCCGCGTCCTCGCCGAGTTCGTCGATGTGGCGGGCGTTTCCGTAGCTCACGGCGACGTCGGTGTCGTGGTGGGCAGCCGCCAACTGGTCGAGAAGCCCGGGGGACCAGACGTCGTCGTGGGGGCACCAGGCGAACAGGTCGGCTTCCACGTGATCGAGAATGGTGTTGAAGTTTCCGGCCGCCCCGATGTTGACGTCGTGGTGCACGACCCGCACCGACGGCTCGCCGGCGGCCAGGCCGGCGGCGATTCGCCCGGTGCCGTCGGTGGAGGCATTGTCGGAGATGACGATCTCGTCGGGCGGGCGGGTCTGGTCGAGCAGGGACGCCACACAGGTCTCGAGGTAGCGCTCGCCGTTCCAGACGGGCACCCCGATGCTCACCGAGTCCATCGGATTCCTCCGGGGAGACGGCGCAACACCGGTGCGAACGCAGTGCGCCGATCGGCGCGCACGGCCGCGACGAGGTGGCGGGCCCCGTCGATCGGATGGCTGCGGAGGTCGTGCTTCGCCAGGGAGAGGTGGCCGCGGGCGAGCCGGACCGCCAGCGTCCGGCGCTGGGCCGTGTCGAGTGCGTCGCCTTGGCGGCGAAGGACGTCCCCGTAGAGTGCCACGGTGTGGTGCCAGTAGCGCCGCGAGCGGGTGCCCATTGCATCCATCTGGCGGTTGCCGCTCGTGTCGTCGTCGGTCATCTGGCAGCCCACGCCGGCGACCGCGCACATGGTCCCTCCGATGCCGAGCCGAAGGAAGACGTGAGTGTCGTGGCGCGAGCGGAGTTCGGGCCACAGTCCGTCGACGGCATCCCATGCCGGGCGGGCGAAAACCGATGATTGCAGCATCGTCGGCTGGCGGGGACGGATGACCCATTCGGTTGCGTCGTCGACGAGCGTCCACGGGTCGTCGGCGGTGAAGTCGGCCAACTCGTAGAGCGACGCGTCGTTGCGCTCGGCGGTGGGCCGGCTGGTGTCGGCGAAGTAGACGTTCGCCGCGCCGTCGGTGCCGGCGATTGCGTCGGCGATACGGCTGAGGTGACCGGGAAGCCAGTAGTCGTCGCTGTCGAGAAAGGCGATCCATGGCGCGGAAGTGGCGTTGACCCCTACGTTTCGCGCGATCGCCGGTCCGGAGTTCTCGATGGTCGTCACTCGTACCGTCGGTCCGTAGGCGGCGGCGACGGCCGCGGTGGCGTCGGTCGAGCCGTCGTCGACGATGACGATCTCGGTCGGCGGGCGGGTCTGGCCGAGGACGCTCTCGATCGCCCGTCCGAGTGTGGCGGCGCGGTTGTAGGCAGGAATGACGACGGCGATCTCGGGTTCGGATGTGTTGCTCATGTGGTCTCTTGCGGTTCGGCCGGGATGGTGGCGTCGGTCGGTGGAAGGCGTCTCAGCATGCGGGTCACATCGTGGCGGATCGCCGGAATCATCGCGATGAGACCGAGATAGGCGACCGATGTGACGCTGCATCGGATGATCAGGGCCAGGACGACGGGGAGGTCGTCGGTCGGGCCGGCGGCGACCCACCAGATGCCGAGCAGGGTGACGCCGGCGAGACCGATCGGGACAAGGCGCACGAGAGTGCCCCACGGCGTGACCGGAATCAGCCGGCCCACGAGCACGACGCCCAGCAGTCCGAGCGGTACCCCGAGGATCACGATCGAGGCCGCGACGCCCTCGATACCCCATTGGACGCCGACGATGAAGCCGATGGTCGATGCGACCGTCGTCACCAGCGACCACCAGAACTGGCGGCCGGGATGGCCCATCGCGACCATGGTCGCGCCGGCGTTGCCGAGCACGAGGCGCAGGATGCCGGCCACGGCGATCCACTGCGTGGCGGTGACGGCACTCGACCACTCTTCGCCGAAGGCCCATGGGATGGCGTCGTCGGCCGCGAGTGCGACGACGATCAGCGGACCGGTGACCAGGGCGGCGATGGCGCGCTGGCTCCGGTAGTAGAGGTCGGCCACGGCGGGTCGGTCGTGTTGCAGCCGCGAGAACGTGGGGAGAATGGTGCGGGCGACGGTCTGGCCGACGACCTGGAGAGGAAGCGAGAGCACCCGGTAGGAGAGCGAATAGTCGGCGAGCGGTATCGGACCCTCGACCCGCCCGACCACGACGTTGTCGCCGTTGCCGGACACGAAGTTGAGCATGTTCGTGGCGAGCAGCTTCCCCCCGAATCCGGAGAGCTCGAGGATGTCCGCTCGGCTGGTCTGCCATCGCCGCCGGCGCTCGACGAGGAGGATCCCGACGAGAGTGACGGCGTCGGTCACGATGAACTGTCCGACGATCGCCCAGTAGGACTTGGTGGTCACCGCCCATGTGATGCCGACGATCGCCCCGGCCACCGAGCCCGCGACCTCCGCGGCCGCGAGTGGCCGGAAGCGCATCTCGCGCATGAGCAGGCTCGACGGCACGATTGCGAGCGCCTTGAGCATGACGAGGACCGACAGGACGCGCAGGACGTCAGTGAGTTCGTCGGTGCGGTAGAAGTCGGCGATCAGCGGAGCGACGAACAGCGTGAGCACTGCGACCATCAGACCACTGCCGAGCGACAGCCGAGTGGCCGCACCGATGTCGCCGTCGGTGAGCTCCGGCTTCTGGACGAGCGCGGTGCCGAAACCGAACTGCACGAAGATCACGACGAACGTGACGTAGACCGTCGCCATGCCGACGATGCCGAAGTTCTCCTGACCGAGGACACCGGCGAGCACGAGAGACGTGACCACCCGGAGTCCCTGGCGGCCCCCCAACGACAGCGCGTTCCAGCCGACCGACGAACGGATACTGGTCATGCTCGAAGGGCGATGTCGAGGGCCACCCGATGACGGCCCGACCAGGACGCACGATCGATGTAGGTCATGCGGGTCGCGTCATCATCGAGGCCCCGCTCGACCGCCCGCCGAGCGGCGGCGCCGAACCCCTCGGGCCCGGGCGCGGCCAGCTGGATGGCCAGGTCGTGGCCGGCTTCGGCGGCGATGGGCGGGAGGTCGACCGTGGCGACCGGGAGACCGGCCGCCCGGTATTCGTAGAGCTTGAGTGGACTCATCGCTTCGGTCAGCGACGTGCGGGTGTGCGGGATGAGTCCGACGTCGGAATGGGCGACGATCGCCGCCAGCTCCCGACGGTCGGCTGCCACGTGCAGCTCGGCGCCGAGCCGGCGGAGACGGTCGCGGCGGGCATCGTCCCGGCATGGCCCGACGAGCAGCAGCGTTCCGGAGATCTCGGTGAGCAGCGACTCGTCCACCCGCTCGTCGACGGTGCCGACGTAGGTGTGGATCGGTCGGGGGAGCGACTCGAACCATTCGGGCGCCGGATCGGGCGATCGCCATTCATCGGGATCGATGCCGTTGGGGACTACGGCGGCCGGTCCCGTGGGCGCGATGCGCTCGAGCAGTGGCCGACTGATCGTGAGGACGCCGCGTTCGCGCGCACGCAAGCCCTCGTAGGCCGCGTCGTAGGCCGGCCACCACGGGCGCCGGGGAGGAAACGTCGACCAGTCGTCGCGTCCGTAGTACGTCACCGGCCCGGCCCATGCGAGCGGCGCGAAACCGGCGAAGAGCGGGTCGAAACTGACCACGGCGGGCCGCACGAGGCCGGCGCGGTCGGCGGCGCGGCGAATGGTGGTGTCCCGGCGCTCGACATCGCGGCGCACGTCGTCGGGCGCGATCGCCTCCTTCGGGCCGAGCCGGGTCGGCCGCAGGTGCGGCCTCGGGTCGCCGAGGCCGGGAGGCCAGGGACTGGACCCGCGGCGCCACCGGGCGGGAAGCCAGCGGGGAGCGTCGACGACCAGAACCCTGCCCACGCGCGGACTGTGCACGAGCGTTTGCAACATCCGCTCGGGCGGACGGGCGAGGCCACGAGCCGCTGCATCGGCGAGAGTCTCGGTGGAGAAGGTGAACACCACATCGGTCCGGGTGGTCGACCCGGACGGCGGTGGCGACGCGCGGTCGGTCATGCGTCGTCGATGGTGCGCACGACGCGGGCGGGGGCCCCGACGGCGATCGCTCGATCCGGGATGACGCCGCGCACGACCGAGTTGGCGCCGACGATGCTCTGTCGACCGACATCGGCTCCGGGCAGGAGAACGACGTTCTGGCCGAGCCATGCGCCCGCGCCGATTCGTACGGGTGCGATCGAGTCGATGCCCTGCTCGTGGATCGCCTTGTCGCCATCGGCGAACGCATGGCCGTGGTCGGCCACGTAGACGTTGCGGGCGAGAAGCGCGCCCTTCTCGATTCGGATCTCGGTCGCGCCGGAGATGACGCACATGCCCGACATTCGAACGTCGTCAGCGATGTCGATCACGACCTCGGACCGCTTCCCGGTGGACGACGGGTCGTCGATCACCTGGAGCCAGGAACTCGCACCGATGTACACGCCCGAGCCGATCCGGATGTGCTCGACGCCGCTCAGCCGGACCGGATGCGCGAGCACGCTGTGTGCTCCGAAGGACTCGAAGGCACCGCGTACCATCAGCGACGCGACCTTGTCCCGCACGCGGCCGTAGCCGCGATAGGCGCGATAGCCGACGCTAACCATCGATGAACTCCCGTATCGCGGCGATCAGCCGGGGGGAGGTCTGCGGTGAAGTGGGAGTGCCGGCTCGCAGTTCGGCTCGGTCATCGAGAAGTCGATGCAGCGCGGCGGCATCGTCGGCGACCCAGATCCCGTCTCGTTCACCGAAGCGGCGGGCCGTGTCGATCTGGTGGTTGTTGCGGGTCTCGCGTTGGTCGCCGTCGCGGGGAAAGATCACGAGCGGTGCGCCCAGCTCGAGACAGGTGATGATGGTGCCCATGCCGGCGTGGGCCACCGTGAGCTCCGCATCACGGATGCGGTCACGAAGGGTCTCGGGATCGAGCAGGGCGATGTGGGGGACCGACGCCGGCGGCGGGTCCTGGTCGCCGATCTGCACCAGCATCTCGACGGCGGGGTTGGCGCGTGCCCAGTCGTCGAGCGCGGAGACCAGCCGGGGGAACGGCATCTGCGCGCCGACCGTTGCGAGGATCATGCGACCGAGCCCTCGTAGGCAGGTCCGTCGGGGGTGGCGAGATGCTCCCACTGGGTGAGCCAGAGACCGGCGACCTTTCCGGCCCTGCGACCGGACAACGAGATCTCCTCACAGTTCGCGATGGAGTCGATCCAGATCCCGCGGGCGCGGACGAGACGTCCGAGCTGCAGGGCGATGACGCCCGGCGCGGCACCGGTGGAGATGATGACGTCGGGACGGTGGCGAACGATGATCCACGACAGCTGGAGCCCGAGCTTTACGAGTTTGTGACGATTCCAGCGCGTGGCGTCCTCGACCACGATGAGGCGATCGTCGTCGGCGAGATCGGCACGATACTCGGGACGGACGGTGACAAAGGTGACGTCGTGGCCTTCGAAGGCATCCCTCAGGCGCAACAGTTGCACCCAGTGGCCGCCACCGGATGCCACGGCCAGCACCCGTCGCCGCGATTGTTCACTCACCTGACACCCTTCCTGGGTTTCGACCTGTTACATTACACTTGCGTTACGGAGAGTCATGTTCGATGGGTGGTCACCCGATCGGCACTTCTCCTTCGGCACGTTCATCGCCCAGCAAAGGAAAGTGCTCCTGTGCAACACAAGGCTCTCACGATTCTGGCCGTACTCGCCTCCCTCGCCGTCACGCTCGTCCTGTCGACGCCTCCCGCGTCGGCTGCGTCGACATGGTACGTGAGTGCGTCCGGCTCGGGGAGCGACTGCTCCTCGGCCAAGCCGTGCGGCTCCTTCGAAGCCGCGCTCGGCAAAGCCCGCCCGGGTGACACCGTTCTCGTCCGCGCCGGTTCCTACCCCCTGCAGACGATCGATCGCAGTGTCAGCTGGGGCGCGTCTGCGTCCAACATCACGTTCCGCCCGACCGGTGGCAAGGTGACCGTGGGCGGAATCCGCAGCCACGTCCCCTCCCTCACCTTCCGAGGCTTCAACAACTCCGGCGTGATGTACTTCCACGCCGGAGCCGACGGCAATCAGGCAGTGGGCAACATCATCGAGCAGGCCTACGTCACGAGCGCCAACGGCACGGTGTGGCGAGGCAACATCATCGATCCCAGTACCGACGGGCCCGATGCGATGCAGGTCAAGGGCGTCGCCGGCGACAACCCTCAGGGCGTCACGATCGTGGGCAACATCTTCGGCCCGCAATACCTTTCGGGTGACTCCCACACCGATTGCCTTCAGATCATGGGCGGCGACGACGTCTACGTTGCCGGTAACACCTTCTTCCCGTGTGCCGACAAGGCGATGCAGATCCGTAGCGCGGCCGGTGGCACGGTCGGCAGCGTGACCATCGAGGGCAACTTCATCAGTGAGTGCGCCCCGCGGCGTACACTCTGCAACGGCTATCACGCAGTGATCGTGGCGGCCGAGGGCAACGACATCCGGTTCATCCACAACTCGGTCAACGGGTCGATGGCCTTTTCCGAGAGCGGCTCGAAGAGCGGTGGCGCTGGCAATGTCCAGTTCTACGGCAACATCGCCGACAGCCTTCCGTGCACCTCGCAGACCGACTACAACCTCGTCGCCAGCGGGCGTTGCGGTTCGCATGATCAGATCGGCACGCCGACGTGGGTCAATCCGGCCGAACTGGTCCAGGACCTCCACCTGGTCGCGGGAAGTCGCGGCATCGGCGCCGGCAGTCCCTACGCCCCCGACGTCGACATCGACGGACAGACCAACTGTGGTGGCGGCGACCTCGGCGCCGACCAGACCTGCGGCACGGCCGCGGCGGGCGGCAGCAACCCGTCGCCGTCCACGCCGGCGCCGTCCAGCGAACTCGCAGCCGCGGTGGCCTGGCTGCACGAGGTGGACGTCACCACCGAGGGCCCGAGCGCCCAGGCGTTCGGTTACCTCGACACGACCACTCGCGCCCATGCGACCACGTTCCTGTTCCGGGCGTTCGGCGAGCCCAGCGCCCGCGGCGACCGCCTCGCCGATGTGCCCGGCGCGTCCTGGTACACCGATGCGGTGCAGTGGGGCGTGGCCGAGGAGATCCTCACCGGCTATCCCAACGGCACGTTCCGCCCGAGCTGGGCGATCTCCCGTGGTGACTTCGCGCTCGTCCTTTGGCGAGCCGCCGGTTCGCCGTCGTCGTCCACCGGGAGCCTGTCCGACGTCTCGGCGGGGGCCTACTACGCCGACGCGATCGCCTGGGCACAGTCGGCCGACGTCATGAACGGCTTCAACGACGGTACATTCCGACCGAATGACCCGATCACCCGTGGCCACGCCGCCCTGATGCTGTGCCGCTTCTCCAACGAGGTGAATCTGTCGGTGGGGCGCTGCGGCTGAGGGCGCTGCTGTTCGCGTGCGTGCTCGTCCTCGCCGCGTGTGGCGGCGGGGACGACACGAGCGAGCCGAGCGACAGCGACACGGACACGAGCCTGACGGCTACGGGCCCGACGGGAGCAGAATCGTCATCCGACGTCCCGCCCTCGAGCGGCCCTGGTTCAACCACCAGCGCCGATCCGGAGTCGGTGAGAGGCGCCGACACGATCGCCACCCCGATGTGGTGGTTCGACGATCTCTGCCAGGCGACCGATGAGTGCGTGCCGCCACTGCCGGCCGACGTTCCCGCCGCGACGTTCGATCTCGACGACGGTCACACCGACTTCCTCGAGGTCGATCAGGAGGGCGCGGTGCTCATCGGCCGAGACGGTGTCTCGATCGGCCTTCTGGAGGTCGCCGCCGCCGATGTGTCGATCATCGGGCTCGACGTCGACACGACCGTCGTTCATCCGACCGGTAACGGGACGTACTTCGAGGCGAACCGGATGGGTCAACTGTTCGTCAACGGCGCCGACGACGTCATCGTCCGGGGGAACCTGATCCGGCCCTACGAGGACGGTCCCGACGCGATCCAGATCAAGACCTTCGACGAGGACCAGCCCGTGCGGTTGTTGGTGGAGGCGAACGTGATCGGGCCTCAACCCACCGACGGTGAGGCCCACACCGACTGTGTCCAGATCCTCGGCGGCGACGATCTGCGTTTCTCGCGCAACGTCATCCTGCCCTGCGGCGACAAAGCATTCCAGATTCGCTCCGGTGCCGGCGGCACGGTCGGATCAGTGCTCATCGAATCGACCGTGATGTTCGAGTGCCCGGGCGACATGGACGGTTGCGACGGAATCCACGCAATCGTGTGGGCCTCGACCCCCGAGATCCACCTCGAGCTCCGGCACAACACGATTCGGGGGTCGGTGGGCCTGTCGAGCAGCGGCTCCACCATCGATCCGGGCGCGAACTTCGAGGCGGTCGGCAACATTGCCTCGTCGCTGCCGTGCACCGACGGCGTGAGGGACAATCTGACCGTCACCGAGGCAGCCTGCGAGGGCCGCGGGATCAGCGCCGAGTTCCCCCGGTTCCTCGACGACTCCTGGATGGTCGGCGATCTTCGTCCGGTCGACGGCGAGGATCTTCCCGTCTCGGCCGAACCGTTCGGTCCGGCGCTCGATGGCGCCGATTCGTGTGCGGCGCCCGGTTACGGGGCCTTCACCGGTTGCCCCTGAACGACGCCGCCCAGTCGGTCGGGGCTGCGCTCCTTGTCGGCCAAACGGTTGGTATCGTTCCGGCTTGGCCGATCAGTACCTGTGGCGATAGCACGACGCGTCACCAGGAGTATTCGTGGAAATCAGGACGATTGTTCTCATCCTCTTGCGGCGCTGGTACGTCGCCGTCCCGATTGCGGTGCTCGCGCTCTGGTTCGCGGCGGGGAGCGGCGGCCAACCCACCTACTCGGTCGAGGCCAGCTTTCTGCTGGTGACCAACCCGTCGACCACCACCGAGGACGCCGCCGCGTCCAACCCGATCATCGAAACCCCGTCGGCGGTGAACTCCGTGGCCAACGTGGCCGTGGTCGTGATGCAGACCGAGGCCCGGCGGACGGCGGTGGCGGAGGCGGGCTTCAGTCCGAGTTACGGCTTCTCGGTGGCTCGAGACGACCCCTTCGTCAACCTCGAACTGACCGACGACGATCCCGAACTGGCGATCGAGACCGCCGCCGCACTGACCAGGCTGTTCGTCGAGGAGATGGACACCCAGCAGACCCGCTTCGGTGCCGATGCCACGGCGCTGGTGCGGGCCGAACTCCTCGAGATCTCCGAACCCACAGCGGACTACTCGGGGGTGCGCACGTCGCAGCTGACCGTGGCGGTCGCCGGTCTGTTGTTCGCGTTCGTCGCCGCGTTCGCGGTCGAGGGCATCGTCTACTTCTTCAGCGATCGACGCATCGAGTTCCGTGAACTCCATCAGTACGAGGGACAGGCCGCGCAGTTCGGTACCGGTGGCGAGAGCGCGGCCGAGTTCCGTCCCGACGTCGGGCCCGTGCCGATCGACGAGCCTCCGGAGCAGGCCGCGATCGAGGAGGGCTCCAACCGGTGGGTTCGAGCCCGCCGCGACCGGCCGGCGGAGAACTAGGGCGCAGTCGCCATGACCTTCCTGGAGATGGCGTGGATCATCCTGCGGAAGTGGTGGGTCTTCTTTCCGATCCTCATCCTCGGTCTCCTCGGCGCGCGTGCGCTGAACGACACCGGCGCCGAGTACATCGCGGTGGGCCGGATCACCGTGGTGTCGCCCCGCACCGACAACACGCTGCTCACCAGCACTCGCACCCACTACCGGGGCCCGGCGATCGTCGCCGCCGTGGAGATGCTCGGCGCCGAGTACCGCAACACACTCCGCGACGCGGGGCTGCCCGACGACTTCGAGTTCAACTACCGCGACGAGTACCCGATCGTCATCGTCGTCCTGCGCGGACCCACCCACGCCGGCGTGACCGAGGCGATCGAGGTAGTGGCCGACGACTATGTCGATCGGCTGGACCAGATCCAGGCCGATCGCGACATCGTGGGCGCGGCCCGGCTGGGCGGCGAGGTGACATCGGTCAACCCGCCCAGCCGCCGCCCGCCCGGGTCCAAGAAGGCGCTCCTCGGCCTGGTGGCCGCGGTGACCGCGCTGGCGGCCGGCGCCGCCTACGGGGTCGACCAGTTCGTTCTGCCCGCACGACGTGCGACGTCGATTCCGGAGCTCGAACGATGACGGCACAGCTCGAGTCGCCCCAGGTCACCGCGCCGCCGCGCCGGTGGTGGCACTTCGACGTGCTCACGATCGTCACGATCTGGATGGGATTGCTCTTCTTGATCCCGCAGCAATGGGTGCTGCCGGGCGCGGGCTCGATCGCCCGGCCGTCCATCGTCGTCGGGCTGGGGGCGTGCCTGCTCTATACCGTTTCTCGCTTCGTGCCGGCGATGGTGCCGCGAGGTCGCAACCCGGTCGCCGTCGGCCTGTGGTCCTACGGCGTCGTGGTCTTCATGTCCCACATGTTGAGTTTCAACCGAGATCTCGAGAACCACGAGGTGACCGCGGGTCAACGCGAGGTGGTGATGACGGCCTCGATGATCGGCATCGCGCTGCTGATCAGCGCGTCGATCGAGAACCGCGAGGACCTCGAGAAGATCCTGCGGCGGATGGTCTTCTTCGGTGCGGTCGTCGCCACCACGGCGCTGCTCCAATTCTATTTCGCCTGGGATCTGGTTGCCGAGATTCGATTCCCGGGACTGAACCTGAGCGGCGGCGAACTCGCCCGTTCGCGGGCCCGGTCGGGTTTCGACCGCGCCACGGGCACCACTGCGCACGCAATCGAACTGGGGATCCTCATGGCGATGATCCTGCCGGTGGCCCTCCACTACGCGCTCCACGAGCCCAACCGGAAACGTGCTCGCTTCTACTGGGCTGCCGTGTTCCTGATCGGTGCGACGTTGCCCGCCACCGTCTCGAGGTCGGCGATTCTCGCCATCTTCATCTCGCTCGGGATCCTCGTCTCCGTGTGGAGTCGGCGGCAGCTGATCCACGGTGCGGTGGTCGGGTTCGTCGGCCTGTGCGTCATCTATGTCTCCTCACCCACGCTGCTCGGGTCGGTGCTCTCGCTGTTTCGTGGTCTCGACGAGGACACCTCGATCACTGCGCGCACCGACGACTACGAGATCGCCTTCGACTACATCGCCGAGCGCCCGTTCTTCGGCCGCGGTGCCGGCACGTGGGGTTCCGACACGTACCTGCTGCTCGACAACCAGATGCTGTTGTCGCTGCTCGAGATCGGCTGGATCGGCGTGCTCGTGTTGTCGTTCATGTTCCTGCTCGGGGTGGTCGTGGCCCGCAACATCCGCAACCTCGCCCGGGACGACACGACGAAGCATCTCGGCCAGGTGCTGTTCGGCTCGATCCTCGCCGGATTCGTGTCGAACTTCTTCGTGAACGGGCTCTACTATCAGATCTATGTCGGGACCTCGTTCGTGCTCATCGGGGCCGCGGGTGCGCTTCACCGGATGATGAACGTCCAGATGCCGGCCCCCGAGGTCGAGGCGCTCGCCCAACAGCGCGGCCTGCTCAGCCGACGGCACCGGATCAAGGGGAAGCCACGTTGGTGGACGGTTGCCGTGGCCGACGATGTTCGCGATGTCTTCAAGGATCGACGTGTCTGAAACTGTTCCGCCGACGTATGTCGTCGTCTCACCCGCCCGCGACGAAGCGGAGTACCTGCCCTACACGCTCGAGAGCATGGCCGCGCAGACGTGGCGGCCCGCGAAGTGGGTCATCGTCAACGACGGTTCCACCGACGGCACCGGTGAGCTCGCCCGGTCGTTCGCCGCCGATCACGACTGGATCGAGGTCATCGATCGTCGGGACCGGGGCAGTCGACGCCCGGGTGGGGGAGTGGTCGAGGCCTTCCTCGAAGGCTTCTCGTTGGTGGAGGGCATCGACTGGGATTTTGCAGTCAAGCTCGACAGCGACCTCGATCTGCCGGCCGACTATTTTCAGCAATGCCTCCAACGAATGGGCGACGAGCCCGAGATCGGCATCGCGGGCGGCATGATCAAGAACGACATCGGCGGAAAACTCGTACTCGAGGAGCACCCGATGTTCCATGTGCGCGGGGCGACGAAGATCTACCGACGAGACTGCTGGAACGCGATCGACGGCATCCACGCGGTCAAGGGGTGGGACACACTCGACGAGCTCAAGGCCACACTCAAGGGCTTCACGACTCGCAGCTTCCGCGACGTCATCTTGATCCAGCGCCGCTTCACCGGTGACGGCCAAGGGCAGTGGCCGAACTGGCAGAAGAACGGCGAAGCGGCCTACGTGTGCGGGTATCACCCGGCCTTCGTCCTCGCGAAGGCGGTGCGTCGTTGCTTCATCCGCCCGTGGGCGGTAGCCGGTGCCGGCCTGCTCGTCGGCTACGCGAGAGCCGTCATCACCCGTCGCGAGCAGGTCGACGACCCCGAGTTGTTGGCCTTCGTGCGCGAGCAGCAGTGGCGCCGCCTCACGGGCCGTTCGAGCGCCTGGCGCTAATGGGGGTCGACCAGTAGCTGCTTGTCAGCGAGTCTGGTCTCGAGCCGCTGGCCGGTCAGCACTGAGTGACGCGGGGTTCTCGAACCCTAGGCCTAGATCGTGCGCCGGCTGGTTGGTGAGGTTGATCGTGATGGCTGGTGGGATGGCGTGCTTCGAGCACTGAACCATTAGCGGGCTGCTGGTCGCCTCGGGCTCGTGTCGAGAGTCGATCAGGAGGAAGCGTGTTGGGGAAAGTGTTCGTTGGTCACGATTGGGCCGAGGCCCATCACGACATTCATATCGAGGACGGCGAGGGGCGGCGTTTGGAGCGGGCCCGGCTTGCTGAGGGGGTCGAGGGGGTGGCCCGGTTTCATGAGCTCGTGTCCGGCCATGTCGATGATCCGGCCGAGGTGATCGTTGCGACCGAGACCGACCGCGGCTTGTTTGTCGCGGCGCTGGTCGCCGCGGGTTACACGGTGTTGGCGGTCAACCCGATGTCGACGTCGCGTTATCGCGAACGGCACACGACGTCGGGGGCCAAGTCCGACCCCGGTGATGCGAAGGTGCTGGCCGAGCTGGCCCGCACCGACGCTCACAATCATCGCCCCATCGCCGGTGACAGCGAACTGGCCGAGGCCATCAAGGTCCTGGCCCGGGCTCATCAGTCGCTGATCTGGACCCGGCAACGCCAGACCAACCAGCTGCGCTCGACGTTGCGCGAGTTCTATCCCGGCGCTCTTGATGCCTTCGACGCGCTGGCGGAGGGGGACGCGTTGGCGGTGCTCGCGGCGGCCCCAACCCCGACACGAGGCCGGCAACTGTCGCGCTCGAAGATCGCCTCCGCGCTCAAGCGGGGAGGCCGTCAGCGCCGCATCGAGGACCGAGCCATCGAGATCCAGACGGCGCTACGAGTTCCTCAGCTCGAAGCACCCGCGATGATCGCTGACGCGATGGGCACCACCGTCACCGCCCTCGTCGCGGTGATCGCCGAACTCAACGAACAGATCGCCCGGCTCGAGACCGAACTGGCCGACCATTTTGATCAGCACCCGGACACCAAGATCATCCGCTCCCTGCCAGGACTGGGGATGACGCTCGGCGCCCGGGTGCTCGCAGAGTTCGGAGATGACCCGAACCGCTACGCCGATGCCAAGTCTCGCAAGAACTACGCCGGCACGTCACCCATCACCAAAGCCTCCGGCACCCGCAGAGTCGTCTTGGCCCGCTACGCCCGCAACCGGCGCCTCGCCGACGCCTGCTACCTGTGGGCCTTCGCCGCGCTCACCGCCAGCCCCGGCGCCCGCGCCTTCTACGACCACCGCCGAGAACACGGCGACACCCATCACCGCGCCCTACGCGCCCTCGCCAACCGTCTCGTCGGCATCCTCCACGGCTGCCTCAAACACCAAACCCACTACGACGAACACACCGCCTGGGCACACCGCCACGAACTCGCCGCTTGACACCTACGACCCGTGGGATGTCTAGG